>NZ_JAATJW010000065.1 GCF_011800755.1 Listeria valentina
CAATATTTTTTGTTTTTTGTAATATATTTACTATTAGATGATCTTAGATTGTGTTAATATGATAGAGATCAAAAAACATCAGAGAGGTGGATTTCAACATGAAATGTAAAAAGGTAATTATTTTGTTTGCTTTAGCTGTAATGCTTGTTCTCGCTCCATTGTCAAATTCAGCGGAGGCTAGGGTCATGGGACAAGTAGAAAATTATCATTATAAAATTTATTATGGCTATGGACCGTATTGGGGACCGAAATTTGGAGCGGTTAGTAAATATTTATCTGTAGCTCACGGATATCGAAAAACGGGTTATAATAAAATTAGGCTTAATCAATTAGGTCCATTGACTTTCAAGTATAGGTTTGTAGCAAAGTATAAGGTATGGTAATATCTAAAGCTGGATTATTTCCAGTTGTTTATTGAATAAACTTAGTGTAGATATGTGTCTCTGGGTTTATACTTTTTTGTTTCTTAAGGATAAAAATACTACTAATTCCGAGTTAGAAAATCGCTATAATCAATTTTATCGTGAAGTGAGAAATAAATATTGATTTATGGCGCAACAAGCGGATGAGATTTAGAAAATGGCAGACGAAAAAGTCTGCCATTTTTGTATTCAATTGAAAAGTGAGATCTGGCTCGAAAACGTCATTTCTAGCCGTTTTTTCTTGCCAAAATAGAAGTTTAGCAAAATCTAAACCACGAACAAACATTCTGTGGTACAATAAGCAAGAATGGGGGATGACACATGGCAAAAGCAAAACGAACCACAAAATTTGTCTGCAGTTCCTGCGGTTATGAATCGCCTAAATGGATGGGGAAATGTCCGAATTGTGGCGAGTGGAATCAAATGGTGGAGGCGCTCGAACCTTCTAAAAAGGCAACGCGTAGTTCTTTTCAACATACAGGTGAGCCTTCAAAGGCAACGCGAATCACAGATGTTATGAGTGAGTCTGAAAAACGTGTGCAAACGAAGATGCCTGAACTAAATCGCGTGCTTGGTGGTGGCGTTGTCGAAGGCTCTATGGTACTTGTCGGCGGGGATCCCGGGATCGGGAAATCAACTTTGCTCCTTCAAGTTTCTGCGGAGCTTACGCTAGCTGATAAAAAAGTGCTCTATATTTCTGGGGAAGAATCGGTTAAACAAACGAAACTTCGAGCGGAGCGTCTTCAGGTTTCTGGTGACAATCTGTATTTATATGCGGAAACAAATCTTGAAGCCATCCAAGCGACGATTGATTTTATTAAGCCGGATTTCGTAATTATTGATTCGATTCAAACAGTGTATCATCCTGATGTGACAAGCGCGGCAGGGAGTGTTTCTCAAGTGCGAGAATCAACAGCGGCGCTCATGCGAATCGCAAAAATGCAAAATATCACTGTATTTATCGTCGGGCATGTGACGAAAGAAGGGGCTATCGCTGGGCCGCGTTTGCTTGAACATATGGTGGATACGGTACTTTATTTCGAAGGTGAACGGCATCATGCTTACCGAATTTTGCGCGCAGTTAAAAATCGCTTTGGATCAACCAATGAAATTGGGATTTTTGAAATGCGTGATGTCGGTTTAGTGGAAGTGGCTAATCCGTCTGAAGTATTTCTTGAGGAACGCTTGGATAACGCGTCTGGCTCGACGGTTGTGGCGTCTATGGAAGGGACGCGCCCTGTTCTTGTGGAAATTCAGGCGCTTGTTTCTCCAACGATGTTTGGGAATGCAAAGCGGATGGCGACGGGGCTTGATTATAATAAAGTTTCTCTTATTATGGCGGTCCTCGAGAAACGCGTGGGATTGCTTCTGCAAAATCAGGATGCTTATTTAAAAGCAGCGGGCGGTGTTAAGCTAGATGAGCCTGCGGTCGATTTGGCGATTGCGGTTAGTGTGGCTTCCAGTTATCATGACCGGCCAACGAAAAGTACGGATTGTTTTATTGGCGAACTTGGGCTTACTGGTGAAATAAGAAGTGTTGCTCGCATTGAAGAGCGCGTCAAAGAAGCTAGCAAATTAGGCTTTAAACGTATCTTTATTCCAGCGAACAATGGTGGGGAATTTAAAGTTCCAAAATCCGTTGAAATTGTTCGGGTTGCAACGATTGCTGAAGCTTTGCAACAAGCTCTTCCAAAATGATTGGAAGCAGATCTCGGTCTGCTTCTTTTTTGCAAAGAGAAAGGTTGCTGTTCGTCTGAGATTTAGTGTAAAATGGATAGGAAACATGTTACACTTTTTACAATGAAAATGAAAGGAGGCGTGAAGATGCTAAAATGGATTATTCGAGTATGTTTTATTTTGCTCGGAGGAACGTCAGGCGTTTTTATATTGCCAGGTGTCTATGAGAAAATCGGAATCGGACATCATTTATGGTTGAACAATCCTTATTCCAATGCTCTGGTTGGTGCACTTATATTTTATCTTATTACTTTTTGGGCGGTGAAATATGTAGAATCCGCGCTTAATTGGCTTGAGGAACGATTAACACGTATTTCTGGCGCAACAATTGCATACGGGGGACTTGGTCTTATCATCGGGCTAGTCATTGCATTTTTTGCTGGAAATGCGTTTAGTCAAACGAAAATTCCGATTGTAGATTCTGTTGTTCCAGTTGTTTTAACACTTTTACTTAGCTATCTAGGGTTTCGAGTTGGCGTGAGCCGTAGAAATGAACTTGGATCGTTGTTCGCTGGGAAAAATGCACGTAAAAAACTGGCTGCTGGTCAAGCAAATGCGAATCAATCAGCTGCAGAGAACTATAAAATTCTCGACACGAGTGTTATAATTGACGGGAGAATCGCGGATATTCTGATGACCGGCTTTTTAAATGGAACGATTGTTATCCCGCTCTTTGTGCTGGCAGAACTGCAACACATTGCTGATTCATCAGACACGCTAAAAAGAACGCGTGGGCGAAGAGGGCTTGATATTTTAAATCGCATTCAAAAAGAGGAAAATATTCGAGTTGAAATGTATGAAGGCGACTTTGAAGATATTCCTGAAGTGGATGCAAAACTTGTGAAGCTGGCTAAAAACATGAATGGAACAGTGGTTACGAATGACTACAACTTGAATAAAGTTTGTGAGTTTCAAAATGTGCCGGTATTAAATATCAATGACTTAGCTAATGCGGTGAAACCTGTTGTCTTACCGGGAGAAACGATGAATGTTCTAGTTGTGAAAGACGGGAAGGAACATAATCAAGGCGTGGCTTATTTAGATGACGGAACGATGATTGTTGTTGAAGATGGTCACCGGTTTATCAATGAAGCAATTGATGTAGAAGTAACAAGTGTACTTCAAACTTCTGCTGGGCGAATGATTTTTGCGAAACCGAATTAAGATAGGATTCAGGAGCTAATGAAATGGACTATGAACTGATTTTTCTTGCTGCTGGGCAAGGAAAGCGAATGAACACAGATCAAAATAAAATGTGGCTTGAGCTAGCTAGTGAACCGATTTTTGTTCATGCGCTTAAGCCTTTTCTGGCCGATTCACGTTGCAAACATATTGTTATCGTTTGTCAGGCTGACGAAAAGCCTATTGTGCAGCATTTTCTTGGAAAAATGGCACTTTCTGCTTCTGAACTTGCTCAAATTGAAGTTGTTCCAGGCGGAGTCGAGCGACAGCATAGTGTCAAAAACGGTCTTGCTAAGTGTGGCGCATCTGAACTTGTCCTTGTGCATGACGGTGCGCGTCCTTTTGTTTCGCTAGCGATGATTGACCGTTTATGTGAAGCGGCGAGCCGCGAGGGAGCTGCCATCTGTGCTGTGAAAGTCAAAGATACGGTGAAGCGAGTGGAGCGAGGGGTCGTGCAGAAAACCGTTGATCGGGAAAATCTCTGGCAAGTTCAAACTCCACAAGCATTTAAGCAAGAAACGTTGAAAGAGGCTCACGCAAAAGCGGCGATTGATGATTTTCTTGGAACGGATGAGGCGAGTCTCGTTGAACGCCTCGATGTGCCCATCCAAGTGGTTGAAGGAAGTTACTACAACATTAAAATCACGACGCCGGAAGATATGCCGCTCGCGCAAGCGATTTTAGAAGAATTGGAGGAGAATAAGCATTGATTCGAATTGGACAAGGTTATGATGTGCATCAGCTGGTCGAGGGAAGAAAACTCATCATTGGTGGTATCGATATTCCGCATGAAAAAGGGTTGCTCGGGCATAGTGATGCGGATGTATTGTTACACGCTATAACGGATGCCGTCATTGGCGCAGTTGCCAAGCGAGATATTGGATACTTTTTTCCGGATACAGATGCTGCATACAAAGATGCTGATTCTGCTGAGCTGCTTCGCAAGGTTTTCTTAGAAGTGAAGCGAGAAGGTTATCGTCTCTCTAATTTGGATTGCACGATTATCGCGGAACAGCCTAGGATGGCGAGTCACATTGATGCGATGCGGGCTCGAATTGCTGAGTTGCTTGATGCTGAACTGGATCAAGTGAATGTAAAAGCAACAACTTCTGAAAAACTCGGCTTTGTTGGTCGAGGTGAAGGGATTATAAGTTTAGCAGTTGTTTTGCTTGAAAAATAAAAACGAGGAGTGAAGGATTTTGTCAGACAATAAAAAAGTACGAGTACGCTATGCGCCAAGTCCAACTGGTTATCTGCATATTGGGAATGCGCGCACCGCTCTTTTCAATTATTTATTTGCACGTCATAATGGTGGGGATTTTGTGATTCGGATTGAAGATACCGACGCAAAACGAAACGTTGAAGGCGGCGAAGAAAGTCAAATGCGGAATTTGAAGTGGCTTGGAATTGATTGGGATGAAGGTGTGGACAAGCCAGGGAACTTTGGTCCATATCGTCAATCAGAAAGAATGCATATTTATGATCCGCTCATTGAACAACTTTTAAACGAAGGTAAAGCTTATAAATGCTATTGCACGGAAGAAGAACTAGAAGCAGAACGTGAAGCGCAAAAAGCACGTGGCGAAATGCCTCGTTATAGCGGGAAATGCCGTCACTTAACCGAAGCAGAACGTGCTGAAAAAGAAGCGCAAGGCTTAAAACCAAGCATTCGCTTTCTTGTTCCAGAAAATGAAACGATCACTTTTAACGACATGGTAAAAGATGACGTGTCCTTTGATACAAACGGAATTGGCGATTTTGTTATCGCGAAAAAAGATGGTATGCCTACTTACAACTTTGCAGTAGCTGTGGATGACCATTTGATGGAAATGACACACGTTTTGCGTGGTGATGATCATATTTCGAATACGCCGAAACAAATCATGATTTATAATGCATTTGGATGGGAACCGCCAACTTTTGGACACATGACATTGATTGTCAATGAAAGCCGCCGTAAATTGAGTAAGCGAGATGGTTCGATTATTCAATTTATCGAGCAATACCGTGATCTAGGCTACTTGCCGGAAGCGCTATTTAACTTCATCGCTATGCTGGGGTGGTCTCCAGAAGGGGAAGAAGAAATCTTTTCTAAAGAAGAATTCATCAAGATTTTTGATCCAAACCGCCTATCGAAATCACCTGCGCTGTTTGATAAGCAAAAATTAACGTGGGTGAACAACCAATATGTGAAGAAACTTCCGTTAAATGATGTAGTAGAACTTGCTTTGCCTCATCTTCAAGAAGCGGGTGTAGTTTCGAAAGAAATGAGCGACGCGGAACGCGATTGGGTGCATAAACTGGTTTCGCTTTATCATGAACAAATGAGTTATGGCGCAGAAATCGTTGGTTTATCGGAAATGTTCTTTGCGGATGCAAGCGAAATGACATTTGATGAAGAAGAAAAAGAAGTGCTTGCCGCTGAAACGGTGCCAACAGTGATTGAAGCTTTCGCAAAAGAAGCAGAAGCGCTGGAACCGTTTGAAGCAGACGAAGTGAAAGCTGCGATTAAACGAGTGCAAAAAGAAACGGGTGTGAAAGGGAAAGGTTTGTTTATGCCAATTCGGATTGTAACTACGGGAGAAATGCACGGACCAGAACTTCCACTTGCGATCGAAGTACTTGGACGCGAAAAAGTTTTAAATCGATTGCATAATTGGCTAGAAAAAAATAAGTAAGAGAAGCCGCTACCTACGCGCGACCGCGCGCAGGTAGCTTTTTTATTGCGCCAAGGCTGATCAATTTTTAGAAGACTCTCCCGTGTTTCTTGCAAAAAGAACTGGTCACGCGTGAGGTGAAATCTATGTTATGATAAAATGGAACTATTAATTCCCTTGTACTAGAGTGACTGATAGAAAGACGGAGTGTATTTGGGGAGGGGGCGCGCAACGGGACAGCATAGCGCAATTACACAAAAAGAAAAAATACTAAAATTTAGTCATGAAGAATCAACACCTTTTATGTTTGAAGAGTTACGGGGGAAAGAAAAATAAAGGAGTTGCTTATGAAGAAGACAGGAGTAGTTTTTTGGGTTTCCTTTTTCTTGGTACTATCCGCTGTTTTACTGGGAACCATCTTTCCAAAAGGATTTGAAAAAATTACCGCCAATATTCAAAGCTTTTTAACCTCAACATTTGGCTGGTATTACTTACTGGTCGTTGTTGTGATCGTTGCCTTTTGTATTTTCCTTATTTTAAGTCCAATAGGAGCGATTCGCCTAGGACAACCAGATGATGTGCCAGAATATAGCAATCGTTCGTGGTTTGCCATGTTATTTAGTGCTGGAATGGGGATTGGTCTCGTGTTTTGGGGCGCGGCGGAACCACTTTCACACTTTGCAATAAATGCGCCGGGAGGAGAAGTGGGCACACAAACTGCTTTAACACAATCTCTACGCTATACCTTTTTTCACTGGGGGATTTCCGCGTGGGCGATTTATGCAGTTGTAGCGCTTGCACTTGCTTATTTTAAATTTAGAAAAAAAGCACCAGGTTTAATTAGCGCTACGCTATATCCGGTGTTGCGTAAACAATCGAATGGCTGGTTAGCCCATGTAGTAGATATTATTGCTGTTTTTGCGACGGTTATCGGTGTAGCTACAACCCTCGGGCTAGGAGCTCAGCAGATCAATGGGGGCCTCGCTTACTTAGCAGATGTTCCTGTTAATTTCACCGTTCAAATGATCATCATCATTATCGTTACCATTTTATTTATGATCTCTGCTTCGACAGGCCTAAATAAAGGCATTCAGCTTTTGAGTAATGTTAATTTATACATTGCGGCTATTTTGCTTGTGCTTACCTTGTTTTTAGGACCGACTGTAAAAATCATGAATGAATTTACTAATGGTTTTGGTGCTTACTTGCAAAATTTTGTGCAAATGAGTTTCCGAACTGCGCCGGGAGATGCAGCTGGGCGTGAATGGATAAATAGTTGGACGATCTTTTACTGGGCTTGGTGGATGTCCTGGTCACCATTTGTTGGCTTTTTCATCGCACGAATTTCAAAAGGACGGACGATCCGCGAATTTTTACTGGGTGTTATCGTCCTCCCAACGATTGTGAGTACGCTTTGGTTTGCAGTTTTCGGTGGGACGGCAATTGATGTGCAGGAAACGGCGAATTCGGCACTGAAAAACTTACCGACGGAGCAAGTCTTATTCGGAGCCTTTAATGAATTGCCGTGGAGTACCTTGCTTTCTGTTGTAGCGATCATTTTAATTGCAGTGTTCTTCGTGACGTCAGCAGATTCAGCAACATTTGTTCTAGGAATTCAAACGACGAATGGAGTAATGAACCCGAGTTTCCAAATCAAACTCATCTGGGGGATTCTGCAAGCAGGCATTGCGAGTACGTTACTATTTGCTGGTGGCTTGCAAGGCTTACAAAATGCAGCAATAATTGTCGCTTTTCCGTTTTCGATCGTGATTTTACTGATGATAGTTTCGCTTTATATATCGCTCACAAAAGAACAGGAAAAACTGGGCTTATATGTAAGACCGAAGAAATCACAACGTAAATATTTGTAAAAACGAGCGGCGGGACTTCGCTGAATTTGATTAGGCTTAAAACCTGAGATATGCTTCTGGGCATATCTCAGGTTTTTAATTTATTGACAATCAATAAAGAGAGGGCTATAATAAATCAAAAATGAACGGGTGATTTCTTTTGCAGGTTTTAAAAGAAGAGGTACGAAAAAAGATCATAGAAGCGGCACGAAAAGCATTTAAGAAAGAAGGCTATGCCAAGTCATCAATCCGAAAAATTGCTGTACAAGCAGAAATGAGTAGTGGAAATCTATACCGCTATTACAAAAATAAAGAAGCTTTGTTTGAGGAAATTGTGCGACCTTCTTATGAAATTTATCAAGCTGAACTCGAGAAAATGAAGAAAAAATATGAACAGCGTGAAGCTGAGAAGGAGAGAACGCCAAAATATTATTCTCAAATTGAAGCGGAACTTATCCAGTTTTTTAAATTAAAGCGAGATGAAATGAATTTACTATTCAATTACAGTGAGGGAAGCCAGTTCGCATCAGCTGAACAAGAATTGGAGCGATTGACCTATGAAGTGACACAGGATATTTTTATGACAGGCAAAGGAAAAGAACGACTAACACATTTAGAAAAGTCAGAGGCGAAATTAATTGCAAGATATCTAATTCATGGAATAGCAGATTTATTAAATTCGACAGAAAATCAGCTGGAGTTTGAACAGTTAATAGACACGCATTTGTTGATATATTCAACAGGATTAAAGGCAGTGACGGAGGAGAACAGATGAAAAAATGGATGATCGGGATTGCGACTAGCTTACTTGTGCTTGCGGCATTATATTTTGGAGCGGCTTACGTATTTACCCAAGAAAAACCCGCGATTGAGGCGAATTACACAAGCGGCAAGGATTTAGTCATTGATATGGAGAGTGCTGAAGTAAAGGTTAGCGAAGGGAATTCAGACAACATCAAAGTAATTACACAGGCCAACTATTCGTATCAGAATGTAGTCGAAAAAACAAAGCAAACACTTCGATTTAAGCAAGGATCGGATTCTAGAGTGGTATGGCAAAAAATATTTCCATCAAATGTTAAAGTTGCAATTGAAATTCCTAAGAACTATTCAAAAAAATTGGTGGTAAAAACAGAAAGCGGAGCTGTCGATTTGTCAAAAATGAATTTAAGGAACGCATCTATAGAAACTCAAAGTGGATCGCTCTCAGGGCGAAAATTGACAGGAAGCGGACACTTTGAAACGAAGTCAGGAGAAATCAATACCTCGTTTGTTAAAATTGGAGCTCCATCAAAGTGGAAAAGTGAAAGTGGGGCTATCCAAATTAAAATGCTTGACGATAAGGACTATACATTTGATTTAAAGTCTGACAGCGGAAGCATTAAAGCGCCCAAGAGTGAATTGAGGATCAATAGGGAACATCGTAAATCAAGTCAATCTGAAAAATCATCTGTACAAGTAGACATTCAAGCCCAAACAAAATCGGGAGCGATTCAATTTCAATAATTTAGGGATGGAAAGGGAACGAATCAAGCTAGGAGATTTGCTCCCTTTCTTTTTATCTATACAAAAAGAGGAACGAAATGCGTTTTTGGCAGTATTATTCAGGGTATTTGTAAATTATTATATTGGTAAGAAAAAATCAGCTGGTGATTTCTCGTGAAATAGGCAAAAATAACCTTTTAGTTTCTAGAAAAAGTAATTGTTTTCATGTTTTGTCATAATTTATTCATAATTATCTTGTAAAATGGGAGGCAAATGAATGTACGGGGGGATTCAATGCAATTTATTCGAAAAAACTGGATGTATCTGATTATTATTGTGCTATTTGGTGGAATCCTTTTAACGGTTAGTATAAATAAAGAAGAGGCGGCAAGTAATAACTATCTGTTAGATAAAACGCTCATCTCAGAGCAGGAAAAAATTGATGAAAAAATGGCCAAAGATAGTAAAGAAGCGACGTTCGAAAGCCCTTACATAAAACTTAATCCTTATGGAACTGCGCCATTATCTGCAGTTGCAATTTTTGAAACGGAGGAGCCGACTAAAATCTCGCTTGAAGTAAAAGGTAAAACAGCAGAAACAACCATTAAAACCTCTAATTCGTCATATAAAACGAAACACCATCTTTCTATCTTAGGTTTATATGCGAATAAAAATAATACTGTAACTATAACCGCAGAAACGAAAGATGGTATGAAAGCAACGAAGGTGGTTTCCATTCAAACGAAAGCACTTCCGAAAGATTTTACAAAACTAGATGTTACAAAAGCAAATACAACAAAAATGGAGCAGACGGATAGTTCACTTACTTTTGTTGTGCCAAGTACAAAATGGGTATATGGAGTCGATTCTGCAGGAGAAGTCCGTTATTATTCAACCAAGTATAACAGTCATGTATTTAAAGAATTGAAAAATGGGCATCTTTTATATTTAACAAAATATGAAAATAACGATGATACTTACTCATTATTACTTGAAACGGATTATGTTGGTAAAATCTATCGTGCTTATAAAATGAAAAGTGACGCTGAAAGTGAAACATCTGGTTCTTCTCAGAAATCTGCGATCCATCATGATGCGATTGAGCTTCCGTCAGGGAATTTATTACTAACTATTAATGATGAAACAAAATATATGGAAGATACGATGATTGAAATCAATCGAAACACAGGAGAGGTTGTAAAGGAAATTGATTTGAAGAATATTTTACCAGCTAAATTTTATAAGAGTTTTTCAGCGAGAGGGGACGGGAAAATAGATTGGTTCCATCAAAATGCAGTTGTTTATGACACAAGCGATGATAGTATTATCATTTCTGGGAGGAATCAAGATACAATCATGAAACTCGATTATGAGACTGGTCAAATTAAATGGATATTATCGGATGATGAAGGTTGGCCAGTAAACTATCAAAAATATTTGTTAAAAAGCGTCGACAATGACATGAAATTTCCGGCAGGACAGCATGCGCCAATCGTCTTACCGGATCAAGATAACAATGATGAAACAGTGGATATTCTTTTGTATGACAATAATGTTGTAGTAAGTCGAGGAGACACACGAGAGTCGAAAAAATATAGTCAAGCTATTCAGTACAGGATTAATGAAAAAAATAAAACTATCGAAGAAGTTTGGTCTTATGGGAAAGATCGAGGGGAGGAATATTTTACGAATATTATCGGTAGCGCAAGGTATATGCCGATGACGGGCAATAGATTGGTGAACTTCGGTTATTTAGCTGAGGGAAAGGAAAGTAGGATTGTTGAAGTTGATAAAAATGGTAAAGTAGTTTATGAACTCCGGCTTTCGGATTTCCCTTCATCAGCTTGGAGCTACCGAGCGGAAAGGTTCTCTCTTTATTCGGGAAACGAAGAGTAAAACTTTATCAATGAAAAAGCCAAGGTTTGAGATAAACCTTGGCTTTCTTATTACCAGTAGAAATAAAAATGTGTAGGTCGAGTAAACCAGTTGCCCCAAGGATTTTTAACAGGCGTAGTTTTTGCTTGACTTGGTTTAGTTACAGCGGGTTTGCTTGTGGTGCTTTGTTGAGGCGCAAGATTAGTTAAGTGAGCACTTGTATTAACGTGTTGGCTTTGAACCTTTTCAATGTTAACTTTAGAATTTGAGCTTGTCGTTGCAGTGATTTTTCCTGTTTTTGCAGTAATTTTGGACAAGTCAACAACAGCGCTTGAAGAGCTGTTCAAATCGAGAGAGCTAATTGAACTTGATTGGGTAGCGGTTACGGAAGCACTCGAAGTGGCCTTTACCGATAAGTTTGTTACATCAAGGCGATTTAAATTTACACGAGCACTTGATGAAGCATTTACCTTAAGGTTTGTTGCAGTAATTTTTCCTTGAACAGTCACAACTGAGCTGCTTGAAGCAGAAATGTTTTGTAGTCCCATAGAAGAATATAGATTAACCGTAATTGGTTTAGTTGAATTAATCGAATAACCGTCTGTTAATTTAACTGTTAGTTTATCGTTTGTGAAGAATGTTTCTACATATGGAAGGATATTATCTTCCGCAGTGACTTGGACCTCGTTTTTAGCACTAGGAATAACATTTACTCGAATGCTACTTGAATCCGATACGCCAGAAACTGAAAAGTTAGCCGGAACTTCTCGGTACTTACTAACAACATTTCCAGAACCGTGGATAACGTTGCTGTTTGTTGAATTAGTAACTGAAGTATTTCCGTTTTGGGTGCCGACGACAGATGAACCCCCAAAAATAGCGGCATGGGAGACGACTCCGGGGGTAGCAACCGCCAAAATAAACGCTAGAGAAAGACTCCCTAAAGTTGGCAATAGACAGTTAATTTTTTGCTTTTTCATGTTGATCACTCTCCGTTAGTTTTAAATAGTTTAGTATTACGTGAGGTTTTAACGTTTTCGACGCTAAAGATATCTACTGCTGACGAAAGAAGCCAGAATAGAAGGAGTTTTTGAAGCAGGAATAAAAGGTGTGACCATTTTAGGTGTTAAATATTGTACTGTTGCTGAAAAGTCCTTCATGGTTTCATCTCCTTACTATTTATTAGATGTTAATAATAGCACAAAACGCAACCAAAATATATTAAATATAACTAAAAATTTTAAGTTTATCGAAAAAACAGTAAATTTTATACATTTATGAACATATAACAAAATTAATTTACGTTTTCGAACGGGAGAAAGTAGGAGGGTAATCAAAAAGGATTTGTAGAAAGCGTTCTGTAATTAAAGTTAATTCTGTGTTCAATATACAATACGAAGAGGTAAAATAAGCTTCTCAAATTCTAGTCTTCGAGTTTCAAAGCAAGAATTGATAGTGTTTGCAGAGAGTCTGCGTTCAGTGTGATCCCTTTTTATGCGTAATATAAGTTCAATTTATCTGGTTGTATAGCTAAAAATAGAAGAACAAAAAAGTCTTTCATCCAAAAAACAGCGTCAATTCCTTCTATAAATAACTAATTCATCAGGTTTTCCTTTATGATCAAGAAGATACTGCTTATTCAATGATAAAAATAGTATATAAAAAGAGAGCAAAAATTTTCTGGGAACATAAACTTTATTCGTGAGTAATTTAGATGCAATTATTTTCTGTTGCAAACAATTTTGTACAAACGAAAACTTTTTTAGAATTTTACTTGCAAACCCTTGTAAAACATGATATATTAATAAACGTGCCAGCGAGAGATGGCGGTAAAAGAAGAAAATTTCTTCAACGTTTTTTTTAGAAAGTTGTTGACTTTTATCTCTGGCTAGTGTAATATGAAAGAGTTGCTGATAAAAAGGCAATGAAGAAAGAATGACCTTTGAAAACTGAACAAAAAGAAGACGAAAAAGCGATGAAACAGTATGTTTCACCAATCAATTCGCAGGGCAGGAAATCGAGAGCGATTTCCAAAACAAAACTAGTAAATAAGCTAGCAAAGTCAATATTGACGCTAAGGACACTTATTCACGGTGTTGGATAAGTATTCAAATTCAATTTTATTTTAAAGAGAGTTTGATCCTG
>NZ_JAATJW010000066.1 GCF_011800755.1 Listeria valentina
CATAACAAAATACACTCCTTCTAAAGTGAACTAGATTTTTTATTCCTAGTGTCTACTTTATAGGGAGTGTATCACTTTTGTGTTTTTCAACAAGAGTTCACAAAATTGTCACGCTATAAAACAAGGAAATATGTTATAATAAGTTTGGGTAAAGTAACAGATTCCCCTTATCTCATTAGGTAGGGGAATCCTTAGCGATTATTTTTATCCATTCATCAGGTACTTAATCCTTTTTTACCATCAGCTTCCACAAGTTGGTGGTATTTTTTGTATATGATTCAATAAAAAGTTCATAAATTCGACACAATTTCATTTCTAAAATATGGTATATTATACTTGCAAGAAAACAATACATAAAGAGGAGATAATTTCATTGAAAAAAGGGATCATGGGAGCTATTTTAGTTCCAAGTTTAGTCTTAAGTTTGGCAGGGTGCGGAGAAGAAACGACTGACAAAAAAGAGGCAAGCAAGGAAAAATCCACTGTGGTACACAAACAGCCAAAAAAGGAAAAGAAGATTTCTTTTTCTCTCGCTGATTTTACTCAAACGATGGAGAAAACCATGGCAGAAATCATTTATTTAGACAATATGGATGGAAACATTGGTTACAATATCCAAGAGGGAATGAATCGTGATACATATGGGTTTGTTCAAGAGTTATCGAATGAATTCTTAGACAAACGCTATACAGCGATTCATAAAGAATCAGAGGAAGGAATGCGGAAGTTCGAGCGCTTGGGTGTGGATCCTGATTTATTGAAAAAATACAAAGAAGCTTACCAATATGTGTTAGATACAGTTCAAAAGCAGCGGGCGATCATTTTAACGCTAAACGAAACGAATGGTAAAGAGGTTCGCGCACAGTTGGATCAGTCTTTTGATCAACCAACCTACATGGAGAATAGTCAGAAAATGGCGTTATTGGAAGTGGAGATGGCTATAAAAGCTGGGTATAAAAAAGAAGAAGCACAAAAAGCTATACAGGAAGCGAAAGAAAAAGTCATGGAAAAATATGGAGATCCTGTCGATCTAGCGAAACTTAGAGAGCAATAAAAGGAAAAAATTTAAAAAGCTGTTGTTTTTTCTACTATAGTGTCGTCTCATTTTCTCTTGCCTAGTCAATCTGTTCCAGCTTGTATTTAAATAAAAGAGGTGTTATTTGATGGAACAAGAGTGGATTCAATTTGGGAAATACATTTTATATTTCGTTGCTTGCCTAGCTTTCATTTATGCAATTATGAAATTGCTAGAAAAAATGATCTTGGTTCTTCTTCGAAAAATAAATGATAAAAGAACGTACAATCCTGAAAAATTATTAAAGAGGCTATTGAAACCGAAAAGAAACCAACATACATTTGTACATGATCGTAATACAGGAGAAAAATACTATTTTTTATCCTATTGGGTTTGGCAAGAAAATAAATTCAGTGTTTTAACTGGGCTATTCCCTAAAGGTAGTATTGTGAAAGGAACTGATAGTCAAGTAACGGGAACAGGAGGTTATCATACGAAAAATGAAAAAGGCAAAAATCGAAGATATAAAAGAGAATTTAGAGTTTATTATGTGTAGTGTTTCGAAAATGAATTAGTAGTCTGAAAACTTTGGATTCTACTTCTAAAAGAGTGCCTCTTATTGTATACTATAAGAGGCATTTCTCATATAAACAGAGAAAAGGGGCGTGAAGATGGACTTCAAAAAAATGGCGATTTCTATAGTTGGTTTATCTATTTTACTGGGAGGGTGTTCATTTATGGGAAATTCAAACGAAAAAGAAAAGAAAGCAGACGACGGGACAACACCCGTTGCGGACTATAAAGGGCAGGGGTTTAGCTTGGTTGATGGTGATAAGTCTAAACCAATTGTCGAAAAGAACGAAGCCGAAATTAAAAAACGGGCAATCGCATACATGAAAGATAAATATAAAACTGATGTAAAAGTGAATAATGTTGTACCTGCTAGAGATGCCGCAGTGGTCAAAGTGGAGGCAGAAGAGCCCATTCAATTTCATACTTCTGTCATCGTCGGGTTTGATATGATGAAAAAAGAATTAGACCCACCGTCCAACGTGTATTCGCAAGAAGGAGAAGTAGAGGGCGCGATTCTTAGTGGCTTGTATGTTAAAGCATACACGGCAGAATTTGAACGGCTAGATGCTTTTGTGGAAAAAGAGGCGAAAAAATATAAATTACAAGGACTCAACCAAAAAACCATAGATAAGACACAATCATCAGGGTATGAACAAAGTTATTATTTTGTTCCTATAGCTGGAGAGTTTAAGGCGGTTTATAACGCTTATTTGCAAAATCCGAACATCTCTTCGATAGAGTTGCGGGAATTATTTGAGAAGGAAACAGAAAAAATGTATGTTGCAATACATTATTTTAATATCGATGCTGGTTTACCTAAACAAGAAGTGGCAGATGAAATTGGAAAAGACTTAAAAAATGAAGAGGGACTTCCTAAAGCTACATATAGTACGTCTATTTATAAGAATTTTATCGTAAACCGTGTGGGTCAACCAGATGGGGACAACATAGAGACTGGTGATATCCAAAAATAAAGAAAGGAATGGTAAAAAGTGCCAACATCAGAAAAGCTAAGAACATCTGACTTAGATATTATAGAAATGAGTGGCAGAGTAGTTTATGAAGAACCTAAACGAGATGAATTTATAGATGTTAATGGTCAAGTAAAAACTTATCGAGTTAAAGAAGGAAAATATAACACTAAATCTGGGCTCGATTACATGATTGTGGAAAACACAAAAACTGGCGAAGTCGGTATGATTTTCCAAGGAACGCAAGGACAAAAAAATGGCGGTAAGGACATTATCACCGACGCAACCTTGCCCGGAAATATCCCCGACGAACAATTAAAAGCGGCAGATAAAGCCTATAAGAAGATGAGTAAAAAATATAAAATTAGCTATGTTGGAGGAAACTCTTTAGGTGGAGGGCTTGGAAACTACGTGGCGTCTAACAATGAGGTTAAAAGTGTGACGTATAACCCTGCTATTTTGCCAGACGGAAAATATTCGCAAAAAAATCCCGATATAACCAACTACATGAGTGAATACGACCCGTTAACGCTAGGTGAACGAAGTGCGAGGTACATGAAACGTTTGCCGGGTAAAAATGTAATCGTGAAAAACAATATGCCTTTATTTGCGACACTCGCGTCCAACCACACGGGTTATGCCGACCCCATCAAAATAGACGGAGAAGAAGTCCTCATCGATGCTGATGCCTATTTGCCCGTTGGCGTTTGGAGTGGGGAAGTGCTCACAGGCGGAAAAGGGAATAAGATAGATGTTAACCCTGAAAATATGCAAATCTTAGCGGATGCCATGGTATCGAAAATGAAAGGACAAATTACCACCGCCCAGTCTCACGTTGACCATGCGGTCGATATTGTCGAACGAGAAGGCAACAAGCTAGACGACCGAACAACGAAGCTAACAGACAGTTTTGACGATTTAATCGGACAAGGGAGCTTCGGAAAAGCCTTGACGACAATGGCGGGCTATGAGTTTCTACGCGACACGATAGAATCGGGGAACCCGGCAATTTCAATGGCAGTCAAGGCGATAAACAAGCTTCAAACGTCGTCTGTCGTTACCGACTTTTTATTGAACTTTTTGGGAAAATTTGACGGTTTAATCGCGACGTCCGTCGATTTACCCATTCTTATTGTCAATACCGTCACACAACTAGATGACATTATCACCCAGCTAAATGCACTTAAAAAGTACGCTGTTCCTCAACTCTTTAAAGGGATAGATAACGAATTCTTCAATGATGGTATGGTGGCAGAACTGAAAGCCCATTATAAAATTATAGATGAAAATAAAGAGGTCGTGACCAATCAAATTGTGACCTTCGGGACACAGGTTACTTATGTATCGAAAGAGCTAGAAAAAGCGGATAAGCTGTTAACCGCTACTGAAAAAGTAGAACGCGCATCCGCACCGCCTGCCACTTCGGATTTTACGTTACAAGAATCAAAAGCGCTTAAGGATGGCATGGGGAAAAAGCAGAAATTACTAGATAATAATTATAAGCGATTTAGTGAAGATGCTGTGTCCTCCCTTGACCCCGTTATTAGTCATTTTTCAAGTACATTAAGCTTATTAGACGAAACTGTGGACGATTTTATCCAAGGACTAAAAAACGCGCGGGGAACGTTTGAACGTCTTAATGTTCCTTTTACAAATTTAGACGAGGCTATTCCCATTTTACTTACTCAAGCTATTAACGCGCTAAAACCTTACCAAACAGCACTTGAATCCATCAAAACCGCTGTGCGCTCTTTACGCGGGGGTGGCTTGCATGATGTGCTAGAAGCCTACCGCCCTTATATTGATACCGCGCTATTTGAGGGAACGCAATTCCAAAACGTGATCGCACTGAATAAGGCATCGGTTAACATTTATGAAAGTTCCCGAGCTGTTTTCAAAGATATAAAATATCAACTAAGCGACAACAAAGCTGTAGCGGTTGAGGCATTGGACAAGTTGGCGGACAAAATAGTGACGAATTTAACCGAACTTATCGGTCAACTCAAGCGCGGCAGTATTGACGTGTAAGGGGGCGGAGAAGATGGAACAAGAAGAGCTTATCCAAGAATTAGAGCTTAATCAAATTCGCCAAAAAGCAGCCAAAGAAACACTGGAAAAGGAGCGGGAGCATTTAAACCATTTTGAAGAAGGAAAAAAAGAATACGTGTGGAAAATGGCACAGGAGCTAGAACAGGCAGAAGGAGACATTTTCGAAGGCTTACTTAGTCATATTCGTGAAGAAGGCGGTTTATGCAGCCGCCGTTTGAATCGTGCTGTTGAAGATGCGCGGAAATTTGTGCAACATGCAGAGCAACATTTAAAAGAACAACAAGAAAAAGGAGACAAGTTACTGGATTTGTTTTTTGAATCCATGATGGAAAAATGAAGAGCAAAAGAAACAGACTACAGAAATTTTGGGGTGTAGTCTGTTTTTTTATACATGTTTGTTACGAGATAAAAACATATAAAAAAAGACCATTTTGCCCCTAATGCAAAATGGTCTTTTTTTTTTTCACGCCCCTAAAATGCCCCTAAAAAATATAATATTCTTTTGTTTTGTTTTGTTATCTTGATCGTTCATGTTTCTTGTTATCATTGGTATTAAGCCATTTTTGAATGTAGAAATCTGACCATTTGGGGAGTGATACAAAAATCAACGTTAGCGGTCTGTTTATTATTTAGAAATCATTTTTATATAGTCGAGTGATTTGCCAGTTCCGATTGCTACGGATTTAAGTGGTTCCGGCGCCATATGTACGGGGACATCAATCCGTTCAACTAACCATTCTTTGAATCCTTGAATAAGTGCTCCACCACCGGTTAGTACAATACCACGATCGACGATATCGCCGCTTAGTTCTGCGGGACATTTTTCAAGTGTAAGTCGAATCGCTTCGAGAACTCGTTCAAGCAATTCTTCAATTGCACTTTGAATTTCATTGGAAGAGATCGTGACCGTTTCTGGAAGCCCAGTTACAAGGTCGCGTCCGCGGATTTCTGCTTTGAGTTCTGCATGCGGAACAGGTGCATAAGCAAGTTCCTTTTTCACGCGCTCAGAGGTCGCTTCACCAATTAATAAGTTGTATTCTTTACGAATGTAGTTGATAATTTCTTCATCAATGTGGTCGCCACCAGTTCTGATGGATGTACTTGAAACAACGCCACCATAAGAAATAATCGCGATTTCTGTTGTTCCGCCTCCGATATCAACAACCGTATTGGCTACTGGCTCAGAAACAGGAAGGTCTGCACCGATTGCAGCTGCTACCGGTTCTTCCATTAAAACTACTGATTTTGCTCCAACCGCTTGCACGGCATCACTAATTGCACGACGTTCTACAGAAGTAGCGCCACTTGGTGTTGAGACCACGACGTTCGGCTTGCGAAAACTTCCTTCAGAAGCATTGATTCGCTTCATGATTTGTTGGAGTAAACCGCTTGTTACGTCAAAATCAGCGATCACTCCTTCACGCATTGGGCGAATGATTGCAATATTCGCAGGTGTTTTTCCCATCATTTCTTTTGCTTCATGTCCAAAAGCGAGGACATCGTTCGTGTTTGTATCAACCGCCACAACGGATGGTTCATCTAAGATAATTCCCTTTTCTTGGTTGTAAACTAAGATATTGGCTGTTCCTAAGTCAATACCGATTGTAGTAGTTCCAAACATTTCAACACCACTTTCTATTTTTACACTTATTTTTACAGTTACAAAATACGTCTGTTATTTTTTCCCTGCTTTGTCTAATTTAAACGAAAATCACAGAAATGACAAGAATTTGTTAACTAAATGAAAAATGAGCACTCAAATCGAGTGCTCAGATCGTGAACTATTTTCATATTTGACGTACATGACATAATAAATGATTCCGCTTAAAAATGCGAGGATTGCAATAATCGAGAAAGTGAAAAAGTAACCAATTACGGCGGAAAGTGTAATAGCAAGTGGTGCGATCACTTTTCCAAGATTATAACGCAAACCAGCTGCGGAAAAATACATCGCTCGTTTATCTTCTGGTGCTAATTTTGAAACAAAGTTTTGTTGGATGCCGACTGTCATAAGTTCAGCAAAACTATAGATGATGATTGCGGCAATGGCACCGTATGGCGTCGCAACAGCTGCGAATAAGAAGAGCCCGATCCCAAATAAAAAGGAAGAATTCATAAATACAAATTTTTCCCGGTAGCGACTCATGATGCGAGTTACGAAAACAGTGAGTGCAGCTACGAAAAAGCCGTTGATCGAGACAACGAGTCCGAAAAGTTGCTCCCCGGTTAGCGAAATCCCAAATAGTGTAGAATTGCCAATTTCTTCTTTGATAAAAAGTGGGAAAAGCAAGTCAAGTTGCATTGTCGCTTGAGAAATAATAATGCCTGCTAAAATGTAAAGAAAGAAAATCTTATCTTTAAAAATCAGCGTGTAATTTTTTATTTGTTCCATGATAACAGTGGCAAGCGACTTGCTGCCTTGCTCTTTTCGCAATTCTGGATTTAATGCAAGCGGAGCCGTTTCGTGCCCGAATCTTTGCAGCAAAATCAGCAAGACAAGGTCGAAAAAGGCGATTGCGAGTAACGTTTCAACCGTAAAGTCATGAAAGACGATCGAACCAAGAATAGGACCAACAACAACGGCCACGTTGACCATCATATAGAAAATGGAATAAACGTGACTACGATGTCTTGGATCCACCACATCGGCGATCATCGCTTGACTGGCAGGTTGATAAAACGACATGAAAACACTCGCCAGCGCGAATCCCGCAAAAGACAGGTAAGGGGAGTGCATGAAAGATGTGGCACCGAGAGCAAAAATCAAAAAGCCAATGCCCTCACCAATTACCGAAATGCTCATCATCCGTTTCCTGCCATACGTATCTGCAAAATAGCCTCCAAAAAGCGCCGTGATCACTGCTAAAATTTGTGAAAAAATAAGTAAAATACTCGTTAATGCGCGTCCAATCGAATCAGAAAAATATAGCGTCAGAAAGGGAAAGACTGTCCAGAAAGAAATATCGAGCAGCGCTTCCCCAAATAGACGCACTTTTAAATTGACGTCCCAATCTCTAAATTTCATGCATATACCTTCTTCCGTGTTAAGTTTCCGTTTTCTCCTGAGAAGAAAATGTAACGAAATGCACGGCATATGTGTTCAATGAAAAAAGGAATTAGAAAGCCCAGTCCCCGTTTCGGAAGACAGGTAAAGTTTCGCCGCTTTCTGTCACACCATCAATATCCATTTTATTTGAACCAATCATAAAGTCGACGTGAACAAGACTTGTATTAACACCGCGGTCATCTAGTTCCGCACGAGTCATGTTTTCGCCACCTTTAATATTGAAAGCATATGCACTTCCAATTGCCAAGTGATTCGAAGCATTTTCATCAAACAGTGTATTGTAAAAAAGAATGCCGCTTTGCGAAATCGGTGAAGGATCTGGAACGAGCGCCACTTCGCCTAAATAGTGAGAACCTTCGTCTGTTGAAACTAGATCTTCAAGGATTTCTTGTCCTTTTTCAGCTTCTACCTTGATTATTTTTCCATCTTTAAAAGTAAGTTTGAAGTTATCAATGATATTTCCTGCATAACTAAGCGGTTTTGTGCTCGAAACATAGCCATTTACACTTGTTTTTTCAGCACAGCAGAAAACTTCTTCTGTTGGCATATTCGCCATGAATTCGTGCCCTTTTTCATTGTAACTACCTGCACCAACCCAAACATGATCTTTTGGAAGTCCGATGTAAAGATCCGTTCCGAGGGCTGTATAGTGAAGCGTTTTAATTTGCTTTTCATTTAAATCTTTTGCTTTCGCATAAAGAGTTTCGTCGTGTTTTTTCCAAGTTTGAATCGGGTCAGCTGTGTTGATGCGTGTCGTTTCAAAAATAGTTTCCCACAATTTTGGAACTTGTTCAGCTTCTGGTAGTTCGGGGAAAACTTTCCCAGCCCAACCGGTAGAAGCCGCCGCAACAACCGTCCAGCTAATGGCATTGGACATCGTTAGCTCGCGAAATTCTTTAAGCGCTGCGCCCATAGCTTTTTGACCAGCAGCGATTTTTTGTCCATCGACACCTTTTAATAGGTCAGGATCTTCTGAGACGATGGAAATAAAACAAGCTCCTTCTTCAGCGAGCTCGGTCCGTTCTTTTACGCGATGTTCGGGCGCTTCCTCAAAAACAGAAAGTGGAGCACCTTTATAGCGTTCAAGGGTGACGCCTTCGTCCGTCCAGTTTACGATAACATCTTTCGCTTTTACAAGAAACGCATGTTTAGCGATTAAGCGAACGAGTGGGGCTGAATCAATGCTCGCATTGATTACCACTTTTTGCTCTGGCTGGACATTGACCCCAGTTTTTACGATCAGCTCTGCATATTTGTTTAATTTTTCATTAAAAGTTGTCATTATTTCACACCTCTCTTAAATGTCATAGATTTATAGTAGCGCAAAATGAAGCGGAAAGCAACGGGATTTGGAACCTTTTAAATAAAACTAATTTTCTGTTAGTTGTTGTTTTTTATTCACTTAAGCAAGAAAAAGCAGTAAACTTACGACAAATTTGTGAATTTTGTAGCAAAACTATTTTCAGCAAACAGTTTTCTGCTATAATGAAAAGAAAAACGAGAATGGATTTTTTAAATGAGGATTTTTATCAGTATTTTATCTTTTGTTGTAGCGATTATTGGATTAGTTAATCAAATACAAATCGCTGACCGCATCCAAATAAATATATTTACGATTTCTGAACAGGCAATGGATATTTTTGGCTATATCATTACGATTGGGATGATTATTGCGGGGATTTTGTATCTATTCGGGAAACAGAATCGCAATAGAAGTGTTTGCGCAGTCATTTTGTGGGCACTATTAGCTTTCAGTGGTTTTTTCATGGAACCGGTTTATGATTCCTTCCTTTTCCTGCGTCCGGTTACTTGTACGATCTGCAGTATTCTTGCACTCTTTATTTTCATCCCTAAAAAGCAGCATTAAAAAAAGATGCCTAGTTCGGCATCTTTTTTATTCATTTTCAAGTAACACATCGACGTATTTTTTGGCATACGCCTCAGCGCGTTCCACATCATCTTCATCTGGGTCTAAGTCGACTTTAAGACCTTCAACAGGAACTGTTGCGCCTTTTTCTTTCAAGCGAGTTTCAACGAGGTCAACCGTTAAACAAAATTCATCATAAAAAGTATCACCGGAACCGAAAGAAGCGCAAACTTTCCCAGAAAAGTCAACGTCGGCCATATCTTCATAAAAATCAACGAATTCATCAGGAAGTTGTCCATCATCATACGTATAGCCACCAATTAAAGCCCCATCGTAATCCAGTAGCTCTTCCGGCTCAACGTTAATACATTCTTCAATTTCAACTTCGATATCGTATTTTTCTAGCTCTTCACCAAGAATATCAGCGATTTCTTGTGTATTTCCCGTCATGCTTGCGTAAACAATCATCACTTTTGCCATTTTCTCATACCACCATTTTCTGAAATATTTTTTGAAAAGCTATCCCAAAGATAACTTTATAAATGGATTCACTAACACTTCTATTATAAATGTCTTGCTAAATTGTGCAACCTTTTTTTGCCGATTGCTTTCTTTTCTTTTAGTAGCGCGTTATAATTAAGGATAGTGGATTTTCTAGGAGAGGATGAAGCAGACAATGATTACACTTAAATCGCGCCGCGAAATTGATGAAATGAAAAAAGCTGGCGATATTTTAGTTGAGACCCATAAAGAAATTGCTAAAATGATTAAACCTGGCGTAACAAGCTGGGATATTGAAGTTTTTACAGATGAATTCTTGCGTAGTAAAGGTGCAACACCAGAGCAAAAAGGATTTGAAGGTTATGAATACGCGACTTGTGCGAGTATCAATGATGAAATTTGTCACGGCTTCCCAAGAAAAACGCCTCTAAAAAATGGTGATATTATTACGGTGGATATGGTTGTTAACTATCATGGAGCCCTTGCAGATTCCGCTTGGACATACGCTGTTGGCGATGTCACTGATGAAGTCAAACATTTGATGGATGTAACGCGCAAATCGTTATACCTTGGAATTGAGCAAGCACAAGTGGGGAACCGGATTGGAGATATTGGTCATGCCATTCAAACTTATGTAGAAAATGAAAATTTAAGCGTAGTTCGTGAATTTATCGGACACGGTATTGGACCAACTCTTCATGAAAAACCAGAGGTACCGCATTATGGCGCACCCGGAAAAGGACCAAGACTGAAAGAAGGCATGGTTATCACGATTGAGCCGATGGTAAATATTGGCGGCTGGAAAGCGAAAATGGATGATAATGGCTGGACGGCGAGAACGGTTGATGGTTCTTTATCTGCACAGTATGAACACACCATCGCCATAACGAAAAATGGACCCGAGATTTTGACTTACCAAGGCGAAAATGAATAACAAACAAAAAACTGCGGCATGGATGTTGCAGTTTTTTTAAAGGGGAAATGAAGATGAGTGAAAAAGCTTCGGTCCACCGTTCAAGTGTGCCTTTTACTGTGGATCGATTAATCAAGGAATTTCAAAATGCGGGGATAAAAAAAGGAGATACTATTATTTTTCATGCTGCACTTTCGCAAGCGGGATGGGTTTGTGGCGGAGCGATTGCAGTGATTGATGCGCTTCAAGAACTCTTGACGAGAGAAGGGACACTCGTTATGCCAGCACAAACAGGAGGGTTAAGCGATCCGAAATTTTGGGAGAATCCTCCGGTTCCAGAAGAGTGGTGGGAAGAAATTAGACAAAACATGCCACTTTTTGACAAGAACCGGACGCCGAGCTCGGGCATGGGCGTCATTGCTGAAAGTTTTCGAGCTTTAAAGGACGTTGTCCGAAGCGACCATCCTTATTATTCATTTACAGCGTGGGGGAAGCATGCGGACTGGGTTGTTGCAAATCATTCGCTTTCACACGGGTTTGGAGATGAGTCTCCGCTTGGAAAACTCTATCAATTAGAAAACGCTAAAATTGTTTTGTTTGGCGTCGATCATGATAAAAACACATCGCTTCATTTAGCGGAAGAACACTCTATAAAAATTCCTGTTAAGACGGGAACTGCTGCTAAAATGAAGGCAGGAAAACGAATTTTTGAAAGTTATGAAGAAAAAGCTTACAACAGTGACGAGTTTTTAAAAGTTGGTGAAGTATTTGAAAAAACACAAGGGAAATTTGAAAAACAAATTGCCCTTGCGCCTTCTAAAATTTTTGAGATGAATGCTTTGGTAGATTTTGCCACGCATTATTTTGATCATTAGCTTTTCCGAATTGTACTTAATTCTTCAGCGAACATTTGCATTTCCCGTGGACTGAAGGAATTTTTGCGAGAAATAAGTTGATAAAGCTCCACTAATAAATCATAGTGCACTTGTTCAAGCTTCATATTTTCAAAAGCCGAGGCATTAACCATCTTGAGCTTTTCAGTAATTTTTTTAAGAATAAAATCCACATTTTCCTGACTGGGTTGTTCTAAATTCATTTTTTATTCCCCTTTTGCTCGTAATATTGTTGATTTTATCATAAAATAAAGGGACATGCGAGTTTTGCTAGTTTATAATTGAGAGAAAGCTTAGCGCTTCATTCTATCGAAGGGAGGGGAAAGTCGTGCTAAAAAAAATAACGAGCAATCGCTTTTATCGAATTACGAAATTGATTATTCGACAGATCGGTAAAAATGATGTTTCCGGGAATGCAGCGCAGTTAGCTTATTATATGCTGTTTTCTATTTTTCCAATGCTTTTAATTGCTGCAACTTTGCTAGCCTATGTAAATATTGACAGAGATTCTGTGTTTAATTTAATTCAAGAATTTGCTCCAAAAGAAATTATCAACTTTTTAGAAGGAAACCTCGATTCGCTTCTATCAAAACGAAATGGGGGACTCCTTTCAATTGGGATTATTGCCACACTTTGGTCGGCGTCAAACGGAATGAATGCCGTAACAAAGGCTTTAAATAAAGCCTATAATGTAACAGACCGTCGCAATTTTATCTTACAACGACTCTTGTCAATGGTTTTCACAGTTGCGATGATTGCAACAATTGGTGTAACTTTGATCCTGCTTGTATTTGGTCAGCAAATCGGACTTTTTATTTTTAATCATTTACATGTTTCAAAAGAATTCGTGGATTTTTGGAATAATACACGGTGGCTAATTACAGTAGTGGTGATCTTTGTTGTCTTTGTCTTTTTATACTGGGTAGCACCAGCTAAGCGAAATCGTTTCCTAGGTGTTTTGCCGGGAGCTATTTTTTCGACTGTTGGTTGGTCGCTCACTTCACTTGGGTTTGCGTATTATGTGAACAACTTTGCTAATTATTCCGCTACTTACGGGAGTATTGGTGTCATCATTATCTTAATGTTATGGTTTTACTTAACAGGAATTATTTTAATGGTTGGCGGGGAGCTCAATGCGGCTTTTGCGGTCTTGAAGCAAAAACGTGTCATTGGTGAAATCAACTAAATGAGAGCAAGAAAATAGCCCTTTATCTTGTGAACCACTCTCTGTCAAGTAGACAGAGGAAATATAAAAAATATTCTCCTAGATTAAATCTAGGAGTTTTTTATATG
>NZ_JAATJW010000067.1 GCF_011800755.1 Listeria valentina
TAGTTACATTGTATTATTATAGTGTTAAGTGTTGACATATTGCGGTTTTTTATGTTTAAATATTTATAAAAATAGGGTGGTTATTTTTGAAGATTAAAACCAGAAAAAGTAGTTTGAATTTATTCAAACTGCTTTTTTCAAGAAGGAAAGTTGGGGCGAAATGAAAAAAACGCTTTTGGAGATTGCGACTTTGATTGATGCGCAATTAAATCAAGCTACATTTAATGAAACAAAAGTGACGGGAGTGTGCTTTGATACTCGTCAAATAAAACATGGGGACTTATTTGTTCCGTTTGTTGGGGAAACAAGAGATGGACATTCTTTTGTTCGTCAAGCCGTTGAAGCAGGAGCTGCTGCAAGTTTTTGGCAAATGGATGTACCGAATCCGCCAGACGATGTGCCGCTTTTACTCGTTGAAAATACGGCGGATGCGTTTGAATTGTTTGCGAAAAAGTATCTTGCAGAAGTCGCACCGAAAGTTGTGGCGATTACTGGCAGTAACGGGAAAACGACCACAAAAGATATTACGCGGGCCATCATGAGCAGCCGTTATAAGGTGCACGCAACAAGTGGCAACTTCAATAATCACATTGGCTTACCATATACGATTTTAACGATGCCAGAAGACACAGAAGTCGCGATTTTAGAAATGGGCATGAATCATCGCCACGAAATTGAAAAACTAACGAAAATTGCTCGTCCAGATATCGCGATCATTACAAATATTGGTGAAGCACACATCGAATACTTGGGCTCGCGAGAAGAAATTGCGAAGGCAAAGCTTGAAATCGTGCTCGGGCTAAAGCGAGATGGGCTTTTGATTTATCCACACGAAGAGCCGTTAATTGCCCAACAGTTATCAAGTGACATACAAACGGAAACCTTTGGGCGAGAAAATACGGCGGATATTTACCCGCTTAAGATTACTACGGAAACGGAAGGGACTAAGTTTACTACGAATTTGGACCCAGAAACTTCCCTTTATGTGCCGATTATTGGCGAACATAATGTGTTCAATACGATGGCAGCTTTGCTTGCTGCGCGCAAACTAGGGATTGATTCTCTAGATGCAAAAGTGGCTCTAAGTGGGATGGAACGATCCAAAAGTCGGTTAGAGTGGCTTGAAGCTCCTCAGGGAACAAAGATCTTGAACGATTCTTATAATTCAAGTCCAACTGCATTAAAGGCTGTGCTTACAACCTTTATGAATATGGACGCAGCAGGGAAACGGAAAATAGCTGTTGTAGCAGATATGTTGGAACTTGGAAAAGATGCCGAGAAATTTCATCGCGAATCGGGGGAAGTGATTGAAGCGCAAAAACTGGATGAAGTTTTTGCTTACGGAGAAGCGATGCAGGCTTTTGCGGAAGCTGCTAGTGAACGAATCGGCGCAGAACATGTTCATTATTTTACTTCTAAAGATGAACTGGAAAAGGCTTTACTTCAAGCGGTAACAGGAAACGAATGGGTCCTTTTCAAAGGATCTTATGGAATGGGCTTGAAAGATGTCGTAGAAAAACTTATGATAGGGTAAGATGATTTTACGATGAAAACAGGAGTTGACAATCAAAATGGTTGCATGTTTGTGTATTCACGGTTATACGGGAACGCCAGATGAGTTAAAGCCACTCGCCGATTATTTAAAAGAGCATACCGATTGGGATGTATTAACACCGACGCTTCCCGGACATGATAAGCCGTACCATTTACGAAATGCGACTTATCAAGACTGGATTATTTTCATGGAAAGTATTTTGACGCAGCTCTTAAAAGAAGATGACGAAGTTTATTTAATTGGCTTTTCGATGGGCGGCCTTCTTGCAGGGTGGCTAGCAAGGCACCATCCTGAGGTGAAAAAACTGGCTCTTCTTAGTACTTCTGTGCACTATTTGGACTGGCCCAATTTGGTGGATAACCAAGGTCAAATGTTTGTGGAAGTAAAAGACAAGAAACTCAAGAATAGTTCGGTTTTTAGTCGCTATTTTAAACGCTTCACGGATGTTCCAAGTCAATCAAAGGCGCAGTTTGCGAAGATGGTGATGCAAGCAAAGCCAGCGCTTGCCCATCTTGAGATTCCGACTTTCATTGCGCAAGGTGGGATGGATGCGGTTATTTCTGCAAAGCAAAGCGTAGATTACTTGATGGAGACGATTCCAGGTCCGAAGCGGTTGCTCATCATGGAAGAAGCCGGGCACTTGCTTTGCCAAGATAAAGATAGGGAAGTCTTGTTTGAAAACTTGTTAGATTTCTTGAAAGAAAGCTGAAAGTGAGCCATTGCTGATCGAGCAACGGCTCACTTTTTACTTGGTGCGGATAGCTTTAAAATAGGCGTCTAAGTATTTGTGCTTCATGGTCATCCCTCACTTCATCGGTTTTTATTACCTTTCCATCATAGAAGATTCTTTTTTGGAATGTAAGCGTTTTTCTCGTTTGTGCAACGCATTTTGGGAATTTGAAACAGAAAAACGGAAATTCTATAGGTAAAGTGACCGAGAAAAGTAAAATTTGCTAGTTTTTCCGTATATTTGAATTCGCTTTCTTTTTTTTATTCGCAAAACCGACGTGAAAACGGGGTTTTCAGTTTGAAATGAAGTGGAATTCGTGTTATAATGTCTATTAGATGTTTATTAGGTTTTGTATATATAGCCTAGTGAGTTAGAGGGCTTTTTTTATTTGATACGTCGAATTGTCGATTTCAGAGCGTTTTGGAAATTACCAAGTGGTGAATAATTCAAAAGAAATCATAGTTTAGTAACTGGAAGAATGAAAGTGATTCAATCATTTTCATTTTTTATGTAGATCGTAAAGATTCATCATAAGCGTATGATGAGGATAAAGCTCTCCTGAAAAAACTTTAAGAAGATAAAGGAGAAATGACATTGACAAAGTTTTCAGAGTTTGGTCTGGACGAAAAAATTGTAAAATCTGTTAAAAGAATGGGGTTTGAAGAGGCGACGCCAATTCAAGAAAAGACGATTCCAATTGGCCTTGAAGGAAAAGATTTAATTGGACAAGCACAAACGGGTACGGGGAAAACAGCTGCGTTTGGTCTTCCGATGATCCAAAAAATCGATCAAAAAAATTCAAATGTACAAGGTTTGATTATTGCACCGACACGCGAACTTGCAATCCAAGTTTCGGAAGAATTGTACAAGTTAAGCTATGACAAGCATGTACGAGTACTTGCGGTTTACGGCGGTTCAGATATTAGCCGTCAAATTCGTTCGTTAAAGAAAAACCCGCAAATTGTTGTCGGAACACCAGGACGTATTCTTGACCATATTAATCGGCGCACGCTGAAGTTAGATCACGTTGAGACACTTGTGCTCGATGAAGCAGATGAAATGCTTAACATGGGGTTCATTGATGATATTGAATCCATTTTGAAAGAAGTCCCAGATGAACGCCAAACTTTACTATTTTCTGCAACGATGCCGGATCCAATTCGTCGCATTGGGGAACGCTTCATGCATAGCCCAGAACTTATTCGTGTTAAAGCGAAAGAAATGACAGCACTTTTGATTGAACAATTCTTTATTAAAGTGCATGAAAAAGAAAAATTTGATGTTTTAAGTCGTTTACTAGATGTACAATCGCCTGAGCTTGCCATTGTATTCGGACGAACGAAACGCCGTGTCGATGAGCTTTCGCGTGCACTTGATATGCGTGGTTATGTGGCTGAAGGAATTCACGGCGACTTAACGCAAGCGAAACGGATGAGTGTGCTACGTAAATTTAAAGAAGGAAAAATCGATGTTCTTGTTGCAACAGATGTTGCGGCTCGTGGACTAGATATTTCAGGCGTTACACACGTTTATAACTATGATATCCCGCAAGACCCAGAAAGCTATGTCCACCGGATTGGCCGTACTGGTCGTGCTGGGAAAGAAGGTATGGCGATTACTTTCGTACAACCGCGTGAAATGGGTTACCTTCGCACAGTGGAGCAAACAACGAAGAAAAGAATGCAACCTCTTAAGCCACCAACTTGGGATGAGGCTTTTGCTGGGCAACTTCGTCTTGCGACAGAAAAAATCACAGAGATTATTACAGAAGAAAATCTAGCGGATTATAAAGCAGTTGCAAGTGAATTACTTGAAAACTATGATGCAACTGATATTGCAGCAGCAATGCTTAAAATGCTTGCAAAAGAACCCGATCAAACGCCGGTTCACATCACAGAAGAACGTCCCCTTCCATCTCGCGGTGGCGGCGGAAAAGGCAAAGGAAATTACCGTGGTGGTGGCAAAGGAAACTATCGTGATCGCAACAATAGTGGCAAAGGTCGACGTGGTTCAAACAATGGTTCACGTGATCGTCGCAGCGGTGGCAAAGGTAACTACTACAAGAAATCAAATAACAATAAATAATAGCAATGTATAAAGTAAAAAGCAGTAATCTGGAGAAAAGTTCTCTCAGATTACTGCTTTTTGTTTGAATTGAATGCGGATTACCAAATGAAGGGGATCAGTTTTTTGGTGTTTTTTTGGTAAGCCTCAAATTGTTTGCCGTATTTACCACGTAAATATTTGTCTGCATTTGGAATGTAAGAGAACTTAAAAAGTAAGAGCAGAAAAACAGGAATGATCATGGCCCACCAGTTTAACGTCACAAGAGCAAATCCTGCTGCCCAAAGCACGTCGCCAAAATAGTTAACGTGGATCGCATATTTGAATAGTCCGCCTGTATATAGTTTTCCTTTGTTAGCAGGGTCATCTTTAAAGGGTTTCCGAAGTAACTCGGAAGTGGTATTAATAAAGCTCCCAATTAAAAAAAGAGCGATGCCGATTAGATACATGCTCATGTTGAAAGAACTATGATGATAGATCGCAAATAATGGGAACCCAATATAATAAATCGCAAATGCAGTACTGTTTCCGAGCGCTTCTTTCCAACTAATTCCTCTAGGGAGCCAAATAAAGCTCATCGCATTGAGGCGAATAAAAGTGATTAGTAAGCAGAAATAAAGCGCGTAACTCACAATATTTGCTAAATCTGATCTTGCAATTAAGTAAACAGCAAGCGTTAAGTAAACAAGCTGGATGATTAATGTAAATATCTTTGATCCAAGCGTTTTTTGTTTGATTCCATACATAAATTTATCCTCCTTTTGTTTCCCAGTTTGTCACAGTAAGAGAGGATTATCAAATAGAAAAGCTAAATGAAAAAGTGCCTAGTAGGATTCCTAGGCACTTTTTAAATGGCTTATTTCATGGTGTTTACAATTAAACCAATATGTGTAAAGTAGTTCATAACACCGAAAGCTACAAAGATAATTCCCGCGATCAGCCAAAGCGTTTTCACAGTTTTTACTAGTCCGGCAGCAGGATTTTTCTTCAAGATGAGTGGGAAAAGTGCGGCACCAAGCCCAGTGATGGCGTAAAGTAGCGAAATGAAGCTGGCTTCAACAAGTGGATAATCAGCAAGAAGCCCGGAAATGGGTTCTTCTTTTGGTGCGGCGAAAAGCTGGAACGTCACACCGGCAACGCCAATCGCGATAAGTGCAAGCCCCATAGCTGCCCCAAAATAGGAAAGTGGTTTTAAGAGGCCGGGCAAATCCTCTTGAAGCCGTTTAGCGATAACCTTGTCGTTTCTTGCATCCAGTTTTTCCTCACGCACGTAAACTTGGTTGCGTCTGCGAAGTAAATATGCTGCGGCAAGAAGCAAAACGCCAAATGCGAGCACCGGTTCGCCAAAAATGATGTCGTCAAATGGAAAGCCGATTTTGGAAAGTGGCCATGTGAGTGACATGTGGGCGCCTGTAAGTGTTAAAATGAAGCCCGGAATAGCGAAGCCAACAACCCAGCCATCGAGCTGACCGATTTCCTCTTTTTGAAGCTTTCTCCCAAATTGCAAAATAAGCAGTAAAGCAATCCCTGTTGCAACAGACATGATGGTATTGTAAACAGCCGTATTTGACCAATCAATAACCATTTGTTACTCCCCCTTTTTTGAATAGATTCACCTATTACTATAACACCGTTTGAAAGGGGTTTCTTCTGTTCTGTTTGGGAAATCGTGCACAAATGGCTAAGAGAAAAATGGAAGCGAGAGGGGGAGTTGTTTATAGTAAAAAAGCGAGACGAAATGGCGTACATCCATTTCGTCCCGCTTTTAATAAGAAGAAGAGGTGAAAAGCGTGGTTCTTGTTGCTTTACCCTCGTTTGCAAATGAAGTTTTTGATCGTAAGCATTTTAGTTTTGTTCTTTTGTTTTACGTTTGCGGCGAATAAGGAATAGAATAATTGTAATCAAAATCAATAAACCAGCTCCTGATAGGCCGATGATAAGCCAGATGTTTGAATGTTCAATTCCAACTGCTTCTTTGTTAATCTCTTTGGCATTTGAACCAATAGTAAAGTCTTTTTCGAATTTCCAGTGGTGTCCAGAAGCATCTTTTGCTGTCATGCTTAGATGATACTTCCCAGCTTTTAGTTCTTCATCATCCCAAGGAATGGAAAAATTATAATTGGAATTTGGAGCCATGGATTGATTTTCTTTGGTTACTTGATGGAGAACTTTGGAGCTTCCGGATTTAGAGAACTTCGCATTAATTTTCATATTTGAAATAATGACAGGGGTAGCATTTTGCAGATTCGCATTAACCACCGTGTGATAATTTTCAAGACCTGCCTTTATTTGATTTAATTTTAATTTTGGAGACACTGTTTTATCATTTTCGGAAAGACGAGCACCGATGACATATGAATAGTCATTTTTTATTTGAACAGAAGAATCTTTATCTTTATCCGTGTCTGCTTGTTTTTTATGAATATAGAAACCACCTAGTAAAATACCATCAAATTCTTTTTCAGGCATTGTAATTTCATAATCCACATCTTTTTTTTCTTTTGCATTTAAAGTGACCACTTTTTCTCCTGTAACCAGCTTGCTAAAATCATATTTTAAACTTGAATCTATCTTTTTCTTAGAAGCACTGTAATCAATGACCCCATTACGGTTAGTTGCCGCCGTATTTGGTGAAACTTCAATTTGAGCTTGTTCACTAGCATTATTCTCAAAATGAAGCGTTACTTTTTGTTTTTGTCCTGGCTTCATTCGTAAATCAAAATATGTTTTGGTTTTATCTACTTGGTTATCTGGAATAACAGCGCGTACACTGTAATTCATATCCGCTGCAAAACCTGTGCTAGGAAAGAACGATAAACTTACTAAAATCCCCATTACGATCAAAAATAATTTTTTCATTTGTTTCTCCTTTCAAAAAGAACGATAATTAAAGCTTTATTTCCTATCCAAGATGAACTTAAGAAAGTGGTGCGTCAGTTAATTCCCAGTTGATTGTTGCCGTATAATCAACATCGGCATCAGCAGTTCCTGGAAGAACTTGCAGGGTTACATTTTCATTTTCCCCAGCTGTCCCAGAGAAAACATCAACCCAAGTTCCGCGTCCAGTTTCTTTTTTAGCATTCATCATAACCTTGGCATCTGTATTGTTAAAAGCCACATCTTTTGTTTCAGGCGCTGCAGAAATATTGGCACTTTGAGTTTTTGCTTGTCCATTTTTGAAGCTTAATAGAGCGCCTTTAAGAATTTTTGTGCCATCTGCAGACTTAAATTCTGAAGCTTTAGCTGTTAATGTCCATCCAGCCCCAGTTCCGCGGTTATCCGTAACTTGTACAAATGGATTTTCATTTTGAGCACGGTAAGTCACAGTGTTTGAAGAAATTTTTTGCGTTCCAAATTCAATATTCGACACATAGTCAATTGAAAGTGGGCCACTGTTCCCAGTTCCTGGATTTTCTGGATCAGTTGGGTCAACCGGATCTGGCGGATTTGGATTATCCGGATCGGTTGGATCAACCGGTGTCGTGATACTTTCATCTGCTTCAAAAGCAATGTGGTTGTTGGAAGTTGCATCACTTGCTGGTGCTGCGAATGCCGCAGGAGCAACTCCAAAAGAAATCGTAAGGCCAAGTCCAGCTGCGACAGTAATTAATTTTTATTCATTTTATTCTCTCCCTTTTTTAGATTAAGCATTTGGTGCATCCACCAAGCTCCAGTTTAATGTTGATGAGTAGTCTCCAGAGTAGTTGCCGGCAGGAACTGTTAGTTTAATTTCTTGATTGTTAAATAAATCTTCCCAAGTTCCCATCCCTGTTTTTTCTTCTGCTTGCATGATAATAGCACTGCCACTTCCATCAGCAGCAAGAGTTGATGCGAAGTTATTAGGTGTATCTGAAACGTTTCCGGCGGTTGTTTTTAGCTCACCTTTTGGAATCGTTAGCGTAGCTCCTTTTAAAACTTTTGAAGCATCTGTTTGATCTTTAAATTCACTTAGTGCCACTTGAAGTGTCCAGCCTTGACCTTCACCACGACGGTCGGTAACTTGTACATTTGGATTTTTCGAAGTAGTTGTGTAAGTTTCTGATGTTGATGAAATTTGATGAGTTCCAAATTCAAAAGGTGTGACATTATCAATTGTCAAACTGCCAGTGTTTCCAGTACCACCACCGGGTTCACTAGGATCGATTGGATCAACGGGCGTTGTTGTATCACCAGCTGTTAAGCTAACAAAAGCTTGTGAATCAGCCGTATTCGACTCAGCTGCAAAAACTTGTGAAGCTGGACTAGCTAAAACTGCACTCCCTGCGATTGCTGTTACAAGAACTAAATTTTTAATTTTCAATGGTTATTTCCTCTTTTCATATTTTTATTTTGGATAAGATACAAACTAATTAGCACAATACCGATCAAAGAGAGAAAGGAATCAGCTTGGTCACCTGTTTTAGGAAGATGAGTAACAGAAGAAGCCTGATTCAAATCTCCTTTATTTGATTCATTTTGTTTTTTTAATTGACTAGAGGAATTCGATTTATCTTGATCCGCTCCCTCTTTTTGATGATCGTTATTCTCGTCCCCACTAATAAAGTGGATTCCTGCATGACTTTCTGCATGACTAGCTGGTTCACTTGCAAACCCAGAAGCGGGGAAAATAAAGAATAATGCGCAAAAACTAGCCAACAAAAATGTTTTTTTCATTCTTTATCTCCTTCCTATTGATTAGGGGTATCTTCTAAAGTCCACTCAACTTCACCAGCATAGTTTCCTTTATACAAACCTGGATTCAAATTGAGAGCCAGACCTTGCTGGTTGTCCCACTCAATGTTTTTCTCCGTTTCTTCATTGCTTGTCCCGGAATCAATCAAGATGGATTCGTTTTTAGATAAGACTTGCTTAGTCCCATCTGAGCCAATGAAAACAAGACCATTTGGAATCGTGTGGTTACCATCAGTCGACGTCATTTCTTGCTTCAATTTTGCACTCAGCTTCCAAGCGCTCCCAGCTACACGAGTGTCGCTAAATTTAAGCGTTCCCGGTGAAACAGGGAAGAGGGTCGTATTACTTGTTGGAACTGCCAAATTACCAAACGAAAAAGCAGGGATTTCTAGAAATGTGAGCGTGCCATCCACCGAAACTGAAATTTTTTCCACATTCGACGTGGCGCCAGCGCTATCCACCGCATAAACCTTCACCGTGTGCGTCCCCGTAGCCAGTTTTAGTTTCGTTGAAAAGTCATGGCTATTTCCTGCTGGAACATTAGCGAGGTCACCCGCAAATTTGATTGGCTCACTTTCGTCCACTTGATAATAAAGACTTACGCTGTCACTGTCGCGGTCAAGCCAAGAACCATTTAAAACAAGTTCTTCATTGTCCTTAAGCGAAATCGTACTTCCTGCATCTTGAAGTGTGAGACTTGGAGGTGCATTGCTTGAAAGCGTATAAGTCATTTCATCGCTGTGCGCGATAAAATTACTCCCAGTTACGACATCCGTGTGCTTCACTTCATAATCAGCTGCAACTTGTTTAGCTTTAACATCAAAGATAATTTTTTCGAATTTGTTCGCCTTATCCAAGTCATCAAGCGGTACTTGAAGCGAGTTTCCATCCCATAAATCATCGGATAGTGCTGTCTCTTTGCCAGCCTGATCGACCATTTTGAGCGTACCAGGAACATAACTCAAGTTTGCATCGAGGTCCTTCGTGAGAACGGGATGATCCCAGTTTACCTTGCCATCTTCATAAGTCGTTGTAATTTCATGTGTGATCGTGTCTCCTGCATAAGCCTTTTTGCCAACAATACTTTCATGACTGTCTTTTGTAAAAGCTTCCTCATGAACCGAACCATTCACAAGTCCCGGCACATTCTCGAAGACAATCCGATTTTGCGCATAACTATCACCCGTTGACCCTGTGAAACCCCAGTAAACACTTGACGTTCCAAATACATCTGAAACATTGATCGGGATAACAACAGGACTAAGCGAATCTAGCTGATAAGTAAGCGTCGAAGCACTAGCATCCCAATTTATTTGGAAATGGTGCCATTTGTCATCTGATAAATAGGTGTCCGTCGGATATTGTAAATCGTTATGAATCAGTTTTCTATAAGAACTTCCAAGAACGGAGCTGTGGTCATAATAAGAACTTCTCTTACCCGGGAAATTCCAAGCAACGTGATTTCTTTTTTTAGAAATGTCCTTGTCAAAGTCTTCATTGTAGTGTGTATCAAACTCAATTGCTACAGAATTCATGATCGCAAGGCCAAATTCACCACGTTTGTTAGAATCCCATACACCAAGACGTTCACCTTCACCCGTTCGAAACGCATTGTTTTTGTTCGGATCAGCTTGCATAACAAACGCCATCCCATCTGCGGCTTTGCTTCCTTTATCCCCGAAATACATATACATGGATGATGAAAAGTCTTTCGTAAGATCCATCATGTTGTTATCCGTGTTCCAGATCGCACCGGCTTGTTTTTTAGTGTCATTCGTTACTTCAACGATATCAAGTTTATCACCACTAATCACTGAACTATTGGCACCTGCTGGAACTTGGAAAATGCCTTCCGTTTTAATACCAGTTGGTGGGTTATTTGCTTCACTAGCATAACTCACATTGGGCAAAGCCACGAACAAAGTTGTGATGGCAAGAAAGCTAAAAACTAACTTTTTCATTTTCCCCCTCCTTTCATAAATTTCATCATCGCATTGAATAGTAGTTCTACAGATAAAAAGTCGCGATGCTGATATTCATTGTTAATTTCTTGCTGCAAAATAAATTATATAGTCTTTCCTCAAAAGCGATAGACAAAATTCAAGTTATTATAAAGTCATTTTTGTCGATTATTTTATGAAAAAATGAAGGAATGGTATTTTTAAGGGTGTAGGGAAGGGGGAAGGTAAAAACAATATAAATAGGAAATAAGAGGAACAGCTCTAATAAAAAACTGGTAAAGAATCATGAAGATCCTTTACCAGTTATAGTGTTTATGTAATTAGAAATCCCAATAAGCACTTGTGTAGTTTGTCATCATTGTGTCGCTGTTTGAACCAATTAGAGGCTCTTGAATTGGATCCCATGGAGCCATTGATCTTCTAAGTGCAGATCGGAATACGTATCCGTTTTGATTACCTTGAATCAAGCGAATCGGATAAAGTTTTTGCACGTTTCCGTAATTGATGGAAATATCTGCATTCACTTCTCCGTGAAGAAGCCAAAATTCTTTAGGCGTTTTAAAAGCAATTCGTGTCCCGTTAACTGTAATATCATTTTCTGAATAAGTGAACCAACGATCACCTAGCAAACCTTTACGTTGTACGCGGCCGCTAATGTTTTCCTTAAATGTAGGTTGTTTTGCAACAGCAGCAAACTCCTGTGGCAATTCAATTGTCAAATAAGAGTTATCCCCATCTACAAAACCAGTGTCGAATGACCGGTAGTGCAAGTCGATATAACCTGTTTCAAATCCAGGGATTTCTTCCTTGTCATAATAAGGAACGACGGATCCTGTTAGGTTCCCGTTCGCAGTTAAAACAAGTGTACGCGATTCTGGTTCCTCCGGTTTTTGTTTTTTCTTGGCATCAACTTCTGCAGGAGCTAAAACAAGCGAGCAACCAAGTGCTAATCCCATAACTCCAATAAAAAATTTTTTCTTGAGCATTAAAAGTCCTCCTTTATTTTTAGTACTTGTGCATTTTATCACGATTTTTTGATTGATAGGAGAAAACAACGGAAATGTTCACAAAAAATACACAAATAAATCGGAATTGTCTGTTTAGGATACACGTAAAGTAAACACTTTATTTTTATGTGGATTTTCTTTGTAAGTTTGTGTAAAATATATGAACTGGCACTATAGGAGGAACATGGGATGATTATTGCTTACACAGAAATCAACAAAATAAAACAGAAAGCAAGCAAGCAGATTCAAAATTTTTGGAAACGAGGGGCAAAGCACGTTTTTATTGAACAGGACCGAGAAACTCGAGCAGAATTCATAAAAGCATTGAATCAGGTGAAAACAGGCGATTATTTGATGGTGGAAACCATTGATCAACTGGGAAGAAACCACGAAGAACTCGTCAAGGTGATAAAGGAATTAATAGCGAAAGAAGCAGGTTTGCTGATTACAAGTATCCCTTTGCTGAATCAACCTTTAGATGACCCCCAATTCACACGATTTGTGGAAGAACTGCTTCTTCAGCTTTTGAAAAATATGAAAGAACGCGAAACACTTGAACGCAGACGCAAACAAGCCGAAGGAATTCGAGCAGCGAAAGAAAAAGGGGTTTACAAAGGCAGACCTGCTTTATATGCAGCAGATGCTAAAAACCCAGCGAAGCGACTCATTTATCATAGTATTGTAAAGATGCTAAAAGCAGGGGAATCCGTTCAAAAAATTGCGAGAGAGCACAAGGTCTCACGAACAACCGTCTACCGCATAAAACAAGAACTAGATACGCTAGAAACAGGGGAAGAGACTTGTTAAATTGAATAAAAAAGCCAGAAGGAAATTTCCTTCTGGCTCAGACTGTAGACAAAGTAGTGAAAAACTTTGTTTACAGTCTTTTTTTAGATATACTTGTGATAGAACATACATAA
>NZ_JAATJW010000068.1 GCF_011800755.1 Listeria valentina
TTTTCCATTTTTATAGAAAAAAACGCCCATCCCTCTTCTTTCTCATGGAGGGATGGGCGTTTTTCGACAGTCTGAGATGCTAATTAATTAGCATCTTTTTCGTATTTATAAAATCATACTTTTTATATTGTGTTTTTTTGTATAAGTGATCAATGAAACTTTGTTTTTTAACTAGATTTTTTTCATAGACTAATTGTCTCCTTATTATGCGTTTCCAATCTCTTAAAGTAAGTACCCCTGTCTCAAATCAAGATTGTCTCCTACTTCATAAAATAAATATATCTATCATCAAAAACATTGATTTTATGAATATACTGCTCTTGCAATGTTAATTAATATCAATAAATTTATTATAGAGAAATCAACATTTTTCTGTTGAAAAAGAATGTGTATAAAATAAAAAAACAAAATCACCAAGAATTATATTTTTGTATGTCTTTATTTAATGATTTCTATTCTTTTTTGGCCATTTCGCTATATTCTACTAGCCACAAGCAAATAAATCTTCTCATCGATCATCTGAGTATGACAATCCCCAAACCCGGCTTGCTCCAAAGCACTAGTAAGCTTTTTTGCAGAAAGCCGAATATGGTGTGGCGGACCTCCATCAGGCGTTTTTTCTTCTTCATATTCAAGCACAGCAACGTCCCCGCCTACTTCCGTTACCCGGAACAATTCAGCTAGCACCGCCTCTAAATCCGCAACCTCATGCAAAATAAGCGAAGCGACTACATGCTGAACAGAACCATCTTCAAGTGGAATCGAGGCGACATCCGCTTGAATTCGTTCCACATTCGAAAGACCCGCAACCTTCATTTTCTCACCAATTCGTTCAAGCATTTTCGAATTCGAATCAAGCGCAAAAATCTTCCCCTTTGTTTCTTCGGCCAAGGGAATCGTAAAAAATCCCGTCCCCGCACCTAAATCTAAAAACGAATCATTCGGTGAAAAACTCGGAAGAGCTTGAATCAACTCATGTGCTCGAAATCCTTTCATGCGCTCCTTGTCATCTAAAAACGCAGCCTTCTTGTGAAAATGACCTTCGTGACCGCTCATTTTGTCACACCTTCCTACAATTTAATTTCTCGATCCGTAAGACCTTCATAAAATTTTTCTTCGTGTGAAACCAAGATGACGCATCCCTTATAGCTTCTTAACGCTTCTTTCAAAGCTTCCTTACTCGCCGTATCCAAGTGATTGGTCGGTTCATCCAAAATCAAGATATTACTTTTCGTCAAAAGCAGTCGTGCCAGCTTAATTTTCGACTGCTCGCCTCCGCTCAAAGTCTTGACAGAACGCGTAATATGCTCCGCCTTCATCCTACTTCTTGCAAGCACTTGCCTGATTTGCTTCGACGATAAAAGAGGAAATTCTGCTTGAATCAAGTCAAGCGCCGTACGATTCTCCTTCTCAAAGTGCAAATCTTGTTCAAAATAGCTAATCACCGCTCGATTGGCAACATGAATTTTCCCAGAAATTTTTTCTCGTTCACCAAGAATGGTCTTAAGTAGCGTGGACTTCCCGATACCGTTAAATCCTGTGATGACCACCTTTTCATCCGAACGAATCGAAAAACTGACGGGGGAAAACAGCGGGTAATCATACCCCACTTCAAGATGATCCACGACGATACTTTTCCCAACAATTTCTTGACTAGCTTCCGGAAAAGTAAACGCCGGCCGAACAGTCGATTCAGGTGCATCTAAGCGTTCCAAGCGATTCAACTGCTTCTCCCGACCACGCGCCATCTTCGAATTAACACCAGCCTTGTTTTTTCGAATATAATTTTCCGTTTCCTCGATCATACGTTGTTGCTTAACATACTGGCGCCGATATTCCTCATTCAAATGTTCCTTCTGCTTCACAAAGTGCGAGTAAGATCCGTTGTATTTCCTAATTGTACCAAATTCCACATCAAGAATCTGCTGCGCAATCTTTTCAAGAAAACCAACATCATGAGAAACAACAATAAATGTGCCAGGGAATTGAATCAATTGTTCACTCAACCATTCCACGTGTTCCTTATCCAAAAAGTTTGTCGGCTCATCCAAAATCAAAACTTGCGGTTTTTCAAGCAGCAATTTCGCCAAAATGATTTTTGCTCGCTGTCCACCACTCACTTGCGAAATCTTCCGGTCCATCCCGAGCGCATCAATCCCAAGTCCACGCGTCGCTTGCTCAATCAAACGATCTGCCGCATAAAAATCCGATTGAATCAACCGCTCCTGAATGCCAGCTGCCTTAAGCAAAGACTCATCATCACCAGCCATATAAAGCTCATTCATCCGCGCTTCCATTTCAAAATATACAGTATATGCTTGTTCCAAATAAGCTTGAATCGTTAAATTAGGATCAATTTCCGCATACTGATCCAAGTGCGCCACTTCAGCTCTTTTCTGCCACTTAATCTCACCAGAATCCGGCAAAATTTCGCCAAGCAAAATTTTAATCAACGTACTTTTCCCAGCACCATTTTGCCCGACAACACCAACATGCTCTCCTTGAAAAATATCAAATGAAGCGTCCCTATATAAAGTTTTCTCTGGAACACTATAATTTAAATTTGCTACTGATACAACACTCATAATTTCTCCTCTTTTCCTTTTATCATGAAAGTAAAAACACAAAAAAACAGAAGGCAACATCAAATTGTTTGCCTTCTGCTTTCCAAAACAAAAGGCCCTAGACAAAGCACGTCTAGGGCCGTTATTATTTTCAAACCTTGTCGGTAAAAGTGGGCGAACTGAAATAAACCTCATTATTTAAACAGGTTTCCACTTTACCGACGGGGAAAATTTATAACTGATTAGCCTCTACACAACGCCTCGTCGCTTTCATTTGTGCAGAGGAAATTCTTTCAATAAATGGATATTGCTTTTGCATTTTTTACACTTCCTATCGCTTATCAATATAAACGAAGAAGCAACTCACTGTCAAGCACCTTTTTGTTTCTTCAAGCAATAAATAAAAAATAAAAAGGCCAAAAAAGCAAGAAAAAGAAACCTAGCAATAATTTTCGTTTGAATCGTAAAAGTTCCACCGAGATTTAAAACGAATAATAATAATGGAACCAAAACGAAAAAAACCATCGTGAAAAATCGATATGAGAAAGCATTTCTTTCTTCCCTGTAGTGATGATTAAATTGATTTCCTTGTTGATCAGTATCTTCTTTTTTCAATAGAAAAAGAAGAACTGCTCCAATAATCGTTAACAAAACCGTAACGATTTGACTTAGTAATTGTTTCCAAGTAATCATTCTACCGCCCATTATTAGTGCCAGAGCAAAGCCATAAATTAAAAAAAGGAAGAACAATCCTCCGTTTTTCCAATATTTTTTCATCCTTTGCCCCCTTATCTTTAACAAAATAGTAAATTTACTACTTTAGCTTATCGTCAATTCCAACTTTTTGTATGACACTTAGTTTCGACAACTAATTTTAAATATGACAACTTCATGAAAAAAGACAGAACCGCTTGGCTCTGTCTGTATCCATCATTGAACTTCAATACGCAAATCGTCTTTCGCCGTCCATTTCATTCGTTTAAAGACCATGTGCACAGCAAAAGTAATGACCCCAGAAAGTACAACCCCAACACCAATATAGACTAAAAATTCCGAAGTACTAGTAGAAAGGATATTAAGGGGTGCAATCAACGAATTAAGCCCTAGCCCTGCAAGTTCGTATGTAGAGCGGAAACCAAATCCCACAGTAGCAATCGGTGCACAAATTGCTGCTGCAATGAAAGGCGGGATGGCAAGTTGCGGGTGAAGCGTTAAATTAGGAAATTGAACTTTTGGAGTAATTAAGCCTTGAGAAATGTTTCCCCCCAAATTATTTTCACGGAAAGACATAATAGTAAATCCAACAAACTGAGCCGTACAGCCAATGAGCGCAGCCGCAGAAGAAACAGGATCTAGCTGTAAAGCAATCGCAAGCGCTGCAGATGAAGCTGGTGTCATCAAAAGTACGCTCCACACAAGCGAAATAACTATTGAACCGAGAACTGGACTAATAGTAACGGACTTCGCCATGAACGCGCTCACTTGAAGCAATAATGGCGTTGTCACCGCTGCAAGTCCAAGCCCGGCAATTCCTCCTACTAAAATAGACGAAAAAGGAATGAACACCATATCAAGAAATGTTTTTCCAGTAATCCACTTTCCAACAAGTGCCGCAATGAGACCAGCTAAGACAGCACTAATCGGTTGTCCCGTTACAAAAATTCCACTATTCGCCGGCTGAAGTAATATGTGCCCTGTCGCAGTGACCGCCTGCATGGCATCACTTGTAAAAAAAACGGCATTTGCTCCAATTGTCGAAGCTACCATAGAACTAAAAATCACAAGTGTATTTCCCTTTAATTGATAAGCGATTCCAGCGCCAAACGCCGGCGCTAAAAGCAACTTAGCTACCGTACCAATACTGTGAAAAGCTGGCCAATGAATAAAATTACCGATTGTTTCGAATAGTAGGCCAATTCCAAGCATAACTAACACAGCATTGGAAACCCCTGCCGCTACTCGATAAACATACTCTTTAACTGTCACTTTCTCTTCTTGTGTTTGCTCCATATGTATCACCTCTTTATGTGTATAAAAATTATCATACCATACCTTGTTAGAATTGTCTAAATAATTTTTATAGAATGAAAATAAAGTGTTTTGTAGTCGACATGCCTTATAACTCAAAAGCAGGGAATATTGAACGAATCCCATCCCTGCTTTTATTCACACATAAGAAAAATGTTCAATTTCTGTTCGGATAAAATGAATGAAATGAATAGGATTTATCCTCAAGTTTGTTTGATGACGATTAAAGCGTAGCACTCTTTTCCGACTTAATTTACAGCACTCATCTAATATAGACGAATCATCCGCATCAACCTTTAATTCTGTGATTTTCACGTTGAGCATATATAACCAAGGAAGCTCCATTTCTGCCAAAAATTGAATAATTGCCGCCTTCAGTTCCCATGAAGAATTTTGTGGTTTAAGCAAATGCTCCGCCCATCTTGCTTCTTTGCATAGCCCTTCCAAAAGTAGAGAACGAATCGTCTCTCCTTCGGGACCAAGACCCTGCAAAAATTCTTGCGATACTTCCCACATCGCTACATCAGTCATCGCTGTATAACAAACATTCTCTTGACACAGAATATCATCTTCAATATAAAAAACATGACCATATTGTTCTGAAAAAGTATAAAGTGCTCCATCATCAACTAAGAAAAAATTTTTATTAACCGAAATAGATTCCCCAGGCGTCAAATAACAAATGCGAACATGTTCTTGAAAAGAAGGAAGATCAGCAAAGCTAAAGATTTTCTTTTTCAAAGTGCATCCCCCTAAAATTTTCTTTTTAAAATTGATTAGTAGAAATCCCATAGCTCTCTTATTTCAGAGGCTATGGGATCCAAGTTTATTTATCTTTCGATTTACGCTTCAACCGATAAATTAAATAAGAAATAATCGCTAGCAAAAGAACAATAACGACAGCACCAACTAAAACATATATCCACGTGTGGTCTTTCTCTAGCTGAACTGCTTTATTATTAAAGTCTTTCGCTTCTTTATCTTGAATTGTAAATTCCTTATTCAAAATCCACTTTTTGTCGCCTATCTTAGCAACACCCTTAAACTCGTATTTACCTGGTTTAAATGGCTTATTATCTAGCCCAACCCCAAAATTAAAATTCGAATTTGGTGCCATGCGCAAATTTTTCTGCGTACTTTGATAAAGGACATCCGATTTACCTTTTTTATAAATCTTGGCTTCAATCGTCATATCTTTAATAATAGCCGCTTGATCATTTTGGATATTGGCACTAATGGCATTTCTAAAATTAATTTGTGTAGGCTTGACCGAATTTAACACTAAATTAGGTTTCACTTGTTTATCGGTTTCAGTTAGCTGCACACCAATTGTGTAAGCATACCGATTAATAATTTGATTCTCATTTTTCTTTTCTTTCGGTTTGTTGCTGTTGTCCTCTTTTTCAGTAAAATAAAGTCCACCTAACACGATCCCATCAAATTGCTCACTTGGCATTTTTAAATGCACTTTCACTTTTTGACTAGTTCCAGGTTTAAGCTTGGCTTCTTTTTGAACATTAGCAAGATCTTTAAAATCCACTTTTAAACTGGAATCTTTCTTTTTATCGGGACTATTGTATTCTACAACACCATTATCATTTGTAATCGCCGTGTTAGCTTGAATCTCAACAGTAACATCTTTCTTAGTATCATTCCGAAGCTCCACTTCAATATCCTGCTTTTGCCCCGGTTTCATTCTCAAATCAAAATAAGTTTGTGACTTATCAACTTGATTCTCTGGAATAATGGCTTGTACAGCAAAATTCATTTCAGCCGCAGCAGCTGGCTTAGCCAATAAAATTCCACTTGCTAAACCAAGCACAGCGAAAGCAACTATCTTTTTAATCTTTAATTTCATACTATCCCTCGTTTACATTTATCAAGCTGGCGAATCTGTCAGTGTCCAAGTTAACTTCGTTGTGTACATGCCTTTTACTTTTTTCGCATTCCCAGGAACAACTAGTTCAATACTTTTCTTAGCTTCTTCATCATCTTTACCAAAATAAGCAAACCAAGTACCAGTACCTTGACCAGCTGTTGCATTCATTACTTCTGATCCATTAGTTGCACCCGGAGTCAATTTAACGCCTTGATCTACAGTAGGTGCTGTACCGCCATCCTTTGAATTCGAAAGACCATTATTCAAAGTCAGCACTGCCCCATCAAGATAATCTTTCCCGTTTTCATTTTTAAATTGTTCATTTTGAGTAACAGTCAAGCGCCATCCTGAGTTACTACCACGTTTATCCGTAACTTGAACAAAGTTTGGCGAATCAACATCGCTTCCAGAATTTTTATCCGTTACATGGTCCAAGTCTGCATAATAAGTTTCTGTTGTCCCAGAAGTTTCCTGAGATAAAAATCTAAAATTGGATACATAATCAATACTAAGTGGTCCTTCAGTTCCCGGTTCATGGTCAGCTTCATCTTTCGGCACAATAGGTTTTGTTGGATCAGGATTCAAAGGGTTTTGTGGTGGTTCCGCATTTTTGTTCACCGTAAACTCGATCGTCCCAATTGAGTTCATTTGTCCCCCATCGGCTGCATATGCAGTTAAAAATGGTGTTCCCGTTAACGTCAATAAACTGGCTAAACCGGCAACTGTAACAATCTTTGTTGTTTTCATTGTTCTGCCTCCCTGAAATCTTTCATAAAATGTTTTTTCCTTCTTACTTAAAAATTAATTAACTGGTGAATCAACGAGTATCCAAGTCAGTGTTGCTGAATACGTTGCATCTTTGATCTTTTCAGATGTACCTGGGACAAAAAGTTGTACACTACTTGGCCCTGATTGATTATTACCAAAGCTTTCAATCCAAGTTGCCATCCCAGTATCTTGCTTAGCTGAAAGAACGGTTTGTGAGCCTCCCGGTGCTCCAGATTTTCCAGGCGTTAAAATAATTTTCTTAGATGTTGCTACTGGAGGTGCCGCCTGATTATCTTTTGTTGTTTTTACAACCGGATTCGTTAAGCTTAAGTAAGCCCCTTTTAATTCTTTTGCTCCACTTGTTAAAAAAGGTGTCTTCTGCTGAACTTGTAAAGTCCAACCTTTATTTGTTCCTCTTTTATCCGTTACTTGTACAAACGGAGCTCTCCCAACACTCTTTCCATCTGCAGTTTTAATGACATCTAACTTTACATTGTAAGTCCTATCTTCTGCAGAAATTAATTGATTACCAAAATGAAAATTTGAAATATAATCAATGCTTAGTGGACCTGCAGTCCCAGATCCCACTTCTGGATCTGTCGGAGTAATGGGTTTATCAACATTTGGGTCAATCGGATCAAGGGGAGCTGTAGGTGAGTTATCTTCAGAAAAAGTAACTTTTCCCATCGTACTTGCTGCATTGTCACTGGCAGCTAAAGCATATAAAGTCCCAGTGTAAAATGTAACAGCTACAATAAGGCAAGTTATGCTTATTTTCTTTAAATCCATCACATCATCCCCTCATCCTTTGCTTAGAAACGTTCAACAGCAAAATCCCATACATTAAGAGAATTCCACCATATAAAAGGTTTCCAGTAGTCGACGAATCTCCTGTCGTTGGGAGCTTACCTACTCCCGGTTCAAATGTCGGGTGTTCTGCACTTGGAATAGTAAAATGAGGTTCCGGTTTGGGTTCACTCGGAGAAATCCCCCCTACCGGAGGAATGTAAGTTTTGTCAAACTGTATACTCGCTTCACTATTCATACTAGCCGCAGTTGCACCAATTGGGATGCTTAAGAATATAACCAATAATACAACGCAGACAACTCTATAAATATGTTTCAATTTTCAGCCCCCTTATGCAGGTAGTTTCTCGGACATGTTGTTAATGAAACAAGTAAGGTGTCCGCTTTTTCTCCACTTCCTTTCCTCTTTACGATTCTTTTTTAGTGCTCAATCTATCACCACTGTTGTTACTTCTCTAGTATAAAAGGATTCCTATCCCCTTCCACGTTACTTTGTATCGCAAGAAAAACGTTTTGTTTACAAATTTATGAACAGCTTCCCTATTCTTTACACAAAAAAAGAGCGCAAACTTTTTTTACAGTTTACGCTCCTTTATTTTCAATTTTACAGAGTATTTCCTCCATCTACACTCAAAATCGCGCCTGTCATGAAACCTGATTTTTCGGAAGCAAGAAATGAAACGAGCCCTGTTACTTCATCCACTTGTCCAAGTCCGCCTCCACGCAAAAGGCCGGCAGAAGGTTTTGGTTGTACAAATTGATGTTCCATCATGTATTTCCCAATCTTCTGAGTCATTCCCGTCATAATTCCACCTGGGCAAATCGTATTCACTCGAATATTTTTCCCAGCATATTCCATCGCGGCGTCTTGTGCTAAACCTATAACGGCATGTTTCGTTGCAGAATACATTCCAAATCCTGTTTCAGAGCGAATTCCTGACGAAGAGCTGACCAAAACAATGTGCCCGTCTTCCTGTTCAAGCATAACTTGTATCATATATTTCAAGCCAAAAAACGTGCCCATAATATTACTGTGAATTGTATATTCCGCTTCGCTTTCAGTAATCTCATGCAACAATTTAGGATCATGTGTCACACCTTGATTGTTTAAGTAAAAATCAACCTTTAAAAATTTATCTTTTGCAAGTTGTATGACTTGTTTCGCTTCTTCTTCAACGCCCATATCCGCATAAATAAAAGTTGCATCAACACCCTCGTTACGGCACATTTCTGCTGTTTTTTCGCCTTCTTCTGCATCCCAATCAGCAAGTACCAGATCAAAACCATCTTCCGCAAGTTGCAAAGCACTTCCACGACCAATGCCCGTTGCCGCTCCTGTAATTACAGCCGTCCTACTCATTTCGAATTCCCCCTCAAATATTTAGTAGTATACAGTTCAATTTTAACACTTTTCCTCCTCTTCAATACGATACTTAGTATCGAAATTAAATCTTTTTTTCATTATTTTTATGAAGTTTCATATTCCTATTCTTTTTTCAACTAAACTATGCTAAAATATATTCCTATGTAAAGGAGTTGAAACAGTGGATTTTATAACTTTTTTCAAGGATGAGGCTCTATATACTTCCGATGTCAGACACAATCATTTTACATACAAAGATGTATTATTTGAATATTCATCTCTGAAAAAAAATGAGGATATTGGCATTCTCCTATCGGGAGATGCTGTTATGGAAATTCGGAATTCCAAAGGGGTTTGGGTACCGAACAAAATCATTAAATCTGAAGACATTTTTGGCATTGAAAACTTTGCAACTGATATAAAAAAAAATCGATTAACTGATTATCGCATCACCGGGCTAGATGATGGGGATCTACTAATATTCAATCGCGAATATTTGCTCATTCACATGTCTACCCAGCCAGAAATTTTACAATTTATTTTAGATAAAACTGCAAATGCTCTTGTCGACATCACCTACATTCATCGCTATAGTCAATCTTCACTTGCTTATAAACTTCTATTTGAAATTTCTCGCCTTATGACTGATCTTAATCTGCCGATCCACGACCATATCGTAACTTTCCCAAAATATATTACTATTACATTTCTAGCTGGATATCTTCGTTCCAGTCGAAACCGAATTTTAGAAGAGATCGTCAAACTTGAAAATCAAGGAGTCTTTATTTCACGTAAACCGCTTATTGTTGATTTACAAAAAGTAAAACAAGTTTGCCTTGCACGTCAATACGAATAAAAGCGTGAGATCACTTGATCTCACGCTTTTATTTAACAAAAAATTTTAAAACAGAATAGGCTCCAAGAAAGTAGCCTAGCCCTAAATTAAGGAGTACATTACAAAAATAAACAACTTGTTTTCGTAATTTGAATCTTTGAACAGCTAGCTTACAAAAAAAGTCAGATACAAACAAGAGAAGTAATCCAATAATCCCAGGAAGAAAATAATGGCTGATCCAACTAAAAAGCTGTGTGCTAAGTGAAATCCCGTTATTAGGATCATAAGAAAACAGCAGTAAGTATGCAATGATGTACAGTCCAACCACGATTTCCGCAATAAAAAAGAAGAAAAAAACTTTTTTCCAAGTTTGATAGAATAGCGCCAACTTTCTTCCTCCTTTTTTAATGAATACTTATTTTAGTTTATCAAAAATGAAAAATCCACTTCCCGGTAATTTTTGAAAGATCAATAAAGCCAAATTCCCGACTGTCTCTAGAATGCAGTCGATTATCACCAAGAACAAAGATTTTTCCTTGTGGCACAGTTTTAACACCTGAAGAATCTTCTAACGAATAATTTAATTTTGCCAGACCTTTGCTTCTTTGAATATACTTTTCTCTCTGTTCTTTTCCGTTTAAGTATAGATCACCATCAATAATTTCAATCCTATCTCCTGGAAGCCCAATAATCCGTTTAATATATTCTGTATTTGGTACATCTGGAGAAGCAAACGAGATAATATCACCCCGTTTATAGGTTGCATCTCGTTTATAAATCAAGCCATATTCATCGCTTTTAAGCGTTGGTTCCATCGAAACTCCTTCAATTTTAACAAGTGAAAAATTAAAGAAAAAAATCACACAAATGATAGCTATAATGCTCAGTGCGATAAAAGCATGAAGAATTAGCTTCTTAAAATTCTTTTTTTTCTGCTGATTTTCCGTTTTTTGATGTAGATTTTTTTTTTGCTCGTTCCAAAGTTTGTATGATATCCGTATCGTCCTCACTAGAATCTACAAATTCCTCAGGTTTAGCTTCTTTATCGTCTTCCAGTTGTATTTCTTCATGCTCAGGCCAGTCTTCCTCATTCTTTTCCATACTTAACTTATCGCTTATTTCATCTTGCTGCGTCCGCCTTTTGTCTATTCGATCTAAAATTGAAGTTAATCTTGTTATTTTTTGATCAATCTCTTGCTCGAACTCATCATCTTCGGAACTCTTCGTGTCCATTATAGGAATAATTAAAGCACTCAAAATAATAGCTCGTATTTTTGAGCGAAAAGCTTTTGAAAAATCATCAATCTCTTGAAGTTCAAAAAACGGATTCGATGAGAAAAATTCAATTTTATAGTCTCCTTCAAACCCATTTGCAACAACCATCCGCATCCAAATAAACTCTGGAAATTCTGCTTTTAGTTTCTCCATGCAGCTCTTTGCATTAATTGCTTTTGCTTCAGAAAAATGTATTCGTATTACATATTTTTGGCTATTAAGAAGTGCGCGGAATTTTTCTTGCGATAAATTTAGCCTTTTCTGGTCCAGTTCTAACTCTTGGTGCGACGCTTCGTACAGCACATGGCCACGAAAACCGTCTTGTTCTGGCTCTATCAAAATGTTCATATTGACAACCCTCTTCTTCTTACTTCAACTCTTCAATGATATCATCTAATTGATCAATCCAACCACCTAGTAAGTGATCCGTAACTTTCTTCATTTGAATCATTTTTTCCTGATATTGCTCCGCTTGCTGAACAATTGCTTTAAATTCTTCTTGTTTGTTAATCAAGATGTCCTCTGCTTTTTTCTCTGCCTTCCGAACAATTCGATCTGCAGTAGTTTGTGCTTCGATTAATACGTCTGCTAGCGTTTCTTTTGTTAAGCTCGAAGATCCATCTGAAGCGCTTTGTTCATCACTTTTTACAGCTCTTAATTGTGGTTTAGATTGTTCAGCCTTTTCTCTCTCAGTTATTGCTACCTGATACTTTTCCTTCATATCTTGATAGTTTTGTTCAACTTTTTTCATAGATCCCAATTGATCTTTTAGTTGATAATTTTCATCCAAAAGTTTCTTGCTTTTTGCTTTTTCTTCTTCAAAATCAGATAGTAAGGACTTTACTTCTTTTTCCAGTTCGATCAATTCCTCATCTGGCAAGGCTTGACGTGACTTATTCATTGTCAGAACTCCTTTCTATTATCTGTTCCAGTCATTATGCCTTATTATATAGATCTAAATCCTATACATCTTGATACTTTGTTTCATTTATTATCACAC
>NZ_JAATJW010000069.1 GCF_011800755.1 Listeria valentina
AGTTCAGTGCGCTCAAAAATTAGTTTTTCCTTGAAAATAATTTAAAAGTTCAGCTTGACTTATTACCACTAGACTTTATTTATTACCTAATTGAGATTAGAACAAATTTAGTCGATAAAAGTGGAACTAAGTGCCGATTATTAAAGAAAATAATGTCTAATATGTGAATGCCTGCTTTTATTTGGCGTAAGCACTTTGATTCGCTATACTAGAATGGATGAGGAGGCAAAAGCGATGAACTGGCAAGAACTAATCAATGAAGAAAAACAAAAACCTTATTTTCAGGAACTGACAACCTTTGTAGACCAAGCTTACCAAACAGAAACCGTTTATCCTGCAAAAGATGAGATTTACCGGGCTCTCGAGCTCACCCCTTATGAAGATGTCAAAGTGGTTTTGCTTGGTCAAGACCCGTATCACGGCGAAGCGCAGGCACATGGTTTGAGCTTTTCAGTAGCAACGAGCGAAGCCAAATTCCCGCCATCTCTTCGAAATATATTCAAAGAACTGGAAAGCGACCTCGGCATTAAGCGCACGAAACGCGATTTAACGGACTGGGCAGAGCAAGGCGTTTTGTTACTTAATACCGTTTTAACCGTTGATGGCGTCAAAAAAGCTGGGTCGCACCGCAAGAAAGGGTGGGAAATCTTTACCGACCAAATCATTCGGAGCTTGAACGACCGAGAAAAACCTGTCATTTTTGTACTTTGGGGAAATGACGCGAAAAAAAAGGCTGCGCTTATAACGAACCCGCAGCATAAAATCCTGACGGGCGTTCACCCGAGCCCGCTTTCGGCGAATCGCGGCTTTTTTGGCAGCAAACCGTTTAGTCAGATCAACGACTTATTGGAAGAGCTAGGGGAAAAGAAAATAAATTGGTGAAGCAAGAAACGAGGCGTTTGGTTAAGCTGCTTGAGGCGGTTTAGTCGAACGCCTCGTTTCTAGTTTACGAACGAATGTTCTTGTGATAAGCTTGTAGAAAACGGAACGAGTGGTTGATGTGACAGAAGTGCGAATTTCGGTGCGGCATTTGGTGGAGTTTGTGAAGAAATCAGGCAGCATTGACAGCCGGATGAGCGAGCCAGACCGGGCAGTTTTAGGAACGAAAATCCATAAAAAACTTCAAAAAGAAGCGGGAGAAGGCTATGAAAGCGAGGTCCCGCTTGCCTTTGAATGCGAAGAAAAGGGAATCCAATTTTGCATCCACGGCCGCGCTGACGGGATCGTGGACGGGGAACTGATCGATGAAATTAAAACAACTCATGTGGCGACGGTGGATTTTGAAGGCGAGGGAGCCGAGGTTCACTGGGCGCAGGCGATTTTGTATGGTTATTTTTATGCGATGCAAGAAGGAAAGGAAAGCATTCGTATACAGCTCACCTATTTTCATCTCGAAGAAGAGGCGATTTCGCGATTCGAACGCACGATGACGCTTGCTGAAATGGCACAATTTTTCAAGGAAATCATCGAGGAGTTTGCTGAATTTGCCAAGTTGATGCACGACTTTCGAGCGGTGCGAAAAGAAACGATCCAACATATCGAGTTTCCATATCCAGCTTACCGCAAAGGGCAGCGTGAACTTTCGATTGCGGTTTACAGAACGATCGCCACGGAAGAAAAGCTGTTTTGCGAAGCACCAACTGGGATTGGCAAGACGATTTCAACGCTTTTTCCGGCCATCAAAGCCATCGGAGAAGATAAGACGGAGAAGATTTTTTATTTAACGGCCAAAACGGCGACACGCCAAGTGGCTGAAGATGCAGTTCAAGAATTGCGGCGCCAAAAATTGCGACTCAAAAGCACGACGATCACGGCGAAAGACAAAATTTGCTTTTTGACCGAGCGGCGCTGCAATCCAGATGACTGTGAGTTTGCCCGCGGTTATTTTGACCGGATTAATTTAGCGCTGTTTGACTTATTGAAACATGAAGATTTACTTTCAAGAGAAGTCATTGAAACTTACGCGCGAAAGCACACCGTTTGTCCGTTTGAATTGTCGCTTGATGCCGCGCTTTTTTCAGATTTGATTATTTGCGATTACAATTATGTCTTTGATCCAACCGTTTATTTGCGGCGCTTTTTTGCAGATACGAAAGGACGTTACACATTTTTGATCGATGAAGCGCATAACCTCGTTGACCGGGCGAAAGAAATGTACTCAGCGGCGCTATCTAAGCGGCAAGTTTTGGATGTGTTGCGGCAAGTCCCCAAAGAAGACCACAAACTTCACCGCGCGATTGACCAGTTGAACAAGCAAATGCTGCAAATCGGCAAAGAAGTCACGCCAGAGACAGGCGAATTGGTACAAAAAGAAGCGCTAAAAGCGTTCAATGAAAAAGTGCATGCATTTAATGAAATCGCGCAAGAATGGCTCGGGAAGCATACCCCAACTGATACGCATCAAGCAGTATTGGAATTGTTTTTTGAAGCGCGGTCTTACGGCAAGATCGCAGAATTTTATGATGAACACTATCAAACCTTGGTGGAAGCGAAAAAAGATACCCACATCAAACAGCTTTGCTTGGATCCATCGCAGTTACTCGCAGAACGGATGGCGCTTGGAACTGGAAGCATTTTGTTTTCGGCTACTTTTTCCCCGCTCGCTTACTATACGAAATTGCTTGGCGGCGAAGCGGATACAAGCCGCTTGAGCTTCCCTTCACCATTTCGAATGGAACACTTGCAAGTTTTAACACTATCCTATATTGATACCCGCTTTAAAGGGCGCGCGTCCAGCTATGATTCCATTGCAGAAGCGCTTTTTGAGATGGTCGAAGCAAAGCGCGGCAATTATTTGTTTTTCTTCCCATCTTATGCCTATATGGAAGAAGTTTATCGCCGTTTTTCGGATGCCCATCCAGATCTTGAAACGCGGATTCAAGAGGCCAGCATGCCAGAAGAAGCACGAACGGAATTTGTGGATGCGTTTCAGGAAGGGCATGCAGTAGTGGGATTTGCCATTTTAGGCGGCGTTTTTTCGGAAGGTGTCGATTTAAAAGGCGCGTGGCTGATCGGAACCGCGATTGTGAGTGTCGGTTTGGCGCAGCCAAACCGAGCGCTTGATCTTGTGAAGGATTATTTTGATGAACGCGAGGCGGCGTCAGGGTTTCGTTATGCTTATCAGATTCCTGGCATGAATAAGGTGCTTCAAGCGGCAGGGCGAGTGATCCGCGGCGAACAAGACCGCGGCATCGTGCTTTTAATTGATCAGCGTTTTAATGAGCCGCGCTACGTAAGCGAATTCCCGAGGCACTGGCAAAACTGGAAATCCGTTTCTAGCCCAAAGGTTTTGAAGCAGGAACTTGCGCGCTTTTGGAACTTCGCGTACACTTTAGAGGACGATTTTTCTGGAGAGGAGCAGGCGGATAGCGATGATTAAACTGGTAGCAATTGATATTGACGGCACGCTTTTGAACGATCAGCATGAAATTACGGAGGACGTGAAGCAAGCAATCGCGGAGGCGAAAAACCGTGGCATAAGGCCGGTGCTTTGTACGGGACGACCGCTTGACGGGATCCATCAAAGTCTTGCGGCGCTTGATTTATTCGAGGATGGCGACGTGGCGGTCACGATGAACGGGGCGATGACGCTTGAAACGAAAACGAGGCGAGTTGTGGCGGATCAGGCACTTAATAAAGCCGATTTAGAAGTGATTTTCGATTTTTGCGATGCACATTCGGCTCATGTGACGTACTTTGATGCGGAAAAAATGTACGTACCGCATCGCGAAATTTCGATATTGACGGCGCGCGATTCACTGCTTTTGAATATGCCGCTTTACTCGCAGCTCGTAAGTGAAGCAAGCGATGCGATTCGAATTCCAAAAGTAATGCTGCTTGATGAGCCAGAGAAAATTGAAGAAGTGATGGCGGCGCTAACGGATGAGCTCAAAGAACGCTACTACATTGTCCGAAGTGTGCCTTATAATTTAGAGTTTTTGCATAAACACGTAAGTAAAGGAGCCGCATTACAAGCCCTTAGTGAAAAACTAGGGATTTTGCCTAGCGAAGTGATGTGCCTAGGCGATGCTGAAAACGATGTGTCGATGTTCGAATTTGCGGGCCTACCGGTTGCGATGGGGAATGCAACCGAAAAAATAAAAGGCTTGGCGCGCTACATCACGAAAACCAATAACGAAGACGGTGTCGCCTACGCGCTTCGAACTTGGGGAGTTTGATGTTTTTTGCTAAGAAAGATGTTTTGCTCTCTAAGGGTAAGGGAAGACTAGAATAACAAGAATGATTAATCAAAATAAAAGAACAGAAACTGCTAAATGAATCCACCTATAAAATGGAGACTAGAGCAATTCTGTTCTTTTTTGTATTTTTGTGTGTAGCGGAGGCACAAGCGCATAAATCAGTCTACAGATAAATTATTTCCGGGTGTCTTCGTATAAGCGACCAATCAACCTGATGAGTTCATTCATTTCCTCTTGAGTTAGGCTAGAGCGGTTCAAAAGGATATTAGGAAGATCATAAGATTCTTCTCGTTTAGATTTCCCTAAGTCTGTGATAGTGATTCTAACAACACGCTCGTCTTCCGTGCTCCGCAAGCGTTCTACTAAACCATGTTGTTCCATTCTTTTTAAAAGAGGAGTTAATGTATTGCTGGATAAGTCTAATTTTTCTCCTAATTCTTTCAGTGGAAGGGTTTCTAAATCATACAAAGTTACAAGAATTAAATACTGAGGATAAGTTAAACCGTTTTTCTCTAAAGCTGGATGATAAAGACGCTGAATGGCACGTGACGTGGCATAAAGCGAGAAACAAAGGTGGTCGCTTAAAGGCGGTAACTTCTTTTTAGATTGCATAGTGTATTACTCCATTTCTAGCATTTTTTTATAGTGTAGAACAAAAAAAACAATCACACAAGTTTTAATCCTTGACGATTTAATCGTGTGCGATTAAAATAAAAATATAAAATTAAAGGAGTGGTTAGTTATGACAAAAAGAATTTCATTAGAAAAAGAAGCAATCGAATTTAGTGAGGCAAATGCACCTCATCCACGTATTTATGAATTAGATCCAAAAGATGGCAGAGCATTGCTTGAACAAGTGCAAGAGTCTCCAGTAAACAAATATAACGTGGATATTGAAGATCAGCTAATGGATACTGGGGAATATGGATCAATTAATGTTCGTTTTATCCGTCCTGTTGGAAATTATGCGGTACTACCAGTGATCTTTTATATACACGGTGCTGGCTGGGTGTTTGGTAGTGCTAAAACGCATGATAAGCTAGTTCGAGAATTAGCAGTAAGAACAAATTCCGTTGTAGTTTTCCCAGAATATAGCTTATCTCCAGAAGCAAAATATCCAACAGCAATTGAACAAAATTATGCGATTCTACAACAATTAGCTTCGGTTGCAGAATCCAAGAAAATGGATATCGAACGGCTAACAGTTTCGGGCGATTCTGTAGGGGGCAATATGGCCACAGTCATGACCATTATGACTAAACAACGTAAAGGGTTACCTATTAAACAACAAGTGCTTTACTACCCTGTTACAGATGCCAACTTTGATACGGAATCGTATAATGAATTTGCGGAAAACTATTTCTTAACCAAAGAAGGCATGCAGTGGTTCTGGAATCAATATACAACAGATGAAAATGAGCGCGCAGAAATCACAGCTTCTCCGCTAAGAGCATCCATCGATGAACTAAAAGACCTACCAGCTGCAATGATTTTAAATGGAGAAGCAGATGTTTTACGTGATGAAGGAGAAGCTTATGCACGTAAATTACGAGACGCAGGGGTAGAAGTGACTCAAACTAGATTCCAAGGAATGATTCATGATTTTGTGATGGTCAATTCGCTAGACCAAACAAAAGCTGCACGGGCGGCAATGACTTTATCGACTGAATGGATAAATAGAAGAAATAACTTGTAATTGATTACTGATTGATTTAAGAATAAATATTCTTGTAGTAAAAACGCTTATCTTTAGAAAATAGAGATAAGCGTTTTTTAGTATTGGAAGGATTTGCAGTGTTTATCAATACCTTAAAGTTTGTGAGATTAAAGCGTTTAGTGTGGAGAAAAAAGTGGATTGTGATCTAGAAATTCATGATTTAATCCTAAAATATAGGGAAGTATAAATAGTGATTCATGAACATAATTGAAATAAACTGGGAGGAGAATAGTAATGAAAATTACACAACTGTCTATTGAAACTTTAGAACGGGCGCAAGAACGCTTTTTGGATACGCTTCAGCAAATGAATGTAGAGGAAGCGAATACGATGCCTAAACCACTTATTAAATCGGTCACTTGGTTGATTTGGCACACTGCGCGGGAGCTTGATTATCAAGTTTCTGATCTTGCGAATAAGGAACCGTTATGGCTAAGTGCAGGATGGTCAGCTAAATTTGCGCTGGATTTGCCTGATGATACAGAAGTCTGGCGACACACCCCAGAAGAGGCTGCCAAAGTAGTGGTATCAGATAAAAACTTGCTGATTGATTATTTAGCGGCAAGTGTACAATTTGTTAAGGAATACTTGGAAAATGTAGAGGAAGCTTCGCTTGAAGAAGTCATTGATGAGAATTGGACACCTGCTGTGACACGTCAAGTTCGCTTAGTCTCGGCGATTGATGATGCGGTCATGCACTCTGGCCAAGCGGTTTACACGAGACGATTAGTGATTGGAAAATAAGAAATATTAATAGGAAAAGCTCAACCGCCACGCGCGGTTGAGCTTTTTAAATTTGATTTTTCAAAAATTCCTTTAATGAATGATAAGCGGGGATATCAACATCTATATTGACTCGAATTATTTCTTGCGCCATCTTTGGCTTAATACCAGACAGAACTAGTTCGATGCCAGATAACTTGGTTACGCTACTTAGATGGAAAAGCATTTCGGCAAGTGCGGTATCAAAAGTAGTACTTGCTGAAAGATCTAAGCAAAGACTATCGATTGAAAGGTCATTACAGCGCTTGATCGCACTTTCCATCAAATGTTGTGCTCGTTCTCGGTCGACTCGGCCTACGACAGGTAAAATAGCGATGCTATCAGTGATGGCGATAACAGGTGCGCTGATTTCATCAATGAATGAACGCTGACTTTCGATGTACTCAACAATTTGCGTATAATACATCGTTGTGAAGTCGCCAATGATTTTATCGAAAGCATGGTTAGACAGGCGAATGGTTTCCGCAAAATCTTCTTTCGTAATTTCCGCATGTTGAATGGCAAGGTCAGCAATGGCATTTAAAACTTGCTGCCTCAATTTGTCAAGTGTCATGATGACTTCCGGCAACGGGACATTGTTTTTTATACGTCGCTGATACATGTGTTCTAGCCAGTTGTTTAGTGAAGTTTTGACTTTTTCTTGGTCATCTGCGAAAAAGTCGGTAACGAGGCCAACCGTTTGCTTGCTATCTGCTTTTAATTCTGCTTTATAAAGTGGCTCATAGACTGGGCTAGTGTATGGAGTTTTCATCGAATAGATGGAGTCTAGCCATTTTTCAATAATATCATCCATGTGTTCCACTAGATGTTGACTAATATGTTTTTGCATTTCTTTCATTTTACGCCCCGCCTTTCTTGTTCCATTCTCGGGTTTCTACTGTGCTCCCCACTATTTTATGCTGAAATGAAGCAACTGTCTATGTTTTAATTCTAAAAAAGACAAGAAAACAACAATTTTGTTTTTTTGTTAAAAATACCGACGAGATTTATAAGACGTGTTATAATAGGAAAGAATGAATCGGAAAGGAAGTTTTTTGTGGAACTACAAGCTGAATTAGAGGAACTGCAACCTGTTGTTATGAATCTGTTCAAACGCAGTAAGCGCGAAAATCGCTTATCACATGGTTATCTTTTTCATGGCCCAAATGGCGTTGGAAAAAAACGTTTGGCACTTTGGCTTGCGCAAAGTTTATTTTGTTTAGAGCAAACGGATGAAGTTCAAGTTTGTTCACATTGTGTAAACTGCACGCGAATCGCAAATGACAACCATCCCGACGTTCACTGGCTTGAACCGGACGGGGCGAGCATCAAGATCGATCAAGTTCGCGAAATCCGCTCGGAACTCATGAAGCAAGGCATGGAATCCAATCAAAAAGTTTTGATTATAGATGAAGCAGATAAAATGACCGTTCAATCGGCCAATAGCCTGCTTAAATTTATAGAAGAGCCGGAAGCTGGGACGCTCTTACTTTTTTTAACCACGAACCCAGCGAAGATTTTGCCAACAATTGCTTCAAGACTTCAACCAGTTGCTTTTCGAGAGCTCCCTTTCGAACAACTCGTGAAGAAGCTCGAACAAGTTGGAATAAGCCAGCAGAAAGCTCGGATTTTTGCAAGCTTGACGGGAAGTGTTCAGGAAGCTGAACGATTAAATGAAGATGAATTTTTTCAAGAAGCGCGAAATGCGTCTGTGAAGTTATATGAAGGTTTGCACCACGGTGGGGTAGAGCCACTGATTTTTATACAAGAAACGTGGATGCCACTTTTTAAAGATAAGGCAGCTCTCGCCGTAGGCCTTGATTTGCTGTTACTGCTATATCGGGATGTCTTTCATTTGATGCTTGGAGAAAATTATGAGCCGATTTCAGCAGGGCAAGCCGAACTTTTAAGACGTGATGCACTTCGGTTTTCACTTCAAGCGATTACGCAAGATATGGAAACGGTTTTAGAAGCTAAGAGAAAACTGGATTCCAATATGAATCAACAGCTATTGATGGAAGAGTTGGTATTAAAGTTGCAAGGGGGTCATTTATTTGCTTAAAGTCGTAGGCGTCCGTTTTAAGGATGCTGGTAAAATATATTATTTTTCACCTGGCGATCTAGATATTAAACAAGATCAAGGGGTGATCGTTGAAAACGCACAGGGAATCGAGTTTGGAAGAGCGGTTATCGAACCACGTATGGTAGACGAGGAAGATGTCGTGTTGCCACTTAAAAATGTCATTCGAATCGCGACGAAGGAGGATTATCAATCAGTCAAGGAAAACCAATCCTCTTGCGAAAAAGCGTTTTTGCTTTGCGATGAAAAGATTCATGAACATGAAATTGAAATGAATTTGGTGGATGTTGATTATACGTTTGATCGCAATAAAATCATTTTTTATTTCACAGCAGAAGGCCGTGTTGATTTTCGTGAGCTCGTTAAAGATCTCGCCTCCGTTTTTCGGACGCGGATCGAACTCAGACAAATTGGGGTACGTGACGAAGCCAAGTTGCTTGGCGGGATCGGACCTTGCGGGCGGATGCTTTGTTGCTCAACGTTTCTTGGTGATTTTGAACCTGTTTCGATTAAGATGGCGAAAGATCAAAACTTGTCGCTTAATCCAACGAAAATTTCTGGACTTTGTGGGCGGCTTATGTGCTGCTTGAAATATGAAAATGATGAATATGAAGCAGCGAAACGTGAAATGCCAGATGTTGGCACAAAAGTGATGACACCAGACGGAGAAGAAGGAAAAGTAACGGGAATCAATTTGCTGAAGCGTATTTTACAAGTGAAGCTTCCTGAAGAAGAACTTGCGCTTGAATACGAATTAGATGAATTGCGTCCATATAATGAATTTCTAGCTGAAAAGGTGAAGTCTTGAGGTGAAGAAAGTGGATAAAAAAGCACTATTTGATTCAGTAAGCAATATGGAAGAACAAATCGGAGAACTTTACCAACAGCTTGGCGAACTGAAAACCAATTTAGGCAGCATGCTTGAAGAAAACAGTCGCTTACAAATTGAAAATGATTATTTAAGACGTCGCTTAGGTGAAGAAAGTGTTGCTGGAACGGAAAGCGAGAGCGAGGGTGTCATGGCGGAAGAACGCAAGGAAGCCATGCAGCAAATGATTGAGCGCGGCGAAGGGCACGATAATTTGGTTAAGCTCTATCAAGAAGGTTTTCACATCTGCAATATTCACTTTGGCAGTCCGCGGACAAATGATGAAGATTGTTTGTTTTGCTTATCTTTGTTAAATAAAAAATAAACAGAACGCCTCTCTCAAGTTTTGCTCAAGGAGAGAGGCGCTTTTTTAAAGGTGAGAGAAAGATGTTAAAGGGTGACGAAAGACTGGATTATTTACTGGCGGAAAACATGCGGATCATTCAAAGTCCGACGGTGTTTTCGTTTTCGCTAGATGCTGTTTTGCTGGCGCATTTTACTTATTTACCAGTCCACAAAGGAAGTATCGTGGATCTTTGCAGCGGAAATGGCATCATCCCGCTTCTTTTAAGCAAACATACAGAAGCCCCGATTACAGCGGTTGAGATCCAACCGCGACTTGCAGATATGGCGCGGCGGAGTGTGGCTTACAATAAATTAGAAGATCAAATCACGGTGCTTGAAGCCGATATTCGAAATACGGCACCGGCGCTTCAAAAAGAGAAGCATTCGCTAGTGACTTGTAATCCACCTTATTTTGCGAGTCTTGAGACGAATAAATTTAATGAGAATGAGCATTTTCGGATTGCGCGCCACGAAGTGATGTGCACGCTTGAAGATGCCGTTCGGGTCAGTTCAGAGCTTCTCAAGCAAGGTGGGAAGGCAAGCTTTGTTCACAGACCGGAGCGCTTGCTTGAACTAACGCAGCTGATGCAGCAGTACCGGCTAGAACCCAAGCGCATTCAATTTGTTCACCCGCTAAAAGCGCGCGATGCTAATATGATGCTTGTTGAAGGGACGAAAGATGCGAAGCCCGGCGTTCGCTACTTGCCGCCGATTGTGGTCCATCAAGAAAATGGCGAGTATACAGCAGAAGTGAAGGAGATTTTATATGGCAAAGTCGAATGAGCATTTTTTCTACGTGTTAAAATGCGCGGATGGGACTTTTTATGGAGGCTATACGACAGATGTAACGCGGCGTGAAGAGGAACACAATGCTGGCATTCGTTGCAAATATACGAAGACGCGCCGCCCGGTTCATGTGATTCATTTTGAGAAGTTTGAAACGCGGAGTGAAGCGATGAAGGCGGAAGCGGCTTTTAAAAATTTGTCACGCAAAGCGAAAGAAAATTATCTGAAAGGAAAGGCGGAGTGAAGATGCAAAGTCAAAAGAGTTTCCAAAATCAAGATGCAGGGACGCTTTATTTGGTGCCGACTCCGATTGGCAACCTAGAAGATATGACGTTTCGCGCTGTCAGAATGCTCAAGGAAGTGGATTTGATCGCGGCGGAAGATACGCGAAATACGATCAAGTTACTCAATCACTTTGAAATTCACACGAAGATGGTAAGCTACCACCAGTATAGCGAGCGTGAACGCGAAAATGAACTCGTCGAACAACTGCAAAACGGAGAAACGATTGCGCTTGTGAGCGATGCCGGCATGCCAGCTATTTCGGACCCCGGTTACGAACTCGTCGCAAAAGCCTTGCAAGAAGGGGTACCCGTTGTGGCGTTGCCAGGGGCAAATGCGGCTCTTACAGCCCTAATCGCATCAGGACAGCTTCCCCAACCGTTTTATTTCCATGGGTTTTTACCTCGCAGTTCTAAGGAACGTGACGCGGCTCTTGCAAAGCTTGGAAAGCGTAAGGAAACTTGGGTTTTGTATGAATCGCCGCACCGACTGAAGGAAACGCTCAAGGCGATTTTGAAGGCAGTAGGTCCAGAACGCGGGATTACGCTTTGCCGCGAGCTTACGAAGGTTTATGAGGAGTATTTGCGCGGGACGGTGGAAGAAGCACTGGCGTGGAGCAAGGAAGAGAATGTTCGCGGCGAGTTTTGTCTTGTTGTTGCGGGAAGCGATGTGGAAGAAGTCGATGAAGAAGCGGCTTGGTGGCAAGAACTTTCTGCCCGGGAACATGTGGAAGAGTTGATTGCGCGTGAGGACATCAGTTCGAAAGAGGCGATTAAGCAAGTGGCTAAGGAACGTAATCTGCCAAAACGTGAAGTTTACGCGGCTTATCATGAAATTGAATAAAAAACAAAAGCTGGTCAAATAAGGATCAGCTTTTGTTGTGGGAATTGGTACAAGGTATCGAAAAAATACATACAAAGACTTGGATAGATGTCAATAAAGTAGACACAAAAAGAGTAAATACTTAAAAATTTTCAAAATAAAGAGCCTCCTT
>NZ_JAATJW010000006.1 GCF_011800755.1 Listeria valentina
AATGAAAAGGAGGCTCTTTATTTTGAAAATTTTTAAGTATTTACTCTTTTTGTGTCTACTTTATTGACATCTATCCAGTTGAAAAACATAAAAGAATATAACTAAAATCCCATCCATTCTATTGTGCTATAATTGACTTATCTATTTCCCTTTAAGGAGTGTTTTTTTATGAGCTTTAGTTCTGAACAAATCCTACACGCCCAAGAAATATGCCGTATTTTTGAATTTGAAAACTCTTATGAAGATGCTGCTAATACCGAGATTATCCACGTTGAGCTGTTTATAAATACTGACAGGACTAATTGCACCATCAGTATTTGCAAAGATGTTAAAAGGTATTATGAAAATAAAAAGAAACCATTTGAAATCAAAGAGTATTGGCTATTTCAGCATCATCCAAAATTAATGCTCGCAAAGCGAGATTATATGAAAAACCAACCATTAGAAAGAAACATTCCTCGCTTTATTACCCAAGTATATGATCTATTATTTCCAAAACAAAAATAACCACTAAATTTACTTTTCATGCGCTATATCCTATTGTTCCGAAAATATAGTCATTCATTTTTTGTTATTTTTTATCAGGTAAATATCCATCAAAACGCCAACGTGAAAATTGTTTGTTTTTTTCAAGTAAGGTAAAGCGAAAAACGCCACGATCATCTGAATGATAGCCAAACGGAAAATCATATGCCTCGCCTTCTTCGACATTTCTCGCATCAAAAAATAAGGCTTCTCGAACAAGAGCAAATTGAGCCTCTTGGTGTTCCTGACAAGCTTCATCGAAGCCACTCTTATTTTGCATTTCAATATGCATCCCATTCCCTCCAAACTATAATTATTAATCATCCCAATCATCTGGTCTTTGGTCATCAAAAAAATAGCGATCAAAACGCCAGTTCACATACCTATCATTCTTTTCAATCAACGTAAACTGCAACACTTCGAGAAAGTGCGGCGATTGAAAATCAAAAACAAAATCAAATGGTTCACCTTCCTCGGTCTCAATCCAAACAACACTCAAAGCCTCAACAGCTCTATCAATATTAGCTTTCTCATGTTTTTTACAAGCCTCTTCTAAACCAGCCAAATTTTGAATTTCAATATGCACATACAGCACCCCAATCATTTTTTTGACTACCTTCACTAACAAAAATCAACTAATTTTCTTAAACTCCTCAATAAAATCAAAATCGCTTGGCACAAAAGGGCTATAAAACTCTGAAATAACCCCTTTCCCAGCATCCGCATAACCAAATCCAATAATTTCTTTTTGGGAGAACTTCTTGTCCACGTCTCCAAACATCATGCCATAGCCCACTTCTGAATTTTTCCCTAAGGCAATCCGATAATGAAACTGGTCACGTATCCCATCCGCTAGATATTTCGCATCTGGACGTTGCAAACCACCAATCAAATAAAAGCCCGTTTGACGACCTAACATCACAATTTGTTTTAAATCGGTCATCACTTCGTCACGTTCACTAAACTTCAACATTTCCATAAAAGCTACAATCTCATCAAATATCAAGAATTGCGGACGTAAACCAAAATAGCGATAATTTTTACCCGTTTCATAGTTCGGCAATTCTTTAATGGTGCGAGCACGTTCTTCCATCGCTTTTCTAAATTTATTAATGACCATTTTAATGCCATTTGGTTGACTGTAAACGTTAGGAAAAATGCCTTCTAAATCTGCTAAATCGGCATTTTTAGGGTCAGCAATGTAAATATCTTCTTTCTTGCATTCACCTTTCACTAACCCTAATAACACTGAAAGAATCACATATGTTTTACCTGCACCTGTACCCCCACTTAAAAGCATGTGAGGCAACTTATCAAATTCCCAAACGGAGCGTTTCATAAGTGGCAACTTGCCATCTTTCGCGATTACTTCCTGAATATTAAGCCGATCACGATGAATCGCATAAACAAACTTGTAACAAATATAGCCCTCTTCTAACTCTTCTTTCACGAGCTCACTAAAAAGCGTCTGTTCAAGTTCCTTTGCTACATCTAAAAATTGATGTTGATGCTTGGTACCATCTAACGGAAAACGAATATAGATATAATCTTTTTTTACTCGATAATACACTTTAGGAAAATAATCAATCTTTTCTTTCGTTTTCGTTTTCGAAGCCCTCTTACTTTCAAAATCAAATGCCGATAAAATAGCAAAGCCTTCTTTTTCAATTGATTTTGTTGAATACCAACCTCGATCGATAATGAACCGCGCTAATTTTTGACGATGCTTCATAAAAGTAAACTTTTCAAAGAACAATACTTTCAATCCAAACAAGCACAAGAAAGTAAAAATAGCCGCTAAAGCAAACGAAATTCCCATTCGAATCCACAAAATCGAAAGAAACCATTCCTTAACACCCACAAACGAATTTGACGGAGCGAAAGAAGGATAACTTTTAAAAGTTACGCTAATCAACAAAAAAGCCAATAAAAAAGTGGGAATCCCAATTAGAAAACCCACTCGCATAACCACACTTTTTGTCTTATACCGAATTCTTTTTCCTCGGTACTTATACATGTATTTCTCTATGAAGTTTTTCATCTTTTATCCTCATTACGCCTTTTGCGTTTGTTTTTTATCATCGGATGGCTTGTTTTCACTGGAACCATTTCCGCTTGCTGGTTTCATGGCGTCTGCCTGCACTTTAAATTGAACCACATTCGTTTGATTGAGTGAAAAAGCCGTATAGGGGCTTAATGACACATTTTCAAGCGTCACGAACTTTTTATAGCCAATTTCAGGTTTATCCGCCGTGGGTGGCAGAAAAATAACCAGTGTATCATTTAAAGCTTCACTAAACACACCTACACGTACAGCATCGACTTCTCCTGTATACTCTCCATCCTCTGTTTTTAAACGATCATCTTCATAACCTAGAAATTCCAATTTCCCAAGTGTTTTTTCAACATCAAAACGATCTTCTTTCAGTGGATTTTGTTTATTAATTTTAATTGTCATTTTTAAATTCTCTCCTTTAATTTTTTTCAATTTCCTTAGGCTGGAACAATATTATCCGCCACGACAATCCAATTAATAATCGAACCATTTTGGCTTCTTGTTGCGATGCCTTGCACAACAGGATTCACTAATTTTACAGGTGTTTTTGTTTCAAAAGGTTGTACCAGTACATCACTTGGAATATGAACATTTAAACCGCCTACATGTTTAGTCCCCATTAGCTTGTAACAATTATGCGTCGTTTTTCGATTTTGTCGGTTTCCTTCCACTAAATCTTCTAACTCATTCCGCCCTAAGAATTCTAAATTTGCAAACTCTGATTCTTTAAAATAAATATTTTGTAACATGTTTTTTTCTCTCCTTTATATTTTTTTCAATAAAAAAAGCATCGTAGTTCATCAAAGACTACCATGCCACATCACTCTTTTCCATTAGACTTCTTTTCTCTTATTAACTATCTTTTTCTAAACAAATCAACATTCGTTAACACTTTATGAGAAATAGGTTGATTCTTTTCCCATAGAGACTTTTTTTCCGACTCTGTAAGATCATCAGGCGCAGAACAAGAAATCATTCCCTCCTGTTGCTGATAGAAAATAGATAACTCTTTTAACGGAGTCTGATAGACAGTTTTAAATTTTTCCATCACCATCTCCACCTTCGCACTGAACATATTTTTGAAAACGAAGGGCTTCTTGTACAGCAGTAGAAGCACGATACCCTAATGATTTTTGAGCCTCTTTCACACTTTCCTGATGCAACTTAGCCACATAGCAAACAAAGATTTCCTGCGTACATAATTGATCAATCGCTTCTTTTTTCTCAGGGAATTGTTAAACCATCAACCGCTTTATATCTTCTACAGCAACCATTCAATCGAACCCCCTAAAGGAACAACGAACGTTTAATACATCCGTCTCTTGATCTTCCGTTTTCTTAAAATCTAAACGTCCTATATAATTTAATTTTGGGACTCGTAGATCAAAACAAATGGTCTCTCCCCAATGAAGCTGGACAAACTCTGCATGTAGACCATCCATAATCTGACTGATAGTCACTGTTAAATATTCACCAGCCTGTAGATTCTCTTTCAAGCACATCTGATCAAATTTCTTGATCACCTCTTCTACTTCAGACAGATTCAGAATTTCAAAAACACCCAACAGCCATTCCTCCATTCATTTTTTTATCTCATAGTTTTTGTAAAAAGAAACGAACATAGACTTGATCTTTATCGGATAAATCCTCGATTTTTTCAAAAATCAGGATTTGATGAATATTGGCTACTTCAATCTTAATGGGAATACCAAGGGATTCACCATTTTGTAAAGATAATCCGTTGGACTCTAAAAATTCCAACACTTCATGAAACATCAAAGGCTCTAACTCTTCTATTTTAGCCGCTCGTTGGCGCAAAATATCTAAAAGCTTCGTATGATAACCATTTAAGAAATCTTCAAGTTGTCCTTGATTTTGTATGATTACTTTTAACAAATTCGCATCACTCCTTCGTAAAAAAGACCCTTTTTCATAAAAAAAAGGAATGTAGATTTTACTTCTTTAGAACCCTACATTCCTTCTAACAAAATTTCTACATTCTCGATCTGGAATAAAATGCTGATCAGCAACAGAACAAATTTTCCTCCATCTGATTTTTAATCTTAAGCATTTCTCTACTCCTCTCAAATGTAAGTGTTTTACTTGTTCCCCTAATCATTGTGGAACTAATTTTTCTATTAAATCGTTATAAAAACGATCACAAAACATTGTTGACGCAATGTCTTGTTTTTTACGAACGTTTATCCTTCTAACGTTCTTTTTTTTAACTTGTCCATCCTCTCGCTAGGTTCTGATTCCATCACGGCGCTTATCAACTATTTCAAGATCATCGCATTATTTTCTAATGCTCCCATACAAAATAATCTAGTAGGCTTTCATCGGATGCCACCGAGACTGTTTTTGGCTATCAGTCAACCCAAGGTTTCTCATCCCCGATTGTTCCTCATAAGCGAGGCGCTCGAAAAGTCACACGTGACAAATCTAAAGAATACCTCTATAATAAAAGTGTTGAGTTTTTATTTGAGGCGTTCTTGATTTTATCAGGAGCGCTTTTCTTATACCCATTTTTATTGTGTTTACTTAGCTGTTTGGGCTATGTAATTGTCAAAGAACAAAAATTTATAATCATTGAACCATTTTAATGGTTGGATTCGAATTGGTGGTCTATCTTCACACCTTTGAAATCAATTTAAAATGGTTTGAATGTGGCGGTGATACACACCATAATGTTTACTAATACGACGATAAGACACGCCTTTAGCAAGTAATTTTAATACAGTTTCTTTTGAGAACGGTTCATTCAAATAGTGGTCTATCAGCACACTTTTTAGCGCCATACTCATTCTCAAATTCCAATCGCCCTCCATTTGCTTTGCGAGTGGGACAGCTTTTCGCATGATCTCATGCGTTTTTTTGTAATTCAAACTCTGATTCCTCCTCTGCAAAACCATATACCTTTTTAAAATAAAGAGCATTTACTTTTCCTCGTTTTACCTTAAAACCTTGTTCTTTTAATTCTTTATTTAATTCACTAATAACTTGATATGCTCCCGAAAGACTTATATCCATTAAATTTGCAACTTGATGGACATTTAAAAAATTCATATTCACCCCTCCTTTTTATAACCATTTATATTAACTACACATAATATACCATTAAGTTATAAACTTTTAAAGTATTTTATTTGTTATAAATGCAAATAAATTATAATAAACTTTGATGTATATACTCGAAAAGAATCTTATTGTATATTGATACTAGTAAATAATAAAAAAGGAGAATCAAATTTATGTATAGTTTCGGCAAACGATTAAAAAGCTTACGAAAAAAAAAGAATCTAACTCAAAAAGAACTAGCTGAAAAATTAAAAATTAGTCAAGTAACGATATCAAAATATGAAAATGATATAATTGAACCTGACAATTCAAATCTCAATAAACTTGCTGAAATATTTGATACAACAATAGACTATTTGTTAGGTAGAACTAACAACCCCAATAATAATTCGGACAATATATCAGTTCACTTCTTTGAACGGGAAAATCTAACTGATGAAGACCTAGAATATATTAATACTCTAATTGAAGCATTAAAAAGAAAGAGTAAAAATAAAAAGAACTAATTCGTACTTGAGGTGATGAAAATGCCATTTATTTATGAACCCACATCACTAGAAAAACATGCAGAAAATTACTTAACATCTTTAAAAATTTTCCATCCTTATCAAATAAATATAGAAAACATCTGTACTCTAGAAAATCTAGATTACGGACTTGGAAAAACTTCTTGTTATTTAGTTGTTAATGACTATCGCTTTATTTCTATAAACGAACAAAAAAATTCAAAAGACCAACAATTTGAATTTCTACATGAATTATCTCATAATCATTTTGACCATAACTTATATACCGCTCAATGCATCGATCTAGAAAAACAAGCAAGATTATTTTCATTATATCTCGCAATTCCATTACACATGTTTCGATTTATTAATTTCAACTCACAAAACATAATTAAAGAAACCAGTGACTTATTCAACATCCCTGAAGATTACACATTAGAAAGACTTCAAATGATTTATGAACGTAAAATTTCTAATTCAAGTATCCAAAACACTATTTTTTTTAACCATATTTAGAACATACGTTCTTAAAGAGGAGGTAAACTATATTGCCAATTATCAAAACAGAAAAAGGATACAAAATTGATATAAGCCTAGGTTACGATCCAATTACTGGAAAACAACGAAGAATAAAGAAAAAAAATATAAAAACAAAAGCCGAGGCTGAAAATTTAATAGCATATTACAAGAGACTATATTACCAAAGTGCTTTACCAGTAAACCAAAAAACTACTTTTGAAGAAATTGGTCAAACCTATTTTTCTAGTTATACTGTGAATCACAAACCTACGTACATTAGAACACAAAAGGGATATTACAATCACAGAATCCTACCATATTTTAAAAACACATTAATTGCTAAAACTAACAAAAAGGTTTGTATTGAATTTCGAGATTATCTACTAAACGATAATAAAAATCCCCTATCCAACAATAGCATTAACAAACATATGATTTTACTTAAAAAAATTTTCGATGTCGCAATAGATGAAAATTTAATTTCAATCAACCCTTGTAATAGCATCAAAAAACTAAAAGTCGAAAAAGAAAAAATGAAATTTTGGACACCCTTAGAATTCAAACAATTCATTAACTCTCTAAAAGACAACGAATACATTTATAAAGTATTTTATACAACTGCATATCTAACAGGAATGCGTTCAGGGGAAATGTTAGCTTTAAAATGGGAAGATATAGATTTTTTACGCAATGAGATACATGTAAATAAAACTTTATCACGTGTTAATAAAGAAAATATTATAACATCTCCTAAAAGTAGTACTAGCAATAGATATATTACTATTAATAGCAAATTATCTTCATTACTCCAAGAATGGAAAAATTATCAAAGCAACCTTCTTCAATCCTATTTATTAGATAAACATTCAATTTTAGATGCCCACGTTTTCCAATACAACATGGAACTTCCAGCAAGAGAAAATTTCAGTACCAAAAAGATCCAAAAAATTTGCAAACGAACAAATCTAACACCTATACGTCTACATGACTTCAGACACTCGCACGTTGCTTTGCTTATTAATAACAACGAAGATACAGTTACTATAAAAGAACGAATGGGACATGCCAGTATAACTACTACAATTGATACGTATGGGCACCTTTTCCCCAATAAACAAAAATCAATGAGTGATAAATTTGACAATATTTTCTAAACAAGGATTTTTAAGGACTTTCACTATAAAAAAAGACCGCAAGCCTCTTCTTCCAAACGTCCGAAAACGTCGAAAAAGCTTCGGTCTCAAGGGTTTGGCACCCAATGGGTTATGAGGGGTTCGAACCCCCGACCCGCTGATTAAGAGTCAGCTGCTCTACCAACTGAGCTAATAACCCGTAAAAAAAAATTGCCAACAGAATAATTCTACCACTTTCTTTATTTTTTGCAAGCATTTTTAATCGAAAAAGCCTGAGCCTCTGGTTTCTTGCCCCCATCAGCTCAAGCTTTTCATTTTTTATTCGCTTAGTCCTTCGCGTTCGTTTTTATGCTCAATCCGCGATTTGCGAATGTAATAAGCAATCAACACGCCAACAAACCATAGCGGCGTAATGAATAGCGCTACACGCGTGTCTTCAGCAAATGCTAGTACAACAAGCACGAATGCCAAGAACACTAAAACTACATAATTCGAAATTGGGGCAAGTGGCATTTTGAATTTGCTTTTCTTCGCAAGTTCAGGACGTGTTTTCCGATATTTTAAATGAGCAAGTACGGTAATCCCCCAAATAAAGATGAAACATACGGTCGATACACTCGTTACAAGTGTAAATACGCCTTCTGGCATGATGTAGTTTAAGACAACTGCGATTAAAATAACGATTGACGAGAAAAACAATGCGTTAGATGGTACTTTATGTGAAGTTAGTTTTGTCATTCTTTTTGGCGCGTTTTTCTCTTTCGCAAGCGAGTAAATCATCCGGCTGGTACTAAACACCGCACTGTTACAAGCCGATGCTGCCGATGTTAAAACTACAAAGTTGATAATTCCCGCTGCTGCTACGATCCCCACCGCCGAGAATACTTGTACGAATGGACTTTTTGCCGGATCAATCGAATTCCATGGATAAATACTCATAATAACAAGTAGTGCCCCAATGTAGAAAATCAAAATCCGAATGGGAATGTTGTTGATCGCTCTTGGAATAACGTGTTCCGGATCTTCAGTTTCGCCCGCCGTTAAGCCAACTAGCTCAATACCCACAAAGGCAAATACAACCATTTGGAAGGATAAAATAAAACCATTAGCTCCGTTCGGGAACCAACCCCCGTGACTCCATAAATTAGTGAACGTTGATGCTCCCGCATCTGTTGAGAAGCCTTTGATAATCATGAATATCCCAATTACGATAAGCGCTAAAATCGCAATGATTTTGATGAGCGCAAACCAGAATTCCATTTCACCAAATAATTTTACAGTTGCTAGGTTCATTACAAGCAAGAGAACTAGAGCAATTAGCCCTGGCACCCACTGTGCGACATTTGGGAACCAAAATTGTGTGTAAAGCCCTACTGCTGTCAAATCGGCCATCGCAATTGAAATCCAACAGAACCAATAAGTCCAGCCAGTTACAAATGCTGCCGCGTTTCCAAAATAGTCTTGCACAAAGTCTACAAATGAATGGTAATTTAAGTTTGAGAGCAAAATTTCACCCAGTGCCCGCATGATTAAGAAACAAATCGCTCCCGTAATCATATAAGCAAGTAAAATAGATGGACCAGCTAAATGAATGGATTTTCCTGAACCAAGGAATAATCCTGTACCAATTGCTCCCCCAATAGCAATCAGCTGAACGTGCCGGTTTTTTAAACCACGTGATAATTCTTGTTTCTGTTCCATTATGTACTTCCCCCTCATTATTCTTGGGTCTTGCTTAAACTTTTCACTGCCTTACCAATTTTAAAAAAGCTTTGTCAAAACAGTTTTTTTCTCTAATTTTATCATAGCTTAAAATAGAGATTTTGCAAAATATCAAGAATGTAGTAAATTTCTCTTTTCACAATGTAAGCGCTGTCAATATAGAAATTTTACCACCTCTATTCCTTTAATGCAATAAAAACACTTCCATTTTTTTCGTTTTTTCCCATTTTAACATGACAAAATAACTATTTATTCAGGTTTTAACAGTTAAATTTACAATTTAATTTCAACAATCTATCCACACTCTCTCGAGCATGGATAGATTGTGAAATTTTTAATTAGTAAAGAGCGTGCCTACTTCCTAATTATTTCCCGAGAAATAATTAACTTCAAATACAATTAGATAGACCAATTTTTATTGAACAAAAAAGCGCCCGCAAATTGTTGCGGACGCATCTCTTCAAAAATCAAGCAAGACGCCACACGCTTTTTACGACATGTGTTTGGTTTCGATCCGGACCAACGGAAAACATCGAAATTTGCACGCCAGTAAGTTGCGCGATTCGTTCCATATAATGACGAGCGTTAGCAGGAAGCTCATCTAATGATTTTACACCTGTGATATCTTCTGTCCAACCTGGTAATTCTTCATACACAGGCTCACAACGAGCAAGATCTTTCAAGCTTGCTGGAAATTCAGTAATCGTCTTTCCATCAAGTTTGTATGCCACACAAATTTTAAGCGTTTCAATCCCAGTTAAAACGTCAAGCAAAGTGAGTGACAAATCGGTTAATCCGCTCACACGACGAGCATGGCGCACAACAACACTGTCAAACCATCCCACACGACGAGCACGTCCAGTTGTTGTTCCGTATTCATGACCCACTTCACGAATTCGTTCACCTGTTTCATCAAATAGTTCTGTCGGGAATGGACCATCACCTACACGAGAAGTATAAGCTTTCGCTACTCCAACAACATGGTTGATTTTCGATGGACCTACGCCACTTCCGATCGTTACTCCCCCAGCAATCGGATTGCTTGAAGTAACAAACGGATAAGTTCCTTGGTCAATATCTAGCATAACGCCTTGCGCGCCTTCAAATAAAACCCGCTTTCCTTCATCTAGCGCATCATTTAAAACAACAGACGTATCGCAAACATATTCTTTGAACTGCTGACCATATTCGTAGTACTCATCCAAAATTTCTTCTAGCGAAAAACCATCCAGTTCATAAAAACGTTCCAACAGCCGATTTTTCTCTTTCAAGTTTTGCTCTAATTTTTCTTTAAACGTTTCTTTATCCAGTAAGTCAATCACACGAATCCCAACACGAGCCGCCTTATCCATGTAAGCCGGGCCAATGCCTTTTTTCGTTGTACCGATTTTATTTGCACCTTTTCGCTCTTCGTCCGCTTCATCAATCCGAATGTGGTAAGGCAGGATCAAATGTGCACGGTTCGAAATTCGCAAATTCCGAGTATCAATTCCTTTATCATGTAAATACTTCAATTCCGTAACGAGCGCCTTTGGATCAACGACCATCCCGTTTCCGATTACACTGATCTTATCCTTATAGAAGATCCCCGACGGAATCAAGTGAAGTTTATACGTTTCACCATCAAATTTAATCGTGTGACCCGCATTATTCCCACCTTGATAACGTGCAATTGCTTCCGCGTTCTCCGACAAGAAATCCGTAATCTTACCTTTTCCTTCATCGCCCCATTGTGTTCCGACAACAACAACTGAAGACATGCAAACACCTCTTTTAATAATTTAAGCCCGCCAAAGCAAGCTCCGTATTTCCATTCTCCATTGTACCGTCTCCCCTGCCATTCGTCAATCAATATCACGAACGATTTTTTAGGTAAGAAACCTAATGTTCGCATTTTAAAATTTTGATTCCCTTAGCGCGCTTCCGTAAGCCTTCCATCTTCAATCCGAACAACGCGGTCGCATAAATCGAGAACCCGCTCATCATGTGTGACCATAACAGCCGCCTTATTTTCGCGTTTGACTTCCCTAGCGATCATCTCGACCACTTTCCGACCACGCTCCGAATCAAGACTTGCCGTCGGTTCATCCGCCAAAATCACTTCCGGATCATTCATCAGCGCACGCGCAATCGCTACGCGTTGCCGCTCGCCGCCAGAAAGCCGATCCGGATACTGATTTTCCCGGTGTGTAAGCCCAAGCTCCGCTAGCAAACTTAGCGCACGAGCCTTCCCAGCTTTACGCTCACCATTCAAAACTGGAATCACAAGTAGCTGATCTAGAACCGTCAAGTAAGGAACCAAGTTTGCGCCTTGAAAAATAAAACCAATTTCCTCAAGCCTCGTTTGGGTCAATTTTTTCTTGGACAAATTTGTGACTTCCTTAGTATCAACGAACACTTGCCCCGAGCTTGGCGTAAGGAGCGCTCCGGCGATTGAAAGAAACGTACTTTTTCCCGATCCAGAAGGACCTACAATCGCCACAAACTCGCCTTGTCGAACATCCAAATTCACATCTCGCAACACTTCGATCGTCGTTTCACCATCATGATAAAATTTCGTTACATCTTTAAAACTTAATTTAGTCGTTTGCATATCAGTTTGCCCTCCCAATCGCTTCAAGCGCGTCGACACGAACAACGCGGCTGAGTGATAATATCGAACCTAGCACAGCCATTAAAATGAACAGCCCCGAGCACAGTAGTGCCGTAAGCGGACTTAAATTGAATGGCATGCTATCTGGAAGTGCAAGCGCCATTAAGAACGTAAGCGCGTTACTGATTACTAAACTGACAAAAGCTAGGAAAACAACTTGAAAAACGATACTACGTGCTAAATAGCTAGTTTTTGCGCCAACCGCTTTCAAGATGCCCAACTGATTCATTTTTTGAATCGTAATAACATAGAAAAAAGCAGCCAAGACGAACGCGGCAATCACAAATAGAAAGGCAATCATCATGAGAAGCGAACCTTGCTCCTCTGAATAGCCAGGGATATTTTCAAGCACTTCCTTTGAACTCGCATAAACAAGCCCGCTTTGCGCAAAATCTTCTCCTGAATCATTTTGAAGCGCAACCGCATTATATGAACTAGCTCCACGTTGTTGCAACTTCTTAAAACTATCAAAACTTGTATAAAGAACAGGCGTATGACTATATGTGGCTTTTTTCGCAAAACCAATGATCTCAAAAACGGATCCGCTCATCTGGTCTTTCACCTTGTCACCAAGTTTGTAGCCGCTCTCCTTCAGTTTCTCGTCCGCAATCACACTATTTTTCTTGCTCCCCGAAAGTGATTCCCCAGAAACCTGTTCTGGTACCAAGAAACGGCTAGGATCGATTCCAAAAAAAGTGACATCTGTTTTTTTCGCTGCGCTCGGCTTTGTGACCGTTGTCATCTGAACACCAAGCGCCGTCGCATCTTTCCCAAACTTTTCTTCCGCTCGTTGGACCTTTTCTTCCGAAAGACTCGAACGCGTCAAACGATTATCCGAATCCTTCTCCACCAAAAATCCCGTCGCCTTACTCGATTCAATCGCGGAACCATTGTCGCTCGCAAGTCCATTTGCAAGCCCCGTCACAAATAACACAAGCCAAGCGATCAAAACCATGATCAAAACGACTAGCGAAAATTTTAATTTTGCATGTTTCAATTCCTTCAATGCTAAAAACATTCCGTTCACTCCTTTACCTTACCCTCTTACTGTAAGATGCCAGTGTGAACGGAATGTGAACTTCCGATTACAAATTTGCCTTTTTGAGCCGAACGCTAAATTCCGTTCCAAGCCCCGCTTCACTTCGAACCGAAATCGACCCGCTAGAAAGCTTGATGATCTTTTCGACAATAGATAAGCCTAAGCCGCTTGATTCCCCGCTCCGCAAGCGAGATTCATCTCCCCGGTAAAACCGCTCAAAGATTTTTCCAAGTTTTTCATCCGGGATGGGCGCCCCGGAATTTCGAACGCGAATTTCGACCCAATCTTCCTGCTCTCTGCTTGAAATTTCAATCGAACCCTGTTCCGGCGTATATTTCACCGCATTCGAAAGCAAGTTTTGCCAAATTTGTTCGATCAATTCCGCATCCCCTTGCACCATAGCGTCTGACAAGTCTATCGTCACGCTAAGCTCCTTCTCCTGAATTTTCCACTCGAACATCCGGATGGTCTTTCGAATCGCTGGAGCCAGTTCCACCGTTTCTTGCCCAATATTTCCGGTTTCCTTATCCAAAAATGCCAGCAAAAGCAATTGCTTCGTGAGCCTTGAAAGTCTGGCCGTTTCCTGCGACAACAGCGCCAAATAAGATTTCCGCTCTTCTTCCGAGAGTTCATCCTGAGCGAGAAGCTCCGCGAAGCCATGCATCGAAGTAAGCGGCGACTGCAATTCATGGGAGACATTCGCCACAAACTCCTGGCGCGCCGCATCGACAGCCGCGAGCTCATCCGTCATTTTCGTTAAAGAAGCGCCAAGCTGCCCGATCTCATCTTTACGCTTCGTATCAAGTTTCACATCAAAATCCCCCGCCGCAATTTTTTCCGTCGCCTTCGTCAGCTTGCGAATCGGCCGCGCGACCATCCGCGTACTAATAAAGACCAAAATAATACTTATCAGCGCCGTGAGCACCAAAATCAGCGCAAAGAAAAACCGCAACTCGCCAAATTGCGCTTCTTGATCCGGTCGCACAAACAGCGCTTTTTGACCATCCGGTGTTTTAATCGGAACACCGATCGAATTTTTAAGCTGATTATCAAAAAAGCCCGTCACAAATAAGCCGCCATCAAATTGATCAATCCCGTGGTACGTTTTTCCCGCCAAAACTTGCTTGATAATGGATTGATCCAGTTTTTTCACTCGAAAATCCCCGCCAAAATAGTCCTGCTCCGCTTTCCCGTCCGTTAACAGCAGCTGATAGCCCATATCACCCATTTGATTCAAATAGCGTTCCAAATCAAGCTCCTCATTCTCCTGATAAAACGCCGCTACCCGCAGAGCGACTTGCGTAACCTTCGCATCATTAACCGGTTTAAGCTTCCACTGATAATAAACATTTGCGAACAAGAAACCGAGGAAGCTGCTTATAAACATCACTGCAAGCGTGGCTGCAACGAACTTGCCGTAAATCGACCTTGTCATTTCAGTTCCTCCAATTTATATCCCAAACCGCGCACTGTCGTAATCAAAATGCCGCTTTCCGGCTTAAAATGGTCACGCAACCGCTTAATATGTACATCCACCGTGCGGTCGACCCCATCATAATCCTTGCCCCAAATTTGCTCGATCAGTTCCTCGCGCGTAAAAATACGTTCCGGGAAACTGGCAAGTTGATAAAGCAGCTCGAATTCCTTTACCGGAAGTAGCCACTCTTTCTGCCCAGCTTTCACCGCATAACTTCCCTTATCAATCATTAAATTACCCACTTGGATCGTTTTTGCACTTGCCTTCTGAAAGCGCCGCAACAACGCGCGAATCCGGTAAATCAATTCTTCCGGTTCAAACGGCTTCGTCAAATAATCATCCGTCCCCGCTTCAAAACCTTTCTCTTTATCCAACAATTGATTTTTAGCCGTCAACATAATGATCGGAATATCATAAAACGCGCGGATGTGCTTCGTTACCAAATAGCCATCTCGTTTTGGCATCATCAGATCGACGATCGCAAGCTCAGCTGAATTCACTTCAAGCAAATCTAACGCTTCATCTCCATCACTTGCCAAGATTGGCTCAAATCCTTCAGCGCGCACATAATGCCCCACAAGCTTCCGAATCGCCTCATCATCATCCGCAATTAATACTTTGACCATCTAAGCCATACGCCCCTTTCTTGCCTATATCTCTCCTCATTATAAACGAAAAAGACAAGAAAGCTCGAGAACTCTTGTCTTTTCCTCCCATTATTTTTTTGAAATCGATTCCCGTTCCACTAAAACATCGCAAGGTGCGTGGACGGTTACGTAAGAAGCGACACTTCCTAAGAGCATACGCGCGAGCCTCGACTGACCAACTGCTCCCACAACGATCAAGTCCGGGTGAAAATCATCTTCAGCGATCTCGACGATCCGCGCTTTCGGCGAGCCATAAATGACTTCTGCGTTCACCTTGCTAAGTCCCATTTCCTCAGCTCGCTTTCTGTAATCCTCTAGCAGCTGTTTCGAAGTTTCCGTAAATTGATTAACCGTTGCGCCTCCATCTGCTGCTGTCACGTTTGCAAAATAAAGCGTATCTACCACGTTGACAATTAACAGTTCCGCGTGATTGCGAAGCGCAACTTGAACTGCCTTGAAAAAAGCCGCTTCCCCACTTTCCGAGCCATCAACCGCCGTTAAAATTCGACCATATTCTTTCATCATCCGTGTTCACCCCTTCAGTTTCTGCATTCCCGCAAAACCCATAAAAAAAACCTACTTGCTTCAAGCACAAAGTCGCACTTCAAACAAATAGGTTTCAACTAAGCTCCCGGCGGCGCCATTGCGTCATCATAGCGCACTTCGAGATTTACAAACTTATTATATTCCTTCACAAAGGCCAGCTTCACATCCCCAACCGGACCATTCCGCTGTTTAGCAATGATGATTTCAATCGTCCCATCATTTTCACCCTCACGATCATAGTAATCCTCACGATATAAAAAGGCAACGATATCCGCATCTTGCTCGATCGAACCAGATTCCCGGATATCCGACATCATCGGCCGCTTATCTTGGCGTTGCTCAACGCTCCGTGATAACTGCGAAAGCGCGATAACAGGAACCTCGAGTTCCCGTGCGAGCGCTTTGAGTGACCTTGAGATCTCAGAAACCTCTTGTTGTCTATTTTCCCCACTTCTACCGCTACCTTGAATAAGCTGCAAGTAGTCGATCACGATCATCCCAAGCCCCGCTTCTTGCTTCAAGCGACGGCATTTCGACCGAATTTCATTCACACGAACCCCAGGCGTATCATCAATAAAGATCCCTGAATTCGATAATGTTCCCATCGCAATCGTAAACTTCTGCCAATCATCATTCGTAAGCGAGCCCGTCCGCAAGTTCTGCGCATTGATATTCCCTTCCGCACAAAGCATCCGCATCACGAGCTGTTCAGCCCCCATTTCGAGACTGAAAATCGCCACATTCTCATCCGTTTTCGTCGCCACATTCTGCGCAATGTTTAACGCAAATGCCGTTTTACCAACAGATGGCCGTGCCGCTACAATGATGAGGTCATTACGCTGAAAGCCCGCTGTCATGTTATCAAGCTCATGGAACCCAGTTGGGATCCCAGTAATATCGCCCTTGCGATTGTGCAGCATCTCGATGTCATCATACGTCTTAACGAGCACATCTTTAATATTCTGGAACGCCCCAACATTTTTCCGTTGCGACACTTCCAAAATACTTTTTTCCGCTTCATCCATGAGCGAATCAAGCTCATCCTCACGCGAATAACCATCCGTTGCAATTTGCGTTGCCGTTCGAATCAAACGCCGTAAGAGCGCCTTATCTTCAATAATGTGGGCATAATATTCCAGGTTCGCCGCCGTTGGAACAGAACCTGCTAGCTCCGTCAAATAAGGCAGCCCGCCTGCATCTTCAATCTGATCACTTGCCGAAAGCGCCTCATAAACTGTCAGCACATCGACCGCTTTCCCGTGGTCATTCAAATTGAGCATCGTTTCAAAAATCAATTGGTGCGACTGCCGATAAAAATCATCCGGCATCAATATTTCAGAAGCCGTAATCAGGGCATTTGGTTCAAGAAAAATGGCACCGAGAACAGCTTTTTCCGCCTCCACATTTTGCGGCGGCGTACGATCTTGAAAAGTATCCACTGACACTACGCTCCCCTTCTAGCTAAATTATTCTTCCCCAACATGCACCTTAAGCGTAGCCGTCACTTCATGGTGCAACTTCACCGGCACATTTGTATACCCAAGTGCACGAATCGCGTCAGGAAGCTCCAGTTTGCGCTTGTCGATTTTAATCCCTTCATCTTTTTGCAAGGCTTGAGCAATTTGTTTAGACGTAATCGAACCAAACAAACGACCGCCCTCACCAGATTTTGCCTTCAGTTCAACCGTAAGCCCTTCTAGTTTCTCTTTAAGCGCCTTAGCATCATCCAACTCTTCTTGTGCGACTTTTTCCGCCTTTTTTTGTTGCCCGCGTAGCGCACTCATATTTTGCGAATTCGCTTCAGCCGCATAGCCATTTTTAATCAAAAAGTTTTGCGCATATCCATCCGCAACCTCTTTCATTTCGCCTTTTTTCCCTTTACCTTTTACATCTTTCAAAAAAATAACTTTCATATCTCAAGTCTCTCCTTTCCAATAAGCGTCAATCGCTGCAATCAATTCTTTTGTAGCCTCTTCAATTGTAACACCTTTCAGCTGCGTAGCGGCATTCGATAAATGCCCACCACCGCCGAGTTTTTCCATAATCACTTGCACATTGATTTCACCGAGCGACCGCGCGCTAATCCCAATCATCTTATCTGGTCTAAGCGTCACGACAAACGACGCCTCAACCCCTTCCATCGAAAGCATCGTATCCGCCGCTTGAGCAGCAATCACCGTGCCATAAACTTCATCTTCAGCGCCCTTAGCAATTGCCATTCCATCATGATAAATCTCAAGCGCTTCAACTAGACTGCTCCGCTGCGCGAACGTCGCCAAATCTTCCTTAAGGAAATTTTGCACGAGCACCGTATCTGCCCCAAGCGAGCGCAAATAACTAGCCGCATCAAATGTTCTTGACCCCGTTCGTAGCGTGAAGTTCTTCGTATCTACAACAATTCCCGATAAGAGTGCAGTAGCTTCGATTTTCCCGACTTGTTCGAGATCTGGCTGATATTCAAACAGTTCCGTTATAAGTTCCGCTGTCGAAGAAGCGTACGGTTCAATATAAACGAGTACAGGGTTCTCGATAAATTCCTCAGAACGTCTGTGATGATCTATTACGACCACATTAGAAGCCGATTCAAGCAATTCCTGATTGATAACCATCGAAGGCTTATGCGTATCGACAATCACGAGCAAACTTTTATTGGTAATATTTTCATTCGCCACTTGTGGTGTCACGATATTTTTAATCACATTCGGATACTCTTCGATTTCGCTCATCAGTCGTTCCACATCCGGGCTCATCTTGCCCGGCTCCACAACCACATACGCGTTACGGTCATTCATTTCAGCAATCCGCATCACGCCAAGGCTTGACCCGATCACATCCATATCTGGAAAACGGTGCCCCATCACGAAAACCTGATCGCTTTGGCTAATCAGCTCTTGAAGCGCTTGCGAAATCACTCGCGCCCGAACTCGAGTCCGTTTTTCCATCGGATTGGTTTTACCGCCATAGAAGCGCACGTGGCCTTCCGGTTCCTTGATAACCACTTGGTCGCCGCCTCGTCCGAGTGCTAAATCCAAACTCGACTGCGCAAGCTCCGCCAAGTCGATCAAATCTTCCTCTTTGTGCCCAATTCCGATACTAAGCGTCAGTGGAATATTTTGTTTCGAAGTTCGCTCACGGATGCGGTCAAGAATTTGAAATTTTTCTTCTTCTAATTTATCGAGCTTCTCCTCGTTCAAGAAAGCGATGAACCGATCGGCATTAATTCGCTTAAGGTAAATTCGCCTTTCTTGCGCCCAGTTTGTTAACATCGTTGTGACAAGGCTATTCAAACCGCTTCTGCGACGGTCATCCATTCCCTGCGCCCATTCATCGTAGTTATCCAGAAAAATAATCGCAAATACAGCTTTTTCTTCACGATATTTGGTGTTGAGTTCATAGTAGTCCGTTCGGTCATAAAGATAAAGAATCCGTTCTTCTCGTTTAATAATGGTATCAAAGCGTCGATCTTTCCAACTGATCGTCTGAATCCCTTCCGCTCCTTCTTCTTTAATAACAGAAAGAAATTCCGGCCCCACTTCCTCGAGAGAATCGCCGATAACACTTTTATCATCAAAATACTTCGTCATGAACGGATTTACCCATTGGATATTATAATTTTCATCATACAGCATAATCCCCATCGGCATCTCAACAAGCGCATCTTCCTCGCTGCGCTTAATCCGGTAGGTCAAATTAGAAACATAATTCTGCACATCCTGGTTCAAGCGGTGTTCAAAGTAAAACATCGCTGTAATCAGCACAATACCTGCTACAAAAATAACAATGGAGAGCCACCAAGCATAAAAAAAGGTGATGACACACAGAATAATGGTCGCGGCAATTAAGCCATATAATGGATATTTAAGCATTCTTTTTTCAAAAAAGCTCTGCATGTTCCATTCAGCTCCCTGTTCGTTAATGAAATCCTTTCATCCAGTCCAAAAATACAGTTACTCATCTTACCATTTTACCTTTTCTCTCCTCAAGATTCAAATAATGTAAAAAGAGCCGGTTCTATTTGAATAAATAGATGCGGCTCTTTGCTATAACTGAAGTCCCTTGATTAATTTATTTGACGCAATACACTCTTCGCCGTTCACCATCGTAATCGTTCCCGTTTTCATATCCACTTCGCTAATATTATTTTTATTGACAAGGAAAGACCGATGGCATCTATAAAACGGTTCACCCAAGCTATTTTCGATTTGTTTCATTTTCGCATAAAACTCCACTTGCCGGTTCTTGCTATGCATTACAATCCTGTGAATTTTAGGTGACGTTTCAAAAAAGAGAATATCGTCTATTTTTTCATGAATCACTTTCTTATCTGAAATATGGTATGTGAAGTAACTGCTCGTATCCGGGTCATCCGTCATTCTTTCCTGAACGCTCGCCAAACAAGCATGCACACGCTCTTTAACATCCGAAAGATTATCCTTCACAATATAATCCATCGCTTCAATTTTATACGTAAAAGTTAAATAAGTCATTTCAGCGTGCGTCGTAAAGAAAACAATAAAACCACGTGGGTCAAACTTGCGAATTTCTTTAGCAAGCTCAAATCCATTAAATTTTAGATGGTTCAAATCAATATCAAGAAAATAAAGCCCGAGCCCATTTTGCTGTTGAACAACCTCCAAAATTTCATCTGGATTTCCCGATGCTTTCACGATTTCCATATCATAATGTTCAAACATGATCGCATCATTAATATAGCCGACAAGCCTTTCCCGTTGAATCTTATTATCTTCACAAACAAAAATCGGAAGCATAATAATCCCCGCTTTTCTACATGATTTCTAGTTCCTGAATAAATTCCTGCTTATCTTCATCCAATTTCGTATCCAAAGTAACATTTGGATATTCTTGCAGTGTATCTCTCAAACTGGACAATCCAATCCCACGATTTGTCCCTTTCGTTGAAAAGCCATCTTCAAAAATCTTATAAACTGGCGGCATATCCTTCGGTACACTATTCGCAAATAACATTGTTGTCGCTTCTTCTCTTTTAAAAATCGCAATCCGGATAATTGGTCTTTCACTTCCAAGTGCGGCTTCCACCGCATTATCTAGCAAAATCCCAGCCGCCTTACAAAGATCAACACTTGGCATATTGATCGAATTGATTTCTTCTGTCACCTCTACACTTACATCAATATTCAGTTCTTGTGCCCGAATCAATTTGATCGCAAGTAAACCTTTTAGTTCCGTGACATGAATATTTTGCAAAGTAGAGATGCGGTAATCATTCGTTTCGATTTGGTGGTTAAGCGGTACGATGTTTTTCTCGAAATACTTTTTCAAGCCTTCCATATCGTTTTCATCAATGTAGCCAGCCATGCTGGATAAAATATTAATGTAATCGTGCCTAAAAACGCGCATTTCATTATGCAACTCTTCAAGCGTTGACGTATACTCTTGCAGTTGCGCGAATTGTTCTTGTTGGTTTTTCATTTTAATTTCTTGCACAGCTGATTGAAGTACAAGATATAGCATCCCTATCAAAATCGTAAAATAAGCTAGAAAAATGATTGTGTTTAATCGAACAATTTCTTGAACAAATCCATCCGCAGCACTGAAGAAAATGTTTAAATGGTAGATCATTAAGGTGAGCAAAATAATCGCTACTGTTATAAATCCATATTTTTTCTGATTAATATAGGAGTATAAGTCCCACTTGTCCACAAATTTTCTCAAAACAAATGCAATGACGCTCGCGATCAGCATCATACTAATGGCGTATCCTGCAGAAACAGAGAGTTTTTTATAAAGATCGTTTGCGAAAGAATCCGATATGAAAACAAAAACATTGTTAAACAAATAATCACTCAAAATCGAAATGATAAAAGTTAATGAAGAGATCGTTACTGAAAGAAAAATTGTTTGCTTTTTATACAAAAGAGCTACTACATAAATTGCAATTGAAACCAAATTTAACCAATATGTGATCACAAGAAATAGAGGGATTGTAGCAATGGTAGTTACTAAGACTACAAATCCCTCTTTCCAGTTGAATATAGATTTAGTTAAAATCTGAACGACAACGAAAAATCCAATCGTTTGAATTAAGATAATTAATAACAAGTTAGTCGTTGTAGAATCCATTGATAGCCTCCACACCTTACATACTTCAACTTTTTAAACATATCTTAACATATTTTCTTCATTGTCGATATCCCTTAACCTCATTTATTTTTGATTTCTAATTTATTAACAAGTGGATTTTTAGGTTCATAAGTAACACCAACGCAAGATTTCTTCATAGATGTGTTCGCAATTTTAAGTGCTTCATCTTCAAGTTTTTTCCCTAAAAATTGCATTACTTTGTCATTCATAAATTTCATAGTTATTTCTCCTCCTATTGAGTAATTTATAAGATATTGGGTGCATACACACCATTTGATAAAACGCTCCAAACATGATGAGTGTCTTCACTTCTGGAATCGGAATAAGGAGTGCTACGACCATCAAGAACAGCGCGCTTAGCACGGCTTTGATTCTAAGTTGCCTCCTATTATCTTCTCCTAAAAGTGGTAGACTCTCTGTATCAGCTGGCGCGTACCAAAACATATTGAGCGCAATAATTGCGAAAACAAGTACGACGATCCAATTTGAAGATGAAACATGCTGCAAGAAAAATGGAGCTAGTACAAACGCAACTAAGCTAGCCAGTGTACAGTTTAAACTTTTGAGCGCGTGTAGCCCAAATGAATAACGTCGCACAATCAAAAAGGAAAAATGGACAATCAGTGTTTCGAAAAACACACCCATAAGAAGGGAAACTAAGTAAACTAAACCGATTTTCATCGTGTTAATCAAAATAACTTCCATTCCATATTTTACTTTTTCGTAGCTTTCTTCGTCTTCTTGAAATCGTTCTTTTGAGATGAGCTTTTCCGCAATTCTTTCCGTCAAAGGAACTTTGTTCACCAAACTGCTCAAACTTTTCACCTCCATCTCTATTTTACAACGAAATAAGCGATTATGACCAAAAATGTAATGAAATGTCGATTCTGAGTCGCGAACGACGCAAAAACAGCTTTTTTCTTGTTTTTTTACATATGATTATTAATTTTCTAGTTAAAACACAACTAAAGTTTTATGCTTTATCATAAAAAAACTGGCTTTGGATTTTCTGTAAATCCAAAGCCAGTTTGACTTGTATGCTTATTTTTCTTCCGCAACAAATGGAAGTAATGCCATTTGACGAGCACGTTTAATAGCAACTGTTAATTTACGTTGATATTTCGCACTTGTACCTGTTACACGACGAGGTAAAATTTTACCACGTTCTGAAACGAATTTTTTTAGTAATTCAACATCTTTATAATCGATGTGTGTAATTCCGTTAGCCGTGAAATAACAAACCTTTTTACGACGACGTCCGCCTCTGCGTCCTCCAGCCATGTTTTCTCCTCCTATCTCTCAATAAAATCTACTTGCGCTTCTTTGTCCCTTCTCAAGTTAGAATGGAAGATCGTCATCAGAGATGTCGATCGGTTTTCCATCACTTGCGAATGGATCATTGTTCGCGCGATCATAACCTTGAGATGAAGATTGCTGGTTCTGATTGTATCCACCGCCAGCGTTGTTATTGCTATATCCGCCACCGGAATTTCCTTGATAGCCACCGTTTCCGCCATTATGCGTCGCGTTTTTAGGCTCTAGGAATTGAACACTTTCAGCAACCACTTCTGTTACATAGACACGTTTTCCATCTTGACCTTCATAATTCCGCGTTTGAACACGACCATCAACGCCTGCTAAGCTTCCTTTTTTAAGGAAATTCGCTACGTTTTCAGCCGGTTTTCGCCAAACTACACAATTAATGAAATCGGCCTCCCGCTCTCCTTGCTGATTCGTAAATGTACGGTTAACAGCGAGTGTAAATGTCGCAACTGCAACACCTGCTGGAGTGTAACGAAGTTCAGGGTCTTTGGTTAAACGGCCTACTAACACCACACGATTCATCATACAGAACCAACCTCCTCTCGTTTAGTCAAATCAAAGGGCAAAACCCTTCGAAAATAAGTCTTATTCTTCTTCTTTAACAATGATATGACGAATGATGTCATCCGTGATTTTAGCGATACGATCGAATTCATTGATTCCATCTGCATTTTCAGCAGAGATTTTCACGATGTGGTAAATTCCATCATGGAAGTCTTGGATTTCATAAGCCAAGCGACGTTTACCCCATTCTTTTGATTCGATGATCTCAGCCCCATTCGAAGTTAAGATTCCGTCAAAACGTTCTACTAACGCTTTTTTCTCATCTTCCTCGATATTCGGACGAATGATGTAGTTAATCTCGTAATTTTTAGCCATCTACTTTACACCTCCTTGTGGTCTTAGCGGCTCTGATGCGAAAAATCGCATCCCCATCGTTTCAAAGTTCATCACTCCTACACGACAAGAACGAGCAAGGAATAATTTATAATTACTCACAATAACAAATTATACCACAGGACAAGACTTGCTTCAAACATTTTCTTAAACATTTTCGTTTCAAAAGCTCTTCTTGTTTTTTTTAATAATCTAGGCTCATCTACTGTAATTTGTGAACTTTTTGTGACAGTTTTGTGCATATCGTTGCATACAAATAAGGGTTTTTATACAAGAAATTTATAATTAGAATTTTTTCGTTTTTATACTTTAGATTTGCCAATGTTTAACTTTATATGTTTAATTATCTTACAATTGAATAGCAATAAAAAAATGGTAAAGTCTTCTCCTGCAACAAAAATCAGATTATGTTAAAATTTGAAAACAGCTTATCTTTCCGGAGGTCTATACTTTTGAAAAATTTGTACTTATTAGCTATTTTATTTTCAATTCTTTTCTTTGTTGGCGCTCTTTGCCTACAAAAAAGAGAAGAAGCTGTTACTCGGAAACCTTATCCAGTCGTTTCCATCGATCAGCTTAAAAATATGCTTTCAACAAGTCACGTTAGCATTAGTCCTGCCTCTATTGATCTAGAAAACAATCAACTTCATGTTAATATCCTGCTTTCTTTTAGCCCTAACCTCTACAGGCAGATGGCTTACGTGGAGCACTTTGGAATGCAGGTGGATTTACCACAAGACATTTGCGCGCTCAGCACATTAAAAGGAGCTTCCGTGCCCATTACTTCCCAAAACATTCGTTATACTGACAAGCACTTCCTCGAGGTTTCTTTTATAGTTCCCTTAAATCATGCCTCATTCACTTCAAAAGAATTCACCAACTTGATGCAAAAAGATTTAAAACTCCATTTAAGTTTTACAAACGCTAAAAATAAACCCATTGCTTCATTTCGAGATATAGAAACGAAATTTATTTCCAAACAAAAAGCCGAAAGGAGCTATTCCTTTCGGCTTTTTAAGAATTTTTAATTTCGAATCAAATAGTCAAATGCACCTAAACTTGCTGTTGCACCTGAACCCATTGAAATGATAATTTGCTTATAGGCGCTGTCCGTGCAATCTCCGGCAGCAAAAACACCTGGAACATTGGTCGCACCGCGTTTATCAACAATAATTTCTCCTGTTTTAGCACGCTCAACAGTGCCTTCAAGCCATTCTGTGTTTGGTACAAGACCGATTAAAATAAATACACCTTCAAGATCAAGATGAACTTCTTCATTCGTTTCACGATCAACGTAAGTAAGTCCATTTACTTTTTCAGTACCCGTAATTTCCTTTGTTTGAACATTGGTAAGTACAGTGACGTTTGGAAGGGAGTGAAGTCGTTCTTGTAAAATTTTATCGGCTTTTAATTCCGACATGAACTCAAGAACTGTGACATGCTTGACGAGCCCAGCAAGATCAATTGCTGCCTCAATTCCGGAATTCCCGCCGCCTATCACGGCCACATTTTTCCCCGCAAAAAGTGGTCCATCGCAGTGCGGGCAATAAGCTACGCCTTTATTTTTGAATTCTTTCTCGCCTGGAACGTTGATATTGCGCCATCTTGCTCCGGTCGAAAGAATAACGGTTTTACTTTTTAATACGGCTCCATTATTTAGCGTTAGTTCAGCTAGCTCCTTTTTCTCGAGTTTCGCTGCACGAACGGCTTTCATTATATCTACGTCGTATTCATTTACATGTTCTTCAACTGTTCGCATGAGTTCAGGACCTTCAATATACTTCGTGCCAATCACATTCTCAATTCCTAAAGTTTCTAGAACTTGTCCTCCGAAAGTTTCGGCTACGATGCCCGTTCTGATTCCCTTCCGTGCCGCATAAATCGCTGCACTTGCTCCGGCAGGCCCACCACCTACGACAAGAACATCATAAGGATCTTTGTTTTCAAATTCAGAAATATCAGCTGTCCCTACGATTTTTTCAAGAATTTGTTCGATTGTCATTCGACCGTTGCTAAATTCTTCTCCGTTAAGAAAAACGGTTGGGACACCCATGACATTTTTGGCTTCGATTTCAGATTGGAACATGCCACCTTCAATCATAGTATGTGAAATGGACGGGTTAAGTACGCTCATAATATTTAAAGCTTGAACAACATCTGGACAGTTATGGCAAGACAAGCTGACATAGGTTTCAAAATGAAGTTCTTCTTTAATCGACTGAATTTGTTTGATTACTTTCTCAGAAACTTTTGGTGCGCGTCCACTTACTTGGAGTAAAGCAAGCACAAGCGAAGTGAATTCGTGGCCAAGTGGAATGCCCGAAAAGACGATTCCTGATTCCTGATCTTTTTTATCTACGCTAAAACTTGGCTTGCGGCTAAGTGTGCCTTCAGCCATTGTGATTTTGGGTGACATTGATGTGATTTCTTCAACGAAATCAGATAGCTTTTTCGAATTTTCACTAGCATCCAAGCTGACGCGTAAAACTAAATCGCCTTCTAGGAGCTCTAAATACTGAGCTAGCTGTTTTTTAATTTCTGCATCCAACATATTTTTTGCGCTCCTTAAATTTTTCCTACTAGGTCAAGACTTGGCGTTAAAGTTTCTTCCCCTTCTTTCCATTTTGCAGGGCAAACTTCACCAGGATGTTTACGAACGTATTGAGCAGCTTTTACTTTATCGATCAGTGTACTTGCATCACGTCCGATTCCATCTGCGTTGATTTCAACTGTTTGAACAATCCCATCTGGATCGATGATGAATGTTCCACGATTAGATAGTCCTTCTTCTTCATCTAACACATCAAAAATTTGCGAAATCTTGTGCGATGGATCTCCTACCATAATGTAATTAATTTTATTAATGACATCTGAGGAATCGTGCCAAGCTTTGTGTGTGAAGTGCGTATCTGTTGATACAGAATAAACTTCAACACCTAGCGATTGAAGTGTTTCATATTGGTCTTGCAAATCCCCAAGTTCTGTTGGGCAAACAAACGAAAAATCAGCTGGATAGAAACAAACTACGCTCCATTTTCCTTTTAAATCTTCTGAAGATACATCAATGAATTCACCCTTGTGATAAGCTTTTGCTGTGAATTCTTCAACTTCTTTTCCAATTAATGACATTTAAAAATTCCTCCTTCATGTTATCTATAGGATGCAAAGTGACCCTTTACTTCTTTATTATCATGAATTTAGAAAGCAATGTCAACTGCTAATTAAAACATTTATTAAATTGGAATAACTATCAAGTGAAATCAGATACAAGAAAAGCACGTTCCACTTTTGGAACGTGCTTTTTCGAATAGTTATTTTTACTTGGTTCCTTTCTTTGCAAGCTTTGCGCGCAAGAAAGAAATGAACATCGGGATGAGCGATACGATGATAATCCCGATTACAACTATTGAGAAATTTTCTTTGACAATGGGAATATTTCCAAAGAAATAGCCACCAAGTGTGCAAAGGAGTACCCAAACGGTTGCACCTAAAATGTTGTAGTTGAGGAAATAGCGATAGTTCATTCGGCTTGCTCCAGCCACAAATGGCGCGAACGTGCGGATAAATGGCATAAAACGTGCAATGAAAATCGTCTTTCCGCCATGTTTATTGAAGAATGCTTCGGCTTTTTCCATTTTTTCTCGGTTAATGATTTTACCAAACCAGCTATCTTCAGGAATGCTCGTTCCAATTTTTTTACCGATATGATAGTTGACGGTGTCGCCAAGTACTGCTGCTAGCCAAAGAACGATGATTAGCGGGACAATTTTCAAAATGGAACCGTCTAGGACTGCGAGTGCTCCAGCTGCGAACAGTAATGAATCTCCCGGTAAAAACGGGAAAATAACAAGTCCAGTTTCAACAAAGACAATAACAAACAAAATAACATATGTCCAAATGCCGAATGTATTAATAATTTCTACTAAATGCTGGTCAATATGCAAGATAAAACTAATTAACCAAGAGATAAAATCTACCAAGCCTTCACTTCCTTTTCGTGTATTGTGTCCATTTTAACACAACTTTTTCCAATATTTATCATTCTTAAGTGTGATTTAACGAAATTTTAACAAACGCTAAAGATGTAGTTTTTTACAATTGTCAATAAATTGCCACATTATTTTGCATCAAAACGTGGTATGATAGTGACACAGGATTTTACTGTATGAAATTCATTCGAAGGAAAATAACGTCTTACAGGCACAAGGCGTTATTTTTTTGTACAAAAAGAGAGGCACGCCGCGATGGCGTGCCTCTCTTTTTGTTTTATTCCCCATCAAGCGCGATTTCTTCTTGGTTGACTAAAGCAATTAAGCCTCCTAGACCTAGAAGCATGATTGGGATTAGGAACATTACTGAAACAGACATTGTTCCGCCAATCGCCGCTGCGATCATGAATACTGCCCCCATGCGTGGTTTGTGAGCTACAACGAATGAGCCAACAAGACCAAGAATAGAAAGAATAAGCGTACCAGCTGTTAGTAGGTAGAAGAAAAACGATTCTTCTTCTAAAGCTTGTGAAATACCAGGGATAGTAAGTACCATTAAACTAAAAGCAATGGCCAGCGCTGACCCCAAAAAGCCAAGTAATCCTTCTAATTTCATAAATAACTCTCCTTTTTTGTGCTTTTATTCTATGTTACCACCTCTCCTGCAAGAAAACAATAAAACGCCTACATTTTCACAGTTTAGTCAAGAAAAGCTTGGATTTCGCTTGCTGCCTCTTCGTCCAACACAACAGTTAGGTTGGGATGCATTTGTAAAATGGAAGATGGGTGTTCGTTTGTAACTGGTCCAAAAAGGGCTTTTCGGATGGTTGCTGCTTTTTTCTGTCCGTTTGCAAATAACACAATTCGTCTGCTTTGCATGACACTTTTCGGCCCCATTGTCACGTAATAATCTGGGCATTTGGATTCGTCTCCACCGACTTCACTGATCATTACTTCGCGCATGCCGGGTGTTGCGTCACTTTCCACGCGTGACGTTAAGCACTCAAATCGAGTAGTTCCTGGAAGGTTGCCACAAAAATGACCGTCTTCGCCGATGCCAAGTAAAATCAAGTCTAATCCGCCGTCTGCCGCGATCCGCGCATCTTGATCTTTGTAATTTTTTTCGTCAAGAACGTGGATGTTGGCTTGGTTGATTTTAGCTGGCGAAAAGTATAACTGATTTAAATTGGACATGGTGACGCCAAATTCTGCACCTTTAACGGGGATTTCATCAAAATTGTAATAGTGAACATTGTTGAAATGCGGCTTGTCACGCACGGCTTCCGCCAAGTATTGATACATTTTAACGGGTGTGCTCCCAGCTGTAATGGCAAGGTTGACTCTTTTTTCTTGTAGCATTTCCCCAAGCAAGATTTGTTCTGCGGTTTTGCTCATCGCATCATAGTCTTGTTCCACGATTATTTTCATTCTGTTGCCTCCTCTAGTCTTTGGATTTGCCTTTTTCGACATAGCTCATATCATTAATGCTCTCAACATGAAATTTTCCATGTTTATAACGAATTTTTGTGACACTTGCATTTTCAAAAGGTTCACCGTGGTAATCATCTGTCAAGTTAGAAACCAAAGCGCCGATGGCCATTCCATGACTTACTAGCAACACATTGCCGCCTTGATCGGCTTGTTTTTTGGCAACTTTTGTGAGTTCTTGTTGCATTCTATTTCGAACGGCTGGATAAGTTTCTGCCATGCCTGTATCATCTAACTTTTGTAATTTCTCGAGACTCTGCTCAATAGTTACTTTCTGCGCCGAAATAGCTTTCATAAGAGTTGGCTGATCTGGATAACCAAACTGTTTGGCAATATCGCCCCACATATTCGCATCCAAATCGCCTTCATATTTGCCAAAGCAAACTTCGCGTAGCTTCTTGCTTTCATGTAATTTTAAATTCTTTTGTCCCTGGGTTTCTAAAATAGCCTCCGCTGTTTCGCGCGCTCTACCAGAGTCACTTGAATAAACTGCATCAAAATGGGTTCCCTTCAAGCCTTTCCCAAGTTGTTCCGCAACTTCCGCTCCAGAATCAATAAGCGGCGAATCCGCAAAGCCTTGAACACGTTTTTCTTGATTCAGCATTGTTTTTCCATGACGTGTCACGTAGATAACAACATCTTTCTCGGTTTTTTTGGAACCATTTGCCTCTTTAGCTCCCTGTCCTGAACCACAGCCAGCTAAAACGAGCAATACTGCCATACAAAGGATCCAAATCTTCCCTATTTGTTTTTTCATTTTACAAGCTCCTTTAAATAACCAGCGTGATCAGCCTGTCGCCTACTTTCACGATTTGGTCATCTACGACTAAAATATCCAAATACTTATCCGAATTCGTTATAATCACTGGCGTTGTTACGTCATAGCCGGCCGCTGTGATTTTTTCGATGTCAAATTCTGATAGTAATTCACCTGCTTCAACCCGGTCGCCTTGCTTAATATGTGTTGTAAAATGTTCACCGTTTAATTGAACGGTATTTAATCCAATGTGAATGAGCACTTCTGCGCCATCATCTGTTTTTATGCCAATTGCATGCCCAGTTGGGAAAACGGTTGTCGCCACACCACTTGCTGGAGCATATACTTTGCCTTCTTGCGGTTTGATGGCTGTTCCTTTTCCAAGCGCACCAGATGCAAAGGCTTCGTCTGGTACTTCAGCCAAAGTAATCACTTCGCCTTCCAAAGGGCTTACCAAAATTTCTCGCTCAATCAGGGTTTCTGTTTCACGGTTTCCTGCTTCTGTCTCTGCTTTTGCGCTCGCTGGGTCTTTAAATCCGAAAATCAAAGTCAGCACGGCGCCAACAATAAATGCTACAACGATCGCGATAATCACCATTAGCACGCTGAAACCAATTGATTCTCCTGGTTTGAAGAAGTTTGGAATACCGAAAATGCCAAGACCGCCCATGATATAAGATTTTACGTGCGCACCGCCAATGATCGCGCCACCAATGGCACCACCGATACAGCTCATGATGAACGGTTTTTTGAGCGGCAGCGTAACACCGTAAATCGCGGGTTCTGTTACACCGAAAATACCCGAGATGAAGGCAGGAACGCTAAGAGATTTGAGTTTTTCGTTTTTCGATTTGATCATGACTGCGAGTACCGCACCGATTTGAGCGAAGGATGCCGCGAAACTCATCGCCAAGATTGGATCAAAGTGCATTTGAGCCAAGTTGTTCATTGCGATCGGGATAAGTCCCCAGTGCAAGCCGAAGATAACAAAGACTTGCCAGAAGCCACCAAGTAAAAGGCCGGCTACAATCGGACTCAAATTGTAAACCCAGATGGTTGCTGCGCCGAGTAATTGTCCTGCCCAAGTTGCAATTGGACCGATGACTAAGAAAGTGAGCGGAACAACAATCAAAAGGGTGAAAAATGGAACTAAGAAAGTTTTCACTACATCTGGAATGATTTTTTTTATCCAGTTTTCAACTTTGGAGCTAAACCAAATCGCAATCAAAATTGGAATAACGGAAGAAGCGTAGCTCATTAAAATGACAGGTATCCCAAGGAAAGTCACATGAATTGGTGAAGCAATAACTGTGCCTTCGAAGAGTGTATATAGCGGTTTTCCTGCCATAATTCCTGCAAGTGTCGGGTAAACCATCGACGCCCCGATAGCCATCCCAATAAAGATGTTCGAACCAAATTTTTTACTTGCTGTGTAACCGAGGAAGATCGGGAAGAAGTTGAACAAGCTGTCCCCTACGGCATAAAGCAATTGGTAAGTACCAGACTGCTCAGTCACCCATCCGAACGCAAGGAACATCGCAGCAAAGCCTTTAATCATCCCGGTTGCAGCTAAAACACCAAGAACGGGCGTAAATACACCGGAAATGAAGTCAATGAATCGGTTAAAAATATTTCCAGTTGCTTTTTCTTCACCAGCTCCTTCTGGATTAATGCCGGCTACTTCAATAAATGTACTATAGACATCTGGAACATTGTTTCCAATAACCACTTGATACTGACCGCCACTTTGTACGACGGAAACAACGCCATCCAAAGCTTTAATTTTTTCAGTATTGGCAATTTTCTCATCTTTAAGTTTAAATCTCAGCCGCGTCACACAATGAAACACGCTATTGATGTTTTCGACGCCTCCGACATTTTCCAAGATGTCCTTTGCGAGTGCTTCATACTTTTTCATCTCTCAAATCATCCTTTCTTATTTTTGGGCAAAAGAAAAACCTAAACTCATTCGAGGAACGTGCGCCAGAAAGCGACACAAAAATTCCTACAAATCAGTTTAGGTTTTGCCCAAAATTGGTAACAATCCTTTTTGATAATCCAACTATATCATATGTGTAAAACGCTTTCAAGACTATTTTTAAATTTTTTTCCTTGGAGTTAAATCATTGATAGACATAAAATGAAAAAGCCTCTCTTGCCGATTCTTGCATCAGCAAAAGAAGCTTTCAACTTTTAGTCTAAATCTGTTCCATTCGAAGCAATCACTTTTTTGTACCAATCAAATGACTTTTTCTTCGAACGATTGAGCGTTCCGTGCCCCTCGTTATCGCGATCAACGTAGATGAAGCCGTAACGTTTCTTCATTTCACCCGTTCCGGCGCTCACAAGGTCAATACAACCCCAAGGTGTGTAACCGATCAGTTCAACGCCATCTTCCATTGCCTCGCGCATCTCACGCACGTGTTCCCGCAAATAATCAATCCGGTAATCGTCATTGATCGAACCGTCCGCTTCCACTTTATCAACGGCGCCAAGCCCATTTTCCACGATAAACAGCGGTTTTTGATAGCGATCATAGATTTCATTCATCGTAATCCGAAGCCCGATTGGGTCAATTTGCCAGCCCCATTCGCTTGCCTCCAAATATGGATTTTTAAGCGTTGCAAAGACATTTCCCTCTGTTTTATCAAGAACCTCGGGGTCAGCGCTTGTTAATTTTGATGAGTAATAGCTAAACGCTACATAGTCCACTGTATGGTCACGAAGCACCTCTAAATCACCGTCAGCAATGTTCAAATTGATATTTTTTTCCTTGAAAAGACGCTTGCTATAACTTGGATAGTATCCACGCGCCTGCACATCCACAAAGAAATAGCCTTCCCGGTCCGCTTCAAGCGCCGCAAAAACGTCTTTTGGATTTGGGGTATTCGGATAGGTGGATCCGGCCGCAAGCATGCATCCAATTTGGTTATCCGGATTGATTTCATGCGCAAGTTTAGTTGCCCGCGCGGATGCTACTAGTTGATGATGAATCGCTTGGTATTTTAGTTCTTCTGGGTTTTCTACGCCCGTTATATCCATACCGCCGCCGAACATTGGAATATGCAAAATCATGTTGATTTCGTTGAAGGTCATCCAATATTTGACTTGGTTTTTATAGCGTTTGAAGATGGTTTCGCAGAAGTTAAGGTAGAAATCAATCGTTTTTCGGTTAGCCCAACCGTTATAGTCTTTCATCAAGCCAACAGGTGTATCGAAATGGTTGATGGTTACAACGGGTTCAATGCCGTATTTTAAGCATTCTGCGAATACGTTATCATAAAATTCAAGGCCTTTTTCATTTGGCATAGTTTCATCGCCATTTGGATAGATCCGTGGCCAGCTGATCGATAAGCGGAAACATTTGAAGCCCATTTCCGCAAATAGTTTAATATCTTCTTTATAGCGATGGTAAAAATCAATGGATTCATGACTTGGATAGTAGTCATACTTGGTTTCCATGGCTTTTTTAGGGTCTTGAAGCGCGTCCCAGCGCCCTCCTTCGGCTGCTGGAAGTAAATCAACGAGAGACAGCCCTTTCCCATCTTCTTGGTAAGCGCCTTCGCACTGATTTGCTGCAACTGCTCCACCCCACAAAAAACCGTCAGGGAAGCGTAAATCTTGTTTTTTCATGTCTTTTTCTCCTCCTATCTTGTCTCTAGTTTCACTATAAACTCTGTAATGCATTACAGAGCAAGAACTTTTTTTGAGGTCGATGAAAAATCCATACGTTATGTAGCGTGTCCCTAAAGTTAGGTTTTTAGCCTGACTTTAGAGGCGCACTACAATATCCGAACGACATGCTCAGTCCCTTCTATATTTGATACCTTTAAAATTTGTCTACAAATCCGAAAATATATTTATAAATGAAATATTCGCATTTTTTGCAATTATGAGCGCGTTTTTATGGTATAATGTGTGCATAAAATTTGAAAAGTATGTGAAACTTAGATTAAAGGCGGGTAAAAACATGGACTACATCAGAGAGATAAGAAAAAAAGTAGGAAATGAAAAAATTATTTTAAATTTTGTAGGAGGCTATATTAAAAATAACGAAGGAGAAATTTTACTCCAAAAAAGAAAGGATAAGAATGTTTGGGGATTTCCAGGTGGAGCTATTGAATTAGGAGAATCCATTGAGGAAGCTCTTGTAAGGGAAATTTTGGAAGAGACGGGGCTTCAAATTAAGATGAAATCCTTAATTGGTATATATTCCAAATACGAAGACAGTTATCCAAATGGTGACAAAGTCCAACCCATTTCCTATTTTTTTGAACTGGAGCTTCTTAGTGGAAAATTATCTACACAAGATGAAGAAACATTGGGCCTTAAATACTTTAAAGAAAATAACATGCCACCGTTAGTTAATAAACAACACGAAGATTTTTTTACAGATTTAAAAAATTATGATGGGCAAGTATTTATTAGATAGAGATCTAAATGCACTGAAACTTTTATTAATGATTTCAAAAATATAACTATGAACTACAAATTCTGTCTAATTGCAGCCATTCTTATAAAAAATTAGATGCATTCAAAATTAGCTGCTCAAAAAACCCTACAATTAAAATTTTCCATATTTATAATTACTCTTTTCAAAACCTACGCCCAAAAAATAATAGGCAGTAGCATAAACAGACTTTCCAACTCGCACGGCTACCTTCCCCATCTATACAAAATTACTTCCATAACAAAAAAAGCGCGCTTCCGCACGCTTTTCCCATTTAAAAATACAATCCAACAATAGTTCCGGTCAAAATCGAAGCAAGTGTTGCTCCTAGCAATAGTTTCATTGAAAACTTCGCAACGGAAACGCTTTGTTTTTCGCTGATCGATTTGATTGAACCTGTGATAATCCCAACTACACTGAAGTTTGCAAATGAAACGAGGTAAGAGGAAATGATCGCATTGCCTTTTGGCGTTAGTTGCGACGCTAATTGATGTAAATCGCCCATCGCTACAAATTCGTTCGTCAATAATTTAGTGGCCATCAAGCTACCTACTTCGGTAATGTCACTAACGGGTACCCCCATCAAGAAGGCGATCGGCGAGAAGATATAGCCCAAAATCTGTGTAAAGCTGATGTGTAAAACGGCTGTAAAAGTACTATTTAAGAAGGTTACAAGTGCTACAAACCCAATTAGCATCGCTGCGACAGTTACCGCTAATTTGAATCCTTGTAAGATATAGTTCCCTAATACTTGGAAAAATGGCTCTTTAGCCGCCTCACCTGTTAATTCGTCTCTTGTGATTTCATCTTCTGGACCTACGTCATAAGGATTTACGATACAGGAAACGATTAATGCAGATAAAATATTCAAGAAAACAGCTGTAACAACGAATTTACCAGGAACAAGTTCCATATATGCTGCAAGAACTGCGGCCGATACGGCACTCATTGCCGATGCACAAATCGTGTATAAACGTTTGGCATTCAATTTTGGAATTTCATCTTTTACAGTTAGGAAAACTTCTGGTTGGCCAAGGATCGCTGTTGAAATCGCAAAATAACTTTCTAGTTCGCCCATTCGCGCCACTTTGTTAAGCGCCCAACCTGTCCATTTGATGATAAATGGTAAAACTTTGATGTAATTCAAGATACCAACTAGTGCCGAAATGAAGACGATTGGCATCAATACGTTTAGGAAAAAGACGGATGCGCCTTTTTGAATGACAAGGCCACCAAATACAAAGTTGATTCCGCCCGCTGCTTGTTCCATCAGCCAGCCGAAAAAGGAGGAAATACTGGATAAAACTTGAATTCCACCTGTTGTATTTAAACACAAGAAGGAAATTACTAATTGTAAGGCAAACATGATGCCCATTTTTTTTAATTTGATGTTCTTGCGATCGCTGCTGACTAGCCAGCCAATCCCAAAAACAAGCGCTAAACCAGTGAATAAAAAGATAAATCGCACGTTTCTTACACCTCTCTCATTAAGTTTACATTTCTATGTCTATTTAAGAAACATTTTTCTGTGATTAATCAATGATTTTATAAATCATTTTTGGTGCCGTTGCTGTCTCCGCAATTTCAACATTTTGATAAATTAAGTCTTTAATGGATTCGATTTCTGCTTCTGGTTGATTGGCATAAATCGTCATTAGTGACTCGCCTGCTTGAACTGCGTCACCAATTTTTTTGTGTAATTCAATTCCAACTGCATAATCTAATTTATCACTAGCTTTTTGTCGTCCGCCACCAAGTAACATACTGGCAATGCCAATTTCATCAGCTGTTATTTTAGCGACAACACCAGCTTCTTTTGCTGGAAGTTCGATTTTATATTTAGCTTGTGGCATGATGGTATAGTCTTCAATCACACGTTCATCGCCACCTTGAGCTTTAATCATTGCTTTGAAACGATCTAGTGCAGAACCGTCAGCAATGGTTTTTTCAAGCATTTGTTTAGCTTCATCAAATGTATTTGCCTTTTCACCTAGTAATACCATATAACTTCCAAGTGTCAACACAAGATCAACTAAATCTTTTGGTCCCTTGCCTTTTAATAAATCAATCGATTCTTCAATTTCTAACGCATTTCCGATTTTATTTCCCAGCGGTTGGTTCATATCCGAAATAAGCGCCATACATTTCATTCCAACACCTTTTCCGATATCAACTAGCGCTTCCGCTAGTTCTGTTGAATCTTCAAGCGTCTTCATAAATGCTCCAGAACCTGTCTTAACATCAATCACAAGTGCATCTGTTCCTGAAGCAATTTTTTTACTCATGATCGAACTTGCAATCAGAGCGATGGAATCCACGGTATCTGTAACGTCACGTAGTGAATATATCTTCTTATCTGCTGGGGCAATATCACCAGTTGCTCCGATAATTGCCAATTTTTCAACTTTTACTTGGCTGATAAAGTCTTTTTCACTGATTTCAATTTGATATCCTGGTATCGCTTCCAATTTGTCTAAAGTACCGCCTGTATGTCCTAAACCGCGACCTGAGATCATCGGAACAGGAATGCCAACTGCCGCAACAACTGCTGCAAGTGGCAAGCTCACTTTATCACCTACGCCGCCAGTCGAGTGTTTATCTACTTTGATACCGGGGATTTCAGATAGATCCAAGTGTTCACCAGATTCCATCATTTTGATGGTTAAGCTCGCACGTTCTTCTTTCGTCATGTTTTGGAAATAAATCGCCATAAGGAGCGCACTGATTTGATAATCAGGAATGGTTCCGTTTACAACACCGTCTACAAAAAATTGAATTTCTTCATCTGTTAATTCGCCACCATTGCGTTTGTGGTCAATTACATCTATCATTCTCATATCTCTTACTCCCTCTCGTAATCTATTAATGCTTGCGCTAGTGCTAAATCGATCACTGCATGATTAGCATAACCTGCTGTTAACACGGCATTTACGCCTGCAAGTTTTGCAACACCACTAGCAACTAGGATTGAATAACGTTTTTCTTTTAAGTCGGATAATTGGATTCCAACTGTTCGTTCATTTAATTTTTCATCAACCAATTCGCCATCTTTATTAATAAAGCGAGAAACAATATCACCAACTGCATGGTCTTGCAGATTTTCTTTTTGGCCTTCATCAAAATAACCTAATTGAAATAATAAAGCACTTTTACGAACTGTTCCGACGCTAAATATAGCAATATTAGCTTTTTTCCCACAATCTAAAACAGCCTTAATAAAACGATCTTGCTCCACCATTTCTTTTGTCACTTGATTATCAAAAATTGTCGGTAGCGGCAAATATTGCGGTTGTGTATGATAAACGCGGCCTAATTCATTAATACTTTCATAGGCGTAAGTTCGTTCATTTTCAAAGTTAACGCTTCCTTTTAATTGTACAACTTGAACGCCAGGGACTTCTTGATTCTCCATTCTCGTGGTTACAGAATGAATAGTCTTTCCCCAGCCGATTCCGATAATATCGTCTGGCCGAACGATCTTGGTCAAAAAATCTGCCGTATAAGCGCCGACACTGTTAATCGACAACGTTTCACCGTTAAAATTCGACGGAACGACCATGATTTTTGCCCCATATTTTTTGGACAATTGCTGCGACAGCTCATCAGCGTTTAACAGCGGGTTAAAAATCTGGATTTTAACAAGACCGCTATCTCTAGCACTTCGTAATAACCGGGAAATGGTCGGGCGAGAAAGATTCAATTTTTTTGCAATGGCAGCTTGCCCCATATTTTCTTCATAATAAAGATGTGCTACTAGCAAACTTTGCTTGATTTTTTCTTCATCTGTCATTGTTATCCTCTTCCTCCCCGTTTTCCCTTTAGTTTAATTCTGCTAAAAAGCTTGTTCCCACTTTGCTACCGGAAACGCCAAAGTTGTCTGTTACAGTAGCGCCTAAATCAGCAAATGTTTTGCGAATGCCTAAACTGTTTCCTTGTTTCATGCTTGGCGAATAAGCTAAAAGTGGCACTTGTTCGCGCGTATGATCGGTTCCTTTAAAGCCTGGATCATTACCATGATCTGCTGTTATCATCAACAAATCATCCTCTTTCAAGTTGGCTAAAACTTGACCGAGTCGTTCATCAAAGTCCATCAAAGCTTGACCAAAACCAATTGGATCACGGCGATGGCCATACATTGAATCAAAATCCACTAAATTTACGAAACAAAAGCCATTGAAGTCTTTTGCCATGACGTGATCTAAATGATCCATGCCGTCCATATTGCTTTCATTATGATAAACTTCATCTAATCCTTGACCGGAAAAAATATCATTGATTTTGCCAATTCCAACTGTATGAATGCCAGCCGCTTGAAGATCATCCAAGTCGGTTTTGCTTGTTGGTTTTAATGCAAAATCATGTCGGTTAGCGGTTCTTGTAAAGTTATCTTTATTCGTTCCCACGTATGGTCTAGCAATGACACGTCCTACTACATATTCAGGGCCATTCACTAAGCCACGAGCAAACTCACAAATTTTGTAAAGCTCATCAACTGGGATGACTTCTTCATGCGCAGCAATCTGTAATACGGAATCGCCCGAAGTGTAAATAATCAAATCCCCAGTTTCTAGCTGATGTTCACCAAGTTCTTTAATAATTTCGGTTCCAGAAGCCGGCTTATTACCAACAATTTTTCGACCTGAGAACTCTGAAATCTTAGCTAGCAGTTCTTCCGGGAAACCATTTGGAAAATAACTGAGCGGCTCTGTAACAGGCAGTCCCATCATTTCCCAGTGACCATCCATACTATCTTTCCCCGCCGAAATCTCTGTCATTTTGCCATAATAGCCAAGCGGCTGTTCCGCCTTCGCCACACCTTCAATCGCAGTTTCTCTAAGATTCGATAAGCCTAATTTTTGCAAGTTTGGTAATTTCAGTTTTCCTTGATACGCTTCACCGACGTGACCTAACGTATCTGAACCAACGTCACCAAATTTATCAGCATCCGGTGCGGCTCCAGTTCCAACAGAATCAATCACGATCGCAAAAACTCGATTGTACTTGTTCATGAAAAAGTCTCCTTCTCTATTAAAGTTACTCGATTACACAATTCATTGTAATTGAGCGAAATACCTGGTTTCTACTTAAATCTTCTTTAAGCAGTTTTTTCGTTATTTCTCTTCTTACATTTTACATGGAATGTCTATCTTAAGCCAATATTTGTTTTGTCGCACTTACACCAAGACGGCTAGCCCCAGCTTCGATCATTGCTAAAGCTTCTTCTTTAGAGTGGATTCCACCAGAAGCTTTCACTCCTAGACGATCTCCAACTGTTTTACGCATTAAAGCAACATCTTCTACTTTTGCACCAGCTGAACTAAATCCTGTTGAAGTTTTCACATAATCTGCGCCAGCTTTTTCTGAAATTTCACAAGCAGCTACGATTTGTTCGTTGTTCAAGTAAGAAGTTTCAATGATAACTTTTAATAATTTGCCTGTTTTGTGAGTTTCTAGAGCCACGTCATGAATATCTTTTTCAACTTCACCATGGTTTCCAGCAATCAGTTCCCCGATATTTAAAACCATATCAATTTCTTCAGCACCATCTTGAATGGCAACTTGTGTTTCGAATACTTTTGATTTCGTTGTTGTCGCTCCAAGTGGGAACCCAACAACAGCGATTGGTTTTACTGTTGAACCTTTCAGTTGTTCTGCAACAAATGGAATCCAGTAAGCGTTAACACAAACAGAAGCAGTGTTATATTTTAATGCTTCCTGACAAGTGACCTCAATGTCGCTTTTTGTCGCATTTGGTTTTAAATTTGTGTGATCTAAATATTTGGCTAATTCTGCAGTCGTTATATTCATTTTTGTAACCCCTTTCTTTTTACAAATTTATCATAGCACACACTTTTACATTTGTAAAATGTATTTTTGAAATTTTGTTCATAAAAAATATAAATCGCTTGAAACGTTGCTACAAAAACATTTTCACCAATAAAAAACAGGAGTCTAGGAAATATTTTCCCTAACTCCTGTTTTATTTTAATAAAATTTTACATTAAATGGTTCATATGTCCGATTTCCATGACCCAATAAGAGCCAATGACAACCACAATCGCAATAAACGCTGCGAAAAGGATGTTGCCGACTTGGATACGGCCATCGCGACCTTCTGTCATGTGCATAAACATCAAAAGCTGTAAGGCTGCTTGAATGAATGCAAAGATGAAGATAATGACTAGCTTCACGCTATAGTTAAGCGAAGAGTAAAGTGCTACCCAAACAGCTAGCAAAGTTAATACGATGGATAAAACAAACCCAATGATATGCTTCCACGGAATACCCGATTCAGCATGTGCGCTATTTGTATTCTTGTTTTCAGCCATTTAGTTCACCATCCCTAACAGGTAGACACCCGTGAAGATGAAAATCCAGACAACATCCAAGAAATGCCAATATAGGCTTGAAATAAAGACTTTGGATGCTGCACGTGGCGTCAAACCGCGCATTTTAATTTGAATGAGGATAAACGTAATCCAGAATAAACCGATCGTTACATGGGCTCCGTGAGTTCCAAGTAGAACGAAGAACGAAGACCAGTAAGATCCAACTTGCATCGTTACGCCTTCCATAATGTAATGTGTAAACTCATAGATTTCAAATCCAACAAAGCCAGCACCTAGAAGTAATGTGATGATCGAATAAACCATCAACATTTTCGTGTTACCTTTTCGCATTTCACCAATAGCTAAACCACAAGTGAAACTACTTGTAAGTAGCAAGAATGTCATGATAAGTACAAGCGGTAGTTCGAACATCTCTGCTGGCGGATGTCCCGCATTCGAACCGGCTTTCATCATCACAAAATAAGTCGCAAAAAGCGTTGCAAAAAGCGCAATTTCTGCACCAAGGAAAATCCAGAAGCCAAGAATGTTCAGTCTCCCTTGTTCAGATTGATACTCAAGTGGAAGGTTCGAATTTGTTTTTACAGATTCCATGGGTTACCCTCCTTTACGCCCGTTTCACGTTCGTGAGCAGCATGCTCTTCTGTCGCACGAATTTCTTCAACTGAAACATGATAACCATCGTCTTTTTGGAAAGAACGATAAATCATGCAGCCTAGTACGCCTAGTCCTCCAAGGAGTCCAAGCCAGTACCAGTAGAAGACAAGACCAAACGCGCCGATGAAGAAGAAGACAGACATCACAAATCCGAGCATTGTGTTGCTTGGCATATGAATAGGCTGATAATTTTTATCGTCCAAGTAAGACTTGCCTTCTTGCTTCTTATTCCAAAAATCATCAATGCTGTGCCATTCTGGTAGAATTGCAAAGTTATATTTTGGTGCAACCGCAGAGCTTGTTGCCCATTCAAGTGTACGCCCAGCTCCGTCCCACGAGTCGCCACTTACTTCGCGTTTTGAATGTTTGAAGCTGTAAACGATATTCCAGCAAAGAATTAAGAATGCTATTCCCATCAGGAATCCTCCGATAGAGGAAATAAAGTTTAAGGTTGTCCAACCGTCTCCTTGTGTATAAGTGTAAAGTCGACGTGGCATGCCGTCGAGTCCCAAGAAATATTGTGGGAAGAAGCAGACATTAAAGCCGATTACAAAGATCCAGAAGAACCATTTACCAATTTTTTCATTCAGCTTGTAGCCAAACAGTTTTGGATACCAGTAAATTAAACCGGCGAAACAAGAGAATACGGTTCCTGCGATCAACACATAGTGGAAGTGAGATACAAGGAAATACGTATTGTGATATTGATAGTCAGCCGCGGCCATGGCAAGCATAACCCCAGTTACCCCACCAATAACAAAGTTTGGTATGAAAGCAAGCGACCAAAGCATTGGTGTATCAAATCGAATCTGGCCTTTATACATCGTAAATAGCCAGTTGAATATTTTAATCCCAGTTGGTATTGCAATCATCATCGTCGTGATCGAGAAGAATGAGTTAACAAGCGCACCTGAACCCATCGTGAAGAAGTGATGGACCCAAACGATGAAACTCAAAATGGAGATGACAACGATGGCAGCAACCATGGCTGGATAACCGAACAGTTTCTTTTTCGAGAAGGTAGAAATAACTTCTGAGAAAATCCCGAATGCTGGCAGGATAACAATGTATACCTCCGGATGCCCCCAAACCCAGAAAAGGTTGGCCCACATCATCGGTAAACCTCCGTTTGCTAGCGTAAAGAATGCTGTCCCGAATAAGCGGTCAAATGACATGAGTGCAAGTGCCACTGTCAAAACAGGGAAAGCAAAGATGATAATTAGGGAAGTGATCAAAATCGTCCAAGTAAACATTGGCATTTTCATCAGCGTCATGCCTTTAGCACGCATCCGCATTATCGTGACAAAGAAATTAATCCCTGTCATAAGCGTTCCTATCCCGGCTATCTGAACACCGAGCAAGTAAAAGTTAATTCCATAACCTTGGCTAAATTCTTCTGCAAGTGGCGCATAGTTTGTCCAGCCTGCTGCTGGAGAACCGCCGATTACAAAGGACAAGTTGAAAAGCATTGCCCCCATGAAGAATGTCCAGAAACTCAAATTATTTAAGAATGGGAATGCTACGTCGCGTGCGCCAATTTGAAGCGGTACTGCGATGTTCATTAACCCGATAACAAACGGCATCGCCATGAACAAAATCATGATCGTTCCGTGTGTTGTAAAGACTTCGTTATAGTGCTGTGCATCTAAAAACTTCATTCCAGGTAAAGCAAGTTGGGTACGCATCATGAGCGCATCCACGCCGCCCCGGAAGAACATTAAAACAGCAGCAATCAAATACATGATTCCAATCCGTTTATGGTCAACGGAAGAAATCCATTCTTTGAAAAGCCATTTCCATTTTTTCGTGTACGTTAACAGCACGACAATCCCAATACTAACGAGTGCAATCGACACTTGCGCACCTAAGATCAGAGGGTCGCCAGTGATGATAAATTCGTTCCATTTCATGTTTTAGTTTCCCCCTTTAATGGCCCTCATGGTCAGATTCTTTTTTATTAAATTCGTTCGTTTGGATGTCGTCTTCCATTTTCTTCATTTCTTTATCATAGTGCTTATCTGAGTGATATTTCTCGCCATTTTTAATGATCATTGGATCCATGTTGTGCCGTTCAAATTGCGGATTTGTAACCGTAACTGGACGAGCGGGTTTAAGTGGCTTATCAGAAATTGTCACTTTTTCATTTGGATTATGCGGATTCGTTAGCTTGTAGCCAAAACGTTCATACGCATAAAAGACATATTCAGGGTCTGCAGCCACATCAACAAAGGCTAAGTGAGTTCCTGAATAACTCTTTTCTTTCGAACCTTCTGGAATAAGCAAACGGTCATAAATATCTTGTGTCATCAGTGGAGAATTATCTTTTGTTTTCTTCGCCCACGCTTTATAGTCGCTTTCAGATTGTGCGATTACGTTAAAGCGTTGTTCATGGAAGCCTTCTCCGTTAAAGTTCGCATTGCGTCCTTTATAAGTTCCTTCTTCATCAGCTTGTAAATACAAGTTCATCGTCATACCAGTCATGGCATATTTTTGACCACCTAATTGCGGCACCCAAAAACTAGTCATTGTATCTGCAGATGTTAATTTGAAGAGAACTGGTCGATCTGTAGGAATATGTACATAGTTGACAGTCTCGATACTTTCATTTGGATAACTGAATATCCATTTCCAGTCTACACTCGTCGCATAAATCACAACTGGATCCTTATGCGATGTTACTTTTGGAGCTTCTTCGCCCGCATAAATCGTTTTGACAGTTGGAATTGCAAGTGCAATAACGATTACGACTGGAATAAGCGTCCATAAAATTTCCAGTTTACGGCTCCCGTGCATATTTGGTTCGTAATTCTTTGGATTTTTTCGTTCACGGTATTTAAATAGAATAATCGTAAGCAACACAAAAATGGTTAACACGATCAGTAGCATGAAGAATATCGAATAGATAATTAGATTACTCTGATCTTTGGCAACCGGTCCCTTTGGATCTAGTACCGCTAAATCACCACAACCGCTCAATACAGCTAGAAATCCAGCTAAAACGGTAAGAAGCAATGATTTCAGTATCTTTGACACCCTAATCCCCTCTTTTCCTTTTGAAGTATACAATTCGTATAACGCGCATAAAATATTAAAATTCCTGATTCGTTTTCTACTCCCGCAAAGCATGTATTCGATTATTTTCACAAACTTCTCAAGCAATAAAAAACACTATGTGCATATTCGCTTAATATTATAACCTATATCTATCAATTATTCAAAGGCTGCACATATTAAATTTTTCACAAACAAAAAAAGACCCGACCTAGTGAAATCAGATCGAGTTTTTAACCTTTATTTTTTAATCGTCACTTGTCCCGCATGAAATGGAAGTGGCATAATTCCCGCTTTTTGCCAAGTACTTTTGACCTTTTCCGCCGCTTTAGAGTCAGGCAAGAAAGCAATACCGCAATCGCCGCCGCCAGAACCAGATGATTTTCCTGCACCAGAACAATCCGCCGCGATTTGAGCTAATTTTTCAAGGAGCTCCGTTTCAATTTGTACTCCTGCCTGCAAGCCGAGATTTTGAAGTAAGCCTCTATTTTCCTTAATCGCCTCAAATACAATGGCTTGATCTTGTTTTTTTAACCCAGTTAGCAAATGATTGACGGCGGCTGTTGAATCCGCTAAAAATTGCTTATAAGCCAATTGATTTTTTTGCTTAAACAACTGAATTTCAGAAACAAGACGACCCGTACTAACAGGTTTCCCCGTCCAACCAACTAAAAATGGCCAGTCAGGCATCGTTAGTCTTTCAATTTTTAAAGCTGGCCAATCGTTTTCAATAAACCAGTTTAAAGATTCATAAGGCAAATGCCGCTTGATCCATTCCTGATCAAAAGTTGTATAGGCAATAAAGCCACCATACATACAAGAAGCAATATCTCCGCAAGAACCATTTCCCTGCACAACAAGATGTGAAAGGGCAGCAAGTTTAAATCTTGTCAGCAAATCTGTTTCTGGCGCAAATTTTTCAAGCAGCGCATTGACAACAGCCACTGTTGCCGCAGCACTTGAACCAAGTCCGTATTTAAAACCGGAAGCATCGATCAATTCTGTTTGAATCGTCATCTTAACCGGCGTAAGCGGAATTCCCCGAGCTTTCAAATAAGCCGTCACGGTATTGATCGCTTCAGCTGTAAATGACCAGTGTTCTCCGCTTGCTTTCATCTCTTCGCCCGTTTTCCAAGTCACTTGGTCTTCATAATGCGGAATTTTGAGTTCATTTTTTGGCGCGTCTTCAAGAACCAATGTGATGTAGCGATCCACTGCAGCTAAAACCGCCGTGTGGCCAGATTCAACTACTGCATATTCACCTGCTATATAAAGTTTTCCAGGAATTTTAATTTTAATTTTCATTCTGAATCACCTTAGCTCCTTCACCTGCGTGACAAATTAAAACGCGACCTACCAATTGATCAATTCGACTGGCTACCTTTTCTTCGTCTTGCCTTAAACATACAATTTTAACATTTGGTCCAGCATCCATTGTAAAATAAGCTTCAATTCCGTCAGCCCGCAACTCTCTCACAGCTTCCATCACAAGCAGTGATTCCTGACTAAAATACGTGAATGGCGGGTTGGCACTTAATGTTGTTGCGTGCATTTTCATTGCATTATGCTCCAAAATCTCACCAACTTGTGTGAAATCAGAGTTCGCGAAAGCTTTTTTGATAGCTTCCAAATCCAGTTCAGCTGTTCTCGTCCATTCAGCAAAAAAAGGGGAGGTAAGAACCGTTTGTTTCATTCCATTTCGACTGGAAATTTTTTTAGGTTGATCAGACACAATCGCGACGACAACAGCAAGTTGATCAGTTAAATCACTTTCAAAAGGAACCGCATAAGAATCCGATCCATCCGCATTTTCACCTTTTTGCCAAATCGCCAAGCCGCCAAAAATAGAACGACTAGCAGAGCCAGATCCAAGCCGGGCGAGTCGAGATAGAGCCATCTTCGAATCCTTTCGCCCAAGTGACGCTGAAGCCGCAGTTGCAAGAGCTGCAAACGCCGAAGCAGAAGAAGCCAGCCCTGCCGCAGTAGGCACATGATTTTCCGAATGGATCACCGCGCGCGAAGTAATACCAAATTCATGTCGCAAAACATTCAAATACCGCTGAACTTTCTTGTCTTCGCGTTCCTCACCATTTAAAATGAGTAGATCCTTTTTCTGCGAATCGATCCATTCAAAAGTGGTTTCCGTAAAAAACTTATCAAGCGTAATTGATAAACTGCTGTTGGAAGGCAAAATCAACTTTTCATCCCGTTTACCCCAATACTTAATAAGCGCTATATTGGTGTGAGCTACCGCTGTTACTTTCATGCGTTCCTTCTCCAATCGTAAAAATCCATTCTTCACTAGCACCCGCTTCATGGAGAGCCTTCACTAACGATTCAGCTTGCTTTTTGCTAGAAACAAGAGCTACCATACAACCGCCACGTCCGCCTCCGGTCAACTTCGCACCCGCTGCACCATTTTGCAAGGCTACATGAATCAGCTTTTCTAGGCTTGCATCACTAACCGTAAGTTCCTCCAAAATAGCTTGAGCAGCATTCATCGCTTTTCCTACTTGCTGAATGTCCGCTTCACCTTCAAGTTGCTTCCGTATTTCCCGGGAAATATTTCCAAGTTCCTGAATCATCGGTTTGAATTTTTTCGGCTGCGTTTCAAGCAACCTTCCAACATCCGCAACCGCGGCGCGCGTCTCACTGGGAATCCCCGTGTCAGCTACTACCAAAAAGAGCTTTTCATGAAAGTGCATCGTTTCAAGGGCCAAATCTCTTTCAAACCAAACTGGCTTTTCAGTTACAACCGTGACTGCATCGATACCACTTGGGTTCCCATGAGCTATTTTTTCAGATTGATTTACAAATTCGAGCAACGCCTCATCTGTCAGTTCTTGCTTAAAATAGGCAAATAAGGCACGGGCTACACTTGCCGCTACCGCAGCACTTGAGCCGAGACCACGTCCGATTGGTATTTCCGTCAAAACGCGAATCAAAACGGGTTCCGTTCCAATCTTCGTTAAAATGGCCTCGACCATTTCTTTAATCCCAAAGAGAATCGGGGGCATATTATCCAAATCGCCTGTAAAAAAAGCAGACGAGAATTTAGTTTTTTGATTAGTTGGCAAAACCTCTGTTTCAATGACAGCCTGCGAAAAAGGTACAGCAATTGCAGGTTCACCATAAACAACAGCGTGTTCGCCACATAGTATTAATTTTGCAGTTGCACGTCCTGTAGCCAATTGGCTCCATTCCTTCCTGATTTTAGAATAACGTTGTGACAATCCAAGGTGCAGCATAAAGCGTCATAAATAACACACCAAAGTTGATCCCGAGTCGACTAAGTGCGCCTGACACAATTGCGACAAGAAGTACACCCATCATATTGATAAATCCACCATCCATGTAGCTAAGCATCATGACAAGCGCAATAAATAATCCTAAAATCGCTTCATGTGGAATAAATTTAAACACAAAACGACAAATTTGCTGGGAATACTTCATGATAACATAATATGTTAGTCCAAGTCCTACAACTGAACCGACAATCGTTGCAATCGTGAATTCCGACATCGTGAGCAAGTGGTGCATATTTTTCTCTAACGTGAAAACAGGAGGGGCATTAAAAAGCGGATTTGCCGGACCAATCGCAACAGGCGACAGGGGAACCCCAAGTGCGATAAGTGGAATCAATAGCCCCGCCAAATAAGTCGAATGTGCCAAACCTTCCATACTAGCCAGAGCAATTTTTGCCTTCTTAATCGGATTCTTCACTCGGCTCACAACCGCTTCACCAAATAGCACTGTCATTCCAACCGGACTCATAAAAAAGGTAAAACAGCCAGCAATAGAAGTTCCAAGCGTCGCCCAAGATTCTTGCTTCGTTAATACCTTGAACGGATTAGGAAATCCCTTTTGTTTTTCAACATTTGCAATCACAATCTCGCGCTTATCTTGTTTAGGCAATTTTTCACGATGTTCTTTATTCAGCAGCGAAATCATACTAAAAATCATCGGACCGATCGTAATCCCAAGGAAAAATGAAATCGTGATCGTTTTCGTTTCAGGAACCGCGCCAACACCCCAATACAAATAACGCATTCCCTCGATGAGCAAACTGAAAGGTAAAATAGCGAGTAACGATAAAATTTTATTTTTACTTACTAAGGCAAGAAATATAGCGCCAATAAAGAAAACAGGGGCCGAGTACTTCGTAATCACTTCGGATAGCGGGGCCAAAAGACCTGCCAAAGCTAAACTAATTGGAACAGCCACAATTGTTCCGATAGCAGCACCAGAAGCCATTTTGCGTATCCCAACAACTGATTGACCAGCCTCTTTCAAGGTGAGCCCATAAGGGACCATTGGCGAGGCCATAACCCCACCCGGTGTTCCTGCAACAGCGACAGGTACTGCGTCCGTCAAATTAAGCGTCACAACAGCCGAAACAAAAAAAGCAAGCACAACCATCGGCGAAACGCCTAATAAAACGAGAGCAAGAGTCACAGGAGCAAGTACTGCTGTTTCATCTGTCCCGGGAGCAATCCCAATAATCGTATAAATTCCAGCTGCGAGAACAGAATCAAGAATCATTTCAATCACAAGTTGAAGCGTCATTTGTCAGTCGCCTCCGTCTCATCACTTTCACGAAGCGTTCGTTTCGGCTTGATGATTAAACTTGAAATGATGAAGCCGATGATGGCACCGCCTAGCCCAAAGAAAAGGGGCATTGGTGCTTTCCCGGGAGCAATAAAATAACCTCCCATGGTAAATCCTATACAAATAATGATTGCAAGAATCAAATCCTTTATGTTGACAAGATCCGCCCAAATTTCAACATTTTGCGAATCCTTGTTTTTCTTGGTCATTCTTTCTCCTACTTTCTGCACAAGGTTTGCTATTAAAATAGACTACTATGATAATGATAATCATTTCATTGATTTTTTTCAATCTTACTTGACTGTAAATTTTTATTCATAAAAAAACAGATGGCACATTGAGAAGAATCTCAACGTGCCATCCGCATATAATTTCATTATTCTTCTAAGTTTGGTCCGTCTTCTTCAAAACTTTCATCTGGAACTTCTGTTCTTAAGGTTTGATCGTCTTCTGTTTCTTCTTCCTCAAGTATTTCATCATCTTCTTTAGGAACTTTAGCAACAGTAGCAACTTTTTCGTTTTCATCCAAACGAATCAGTTTCACACCCATCGTGCTTCTTCCAGTTTCAGATACAGTTTCCACTTCAAAACGAATCAAGACGCCATGAATCGTCATCAACATGATATCTTCATCGCCAGAAACGGTCTTCATCGAAACAAGTGGACCATTCTTTTCAGTAATAGATACGGTTTTAACACCCATACCGCCACGATTACGAAGCGGATACTGTTCGGCAGGGGTTTGTTTCCCGTAACCGTTCTCCGTCACGACAAGCACGTTCTGGTCATCTTCAAGCACTTCCATGCCAATTACTTCATCATCATTATGAAGACGAATTCCGCGCACTCCAGCAGCCGTACGACCCATTACCCGAATATTATCTTCTGGGAAATAAATTGATTGACCTGCTTTCGTTGCAATAATCATCTTCTTACTGCCATCAGTCATTTGAACAGAGATGAGTTCATCATTTTCACGAAGATCCACTGCACGTAAACCGCTTTGACGGATATTCGCAAATTGAGAAAGGGCAGAGCGCTTCACAACACCGTGTTTCGTTGCAAAGAAGAGATAATCATCATCAGTGAATTCACTTAAATTGATGACCGTATTCACTTGTTCTTGGCTTTCAATGCCTAGCAAATTGATTAGCGGGATTCCTTTTGCCGTACGTCCGTACTCAGGAACCTCGTAACCTTTCGCCCGGTAGACTTTCCCTGTATTCGTAAAGAATAGGAGAGTATCATGCGTGCTCGTTGCGATCAAATGTTCCACAAAGTCATCTTCATGAGTGGACATGCCTTGAATTCCACGACCACCACGGCGCTGACTCCGATACGTAGACAGCGGCAAACGCTTGATGTAGCCTTTTTTCGTTAATGTAATTGCCACTTCTTCTTCAGGAATAAGGTCCTCATCTTCAATGCTGACAAGGTCTCCCGTTAAGATTTCTGTGCGGCGTTTATCGCTATACTTCTGTTTGATTTCTTCTAATTCTTCACGAATAACTTCGAGAATACGTTCTTCATCAGCCAGAATCGCTTTTAATTCATTGATTAGCTGCATCAAATTGTTGTATTCTTCCTCGATTTTCTCGCGTTCTAAACCTGTTAAACGTTGCAAACGCATATCGAGAATGGCTTGTGATTGCTTTTCAGACAAGCTAAATTGTGTCATCAAGCCTTCTTTAGCGATTTCAGTTGTCTTCGATCCTCGAATCAAACTAATCACGGCATCAATATTATCAAGTGCAATTCGTAAACCTTCCAAAATATGCGCACGTGCTTCCGCTTTACGCAAATCAAATTCAGTTCTACGACGAATAACGACTTTTTGATGTTCTAGATAATGATATAGAATTTGTTTTAAATTCAACACTTTTGGATGGCTGTCAACAAGCGCCAACATGTTAATCCCAAAAGTAGTTTGTAGTGCTGTCATTTTATACAAATTATTGACAACTACACTTGCACTAATGTCACGACGAACTTCAATGACAATCCGCATACCTGAACGGTCAGATTCATCATTCAGTTCAGTAATTCCATCAATTTTCTTCTCACGAGCCAATTCAGCAATCCGCTCAATCAGCCGTGCTTTATTCACTTGATAAGGCAATTCCGTAATCAAAATGGTTTCTTTTCCATTACTCTTTGTTTCAATATCCACGCGAGCACGAACAGTGATGGATCCACGTCCTGTTTCATAAGCCCGTCTAATTCCGCTACGTCCCATAATAAGACCAGCAGTAGGGAAGTCAGGTCCCGGAATATATTCCATTAGTTCTCGAATCGAAATATCTGGATTATGACTTAATGCAAGGACCCCATCAATGACTTCACCAAGATGGTGCGTTGGAATATTTGTAGCCATCCCAACCGCAATCCCAGATGAACCATTGACAAGCAAGTTTGGAAAACGTGCTGGCAAAATTGACGGCTCTTTTTCCGAACCATCATAGTTATCTTCATAATCAATCGTGTCTTTATTGATATCTCGCAAAAGTTCCATCGAGATTTTTGACATCCGCGCTTCCGTATAACGCATCGCAGCAGCCATATCTCCATCGACAGAACCAAAGTTTCCGTGTCCATCAACAAGCATATAACGATAACTGAAATCCTGCGCCATCCGAACCATCGTGAAGTACACAGCTGAGTCACCATGCGGATGATACTTACCAATTACTTCACCGACAATACGAGCCGATTTTTTGTAGGCCTTGTCAGAAGTCATTCCCAGATCATTCATTGCATATAAAATCCTGCGGTGAACGGGTTTAAGTCCGTCACGCACATCAGGAAGGGCACGAGCAACGATAACACTCATTGCATAATCTAGGAAAGACGTTCGCATTTCTTTATTTAAATTAACTTCTTTGACTCGATGATCTGGTGTTTCTGCCATTATAGCGAAACCTCCCTTTCCAATTCTAAGCTAAATTAGATTTGATTATTTCCCAGGAAATAAAATTAAATATCCAAGTTTTTAACATACTGAGCATTTTCTTCGATGAACTTACGACGTGGTTCAACTCGGTCACCCATAAGCATTTCAAATGTTTCATCCGCATCAATGGCATCATTAACGCTAACTTGTAGCAACGTCCGGTTTTCAGGATTCATTGTCGTATCCCAAAGTTGTTCCGGATTCATTTCTCCAAGCCCTTTATAACGCTGAATGGCATATTTTTCATCGCCTAATTTTGCCAAATAATCATCTAATTGCTCATCTGAATACACATATTCAACTTGTTTCCCGTGTTTAATTTGATAAAGGGGAGGCTGAGCAATATAAATATAACCAGCATCTACAAGCGGACGCATATAACGATAGAAAAGCGTAAGCAGTAGCGTCCGGATGTGCGCACCATCCACATCGGCATCCGTCATGATAATCAGTTTATGATAGCGTGCTTTTGAAACATCAAAATCGCCACCAAAACCAGTTCCCATTGCCGTAAAGATCGTTCGGATTTCTTCGTTTGCTAAAATTTTATCGAGACGCGCTTTTTCAACATTCAAGATTTTACCACGGATTGGGAGAATTGCCTGGAAAAGTCGATCACGTCCTTGTTTAGCAGAACCGCCGGCTGAATCCCCCTCAACGATATAAAGCTCACTGATTTCTGGGTTTCTGGACGAACAATCCGCAAGTTTCCCTGGCAAATTGGAAATTTCAAGCCCAGTTTTTTTACGAGCAACTTCGCGGGCACGTTTTGCTGCTAGTCGAGCTCTCGAAGCCATAACTCCTTTTTCAACAATTTTCTTGCTGACATCTGGATTTTCCAACATGAACTTGCTCAAAGCTTCTGAAAAAAGCTTATCTGTAATCGAGCGCGTTTCTGAATTTCCCAATTTGGTTTTCGTTTGCCCTTCAAATTGTGGGTCAGGGTGTTTAACCGAAATAATCGCAGTTAAACCTTCTCGCACATCTTCACCAGACAAATTTTCATCATTATCTTTAAAAAGCTTATTACGTCTTGCATAATCATTGATTACACGCGTAAGTGCTGTTTTAAAGCCAGATTCATGTGTTCCACCTTCATAAGTGTGAATATTGTTGGCAAAGGAAATGATCGAACTTGAAAATCCAGAATTATATTGGATAGCCACTTCCACCATGATGCCATCACGTTCACCTTCAATGTAAATCGGCTCGTCATGAATGACTTCTTTCGATTGATTTAAGTGATCAACATACGATTTAATTCCGCCTTCATAGTGGTATTCCTTTTTCACTTGATGTTCAGTACGTTTATCTTCAATCGAAATCATTAATCCACGATTTAAGAAAGCTAATTCGCGGACACGTGTCCGTAAAACTTCGTAGTCAAATTCCACAGTTTCGGTGAAAATTTCAGGATCTGGTTTAAAGTGGACAATCGTACCACGATAATCCGTTTCCCCTTGATTTTCAAGATCTGATACAACATTTCCACGTTCAAAACGTTGATAATATTTTTTTCCATCTCGATGCACGTAAACTTCTAGCTCTGTTGAAAGAGCATTAACAACGGAAGCCCCAACACCGTGAAGACCACCAGACACTTTGTAGCCGCCACCGCCGAACTTACCGCCAGCATGAAGCACTGTGAAAATAACTTCAATTGTTGGTCGACCTACTTTTTCATTGATTCCTGTTGGCATTCCACGTCCATTATCTTGAACAGTAATACTGTTATCGGCTTCAATCGTAATCTCGATTTCTGTACAAAAACCAGCTAAAGCTTCGTCAATTGAGTTATCAACGATTTCCCAAACTAAATGGTGAAGTCCGCGCTGACTGGTTGAACCTATATACATACCTGGCCGTTTTCTTACGGCTTCTAATCCTTCTAAAACCTGAATTTGATTGTCATTATAGTCCGAAGCATTTTCATGTACATTTGTAATATTTTCTTCTGACATCTAAGCTTCACCGCACTTTCTCATTTTCTATTATATCAACCTAAAATTAGGATTTTTTTATGTGACCTTTTTCCACTTCAAAAGTAGTAGCTTGTTCAAGCTTTGCGTGTTTAATCCCGCTCACACTTGTTGTCGTAACAAATGTTTGTACTTTGCCAGAAATCGTTTCAAGCAAATGAGACTGCCTATAGTCATCAAGTTCACTTAACACATCATCAAGCAAGAGGAGGGGATATTCCTTTGTTTCTTCATGAATCAAGTCAATTTCAGCAAGTTTTACAGATAAAGCTGTTGTCCGCTGTTGACCTTGCGAGCCGAACACTTGTACATTTTGCCCATTAACATAAAATAGAGAATCATCCCGATGCGGTCCGATAAGTGTGACGCCTCGGTCGATTTCTCTTTGCCGAATGGTTTTCATTTTTTCAAGTAAGTTCTGTAAATAATCGCCGTCCTGATCGAGTGAAACGGAAGGCTTATACTCAATTTGCAGCGTTTCAAGCCCTCGCGAAATATCATGATGGATCGGAGCTGCATAAGCTTGCAACTTTTGGATAAACGCGGAACGCCTTTCCGTCAATTTAATGGCGACCTCTGCAAATTGCTCATCAAGAATGCCGAGCATGACTTCATCAAAGTTCTTCTTCAGTTTTGCTTGCTTTAAAAATTGGTTTCGCTGATGTAAGATCCGCTGAAAAACACTTAAATCATGTAAATAAACAGGCTGCATTTGGCCGATTTCCATATTCATAAAGCGTCGTCTTACGCCTGGTGCACCTTTTACAAGCGTTAAATCTTCTGGGGCAAACATGACCACATTTAAATTTCCAACATACTGACTCAACTTTTTTTGCTCAATGTGATTGACCTTTGCTTTTTTTCCTTGTTGAGTAAGCGTGAGTTCAAGTGGCAGAGTTTGTCCGTGTTTTTCAATTCGTCCGCTGATCTTTGCTTCCGCTTTATCCCACTGGATAAAATCTTTGTCATTTGTCGTCCGATGCGACTTAGCAAGCGAAAGCATCAATATCGCTTCTAATAAATTTGTTTTTCCTTGAGCATTTTCGCCAAGAAATACATTGATAGACGGGTCGAGATCGAGTGTAAGTTCATGATAGTTTCGGAAATTTTTAAGCGTTAATTGTTTTAACAGCATGCTTTTTTCCTAAGATTGTTCAATCTTAACTTTTCCTTTTCCGGGAACTAAAATGACATCGCCATTCCGCAGTTTCCTGCCTCGTCTGTTATCTTGTTCGCCGTTTACATAAATCGGATGTTCGCTTAGAAATACTTTTACCATTCCCCCAGATTCAACAACATCAAGCATCTGCAAAAGCTGTCCCAGTGTTACATAGTCACTGTCTATTGTTACAATATTCGCCAAAACCTCACACCCAATCTATTTTATCGCTATCTTCTATTTTACTAAAGTTTGCCTATAATTACAAAGATTATTTTCTAAAGCATCGTTTTTCGGTTTTTTACTAAAAATAATGGGGGGATACTATTTTAAGTGAAAAATGAAATTTAAGGCTAATATGGAGCTTCTGTAAAATTCACAAAAAAAAGCCCACCTAAATTGGTGAGCTTTTTATCTATTAATAAGTTCGAACAGGTGTAATCAATTGTAAAATTTCATTTGGATTTTCCGCATCACGTGGACGAAGAACGAAAGGACGCATTGTTCCAGAAAACGAAATTTGAATATCGTCGCCTTCAAACGCACGCAAAGCATCCATCATGTATTTTCCGTTAAAGGAAATTTGTAAATCTTCGCCAGTAAAGCTTTGACTGAAGAGTTTTTCAGAAACATTCCCAATTTCAGGAGAGTTAGACGAAACCTCTACTTGTCCATTTTCCAATGTGGAAAGTTTAATTACATTATTGCGATTTTCTCTTGCGAGTAGGGAAGCACGGTCAATCGCTTGTAAAAAGGCTTTCGCGTTAATAATCAGCTCTGATTTTGTTTCAGCTGGAATCAGTCTTGAAGTATCAGGATAGCTTCCTTCGAGTAAACGCGAGTAAAATAGTAAATCTTTTAATTTAAATAAAATTTGGTTGTTGGCTAGGATGATTTCAAGTGAATCAGAAGCTTCATCCAAAATTTTATTGAGTTCTGACAAACTTTTTCCTGGGATAACAATGTTATATTCTTCAGCTTCAGGAGCTTCAATTGGAATTTCCCGAAGCGCAAGTCTATGACTATCCGTTGCAACAGCAGTTAAAGTTCCATTTTTAATGATCCAATTTACCCCAGTAAGTACAGGACGAACTTCAATCGTTGAAACAGCAAAAACTGTTTGGCGAATAATGTTTTTGAGGACATGGATTGGAATCCGAATTTGTTTTCCTTCAGATACCTCAGGAAGTTTCGGGTATTCTAAAACGTCTAAGCCATTCAGTGTAAAGAATGCTTGTCCGGAACGAATCGTCGTTTGGTTATTAGTCGTTACTTCGATTTCAACGTTTTTATCTGGCAGTCGTCTAACGATATCTCCAAAATATTTCGATTGTAAAACGATTCCGCCAAACGATTCGACTTCAACAATTACTTCATCTTGTTCAATAAGTGGAATAAAAGCTTCGATGGAAATATCTGAATCGCTCCCGGTAAGCGTAACACCCTCATCATTCACATCAATTTTAATCCCAGTAAGAATTGGAATCGTTGTTCGAGCAGAAATAGCACGTGTAACTTCGTTAACAGCATTGACCAAATGATCTCGATCGATGACAAATTTCATGAAAAATCCCCCGTTCATTTTTATGATGTTCTTTAATTAATTAATAAGAAAATCGTAATAATAGTAATAGGCCTTGTGGATTTGTGGATAAGTAAGCTAATCCATTTTTCTTCTAAGTTTTCCACATGTGTATAACCAGTGGAAAACTAGTGTCCTGTTATCCACATTATCCACAGTTTAGTTTTTACGCAGATTTTTTTCTATTTCTTGAATATCGTTTTTTAAAACTTGATCACTTTTTAGCATCTGTGAAATTTTTTCGTGAGCATGAATGACAGTTGTATGGTCACGCCCACCAAATTCATCGCCAATTTTTGGAAGTGAAGCATCGGTTAATTCCCGTGACATGTACATGGCGATTTGTCTAGGGAAGGCAATGCTTTTGGTTCTTTTTTTAGCTTTAAAATCTTCGAGTTTAACGTGGAAATACTCCCCAACAGCTTCTTGAATACCACTGATTGTGATAACGGAGGTTTTGGCATTTGGAATGATGTCCTTTAAAGCTTCCGCTGCAAGTCCAGCTGTAATGTCTTTATTTACAAGAGAAGAGTAAGCGACAACACGAATTAGTGCCCCTTCAAGCTCCCGAATATTCGAATCAATTTGATTAGCAATATAAAGCATCACTTCATTTGGAATATCAAGCCCATCCGCTTTAGCCTTTTTCCGCAAAATCGCAATCCGCGTTTCAAGGTCCGGCGGAGTGATATCTGTAATTAGTCCCCATTCAAAACGTGAACGAAGCCGATCTTCAAGTGTTGGAATTTCTTTAGGTGGTCGGTCACTTGAAATGATGATTTGTTTTTGCTCATCGTAAAGCGCATTGAACGTATGGAAAAATTCTTCTTGTGTTCCTTCTTTACCAGCTAAAAATTGAATATCATCAATCAAAAGTACATCAACATTGCGGTATTTCGTTCGAAATTCTTCTGTTTTGTTATCGCGAATAGAGCTGATAAATTCATTGGTAAATTTTTCGCTGGATAAGTACATCACATTTGCATTGTCTTTATGTTCTTGCACATAGTGGCCAACAGCATGCATCAAGTGCGTTTTACCGAGCCCAACGCCTCCGTAAATGAAAAGAGGGTTATATGCTTTTGCTGGCGCTTCTGCTACTGCAAGAGAAGCAGCATGTGCAAACCTATTACCGGAACCAATAACAAATGTATCAAAAATATATCTTGGATTTAACATATGCTTGGAATTATCAGGATCATTTTCATCCGGTAAGTTTTGATTTTGGGGAATCGGCTTGTAATCAAAATTTTCTTCTTGTTCACCGTCAATGAAACGTACATCATAAGAAGCTCCCGTTACTTCTTGTAAAATATTGGCGATAAACTGCGTATAGCTCTTCTCAAGCCAATCACGAACAAAATTGTTAGGTGCCGAAATGACAAATGTGTTGTCTTCAAGAGAATGTGCAGTAGTGGATTTCATCCAAGTATCATAGCTTGGTTTGCTCATATTCTTTTGAACAATTTCAAGTGCACGTGTCCAGATCTCTTCTATAGAATGCAAAAAATTTCCCTCCTTTTTTGTGGACATAATTTTAAGGAAGAAAAATAACAGGGCGATTTTTAAAAGTTATCCACAAAACGGTAAAAATAGTGGATAAAGATATCCTGACCCTGTTAAGAAAATATCCACAATAAGAAATAATTATGTGGATAACTTTATTTTTCCTCAACTTATTTTCTATTCAACACCTGATATCTTATCAAAAAAAGGCTTTGATATCAAGGACTTTCAAAAAATATCCACAAATTTATCCACTTGTCGAAAAACCTTACCCACAATCTGTGGGGTTGTGCATAACTTGTGCGTAACCCGTTTATAATTTTTCATGCTTTATAAAATTATTCACAATAAATTTTTATGATTCTGTGGATAACTTCACAGAATTATCCACAACTTCTTCTTTAAGAAAAGTATGCTTTTTTTTGATATAGATAAAATGGTAGAAGCAAAATTTTACTTTTTTCCTATAAAGAGGTTTTTTTAAGTTTTAAAATATGATATGATTAAGGGCGAAGTTTTTTCGTGCTCTATTGACAAAAAACGTTTATTTCCGTACAATATTTAAGACTGTCTAATAGATTTAATTCAATTGGACCCAGATAATGGGAGGTGTTATAAAGTGAAAAGAACATATCAACCAAGTAAACGTAAAAGAAAAAAAGTACACGGTTTCCGTGCACGTATGAGTTCTAAAAACGGCCGCAGAGTGTTAGCAGCACGTCGTCGTAAAGGAAGAAAAGTATTATCTGCGTAGACCACTGATACGGCTCAGTGGTTTTTTTATTGTTTTTTATGGAAAAAATCCATTTTTGATAGAAAGCGGATGGCATACGCAAGAAGATGGGAGACTGTATGAAAAAAGAATATCGGATTAAAAAAAATGATGAATTTCAACGAGTGTTTAAGAAAGGGAAGTCATTTGCCAATCGGCAGTTTGTCGTGTATAAATTAAGAAGAGAAAAACAAGAAACTCATTTTCGAATTGGTCTTTCTGTCAGTAAAAAAATTGGCAATGCAGTTTGTAGAAATCGCGTAAAGCGTTGTATCAGACAGACATTCCATGAGCTTGACCTCGAGGTTGAACAAGGAAATGATTATATTATTATCGCCCGAAAACCGGCGGCCAATATGGATTTTCATGAAATTAAGAAAAGTTTGATTCACGTCTTAAAAATTGCGAAGGTACTAAAAAAGACCAAAACAAACAGCTCAAAATGAATTGGAAATTTAAAAAAAGGCGGGGAGGTTACACTTGTTGAAGAAGAAAAAGAACCTGAAGAAAAAACTCTTCGTGATCGGACTTGTTATTGCTTTAGTCACTGTACTTTCAGGCTGTGGCTATTCAACTGATCCAATCACAAAAGACTCACCAGGATTCTGGAGTCATTACATTGTCTTTCCATTATCTTGGGTGATAAGATGGTTTGCTGATGCCTTCGGTGGCAATTATGCGGTTGGAATCATTGTTGTTACGATTATTATTCGCTTAATTATTATGCCACTTATGATTAAACAGCTAAAAAGCCAAAAAGAAATGATGAAAGTTCAACCTTTACTTAAAGAGCTGCAAGAAAAATATGCTTCTAAAGATAATGAAACAAGACAAAAGTTGCAGCAAGAAACAATGCGCTTATATCAAGAGCATAATATTAATCCGATGATGGGCTGTTTACCGCTTATTATCCAAATGCCAATTTTGATTGGTTTTTACCAAGCGATCAGCCGAACAGCTGAAATCAAGACAGATTCATTTTTATGGATGACGCTAGGTCAACCCGATCCCATTTACATTTTGCCGATCATCGCTGCGATTACAACTTTCCTATCATCAAAAATTTCAATGATGGGGCAAACACAGCAAAATAAAACGATGGCCATGATGATTTATTTCATGCCAGTTATGATTTTGTTTATGGGGATCACACTTCCGTCAGCACTAGCTCTATACTGGATTATCGGGAATATTTTCACGGTCTTCCAAACACTTTTAATTAATAATCCTTTTAAAGCAAAAAGACTACAACAAGCTGAAGAAGCTGCCAAAGCTGAAGAAGCTCGTTTGAAGAAAAAAGCAGAACACATGAAAGCTTCAAAAAAAGGAGGTAAGAAGAGAAAGTGAGAGATATTACTGCACAAGGTCAAACTGTTGAAGAAGCGATTCAAAATGGATTAAAAGAACTAGCCTTAAACCGTGATCAAGTGGAAGTAGAGGTCATGGACGAAGGTAAAAAAGGAATTTTTGGAATCGGTTCACGTCTTGCGATGGTCAAGGTCATTGAAAAAGAAAACAGTGTACAAATTGTCACGGAATATATTTTGGATGTTGCTAAGAAAATGGGAGCGGAAATCTCACTTGAAGCAAAGGAAGAAGGAAAAGATGTTTACGTGCAAATTTCTGGTGAAAACCTTGGAGTTTTGATTGGAAAACATGGTCAAACACTTAATTCTTTGCAGTACTTGACTCAACTAATTGCCAATAAACAAAGTGAGCAGTTTAGAAATATCTTTGTCAATGTCGGTGATTATCGTGAACGCCGCTATGAAACACTCTCGAATCTTGCGGAAAAAATGGCTGGGAAAGCACTAAAAACCAAAAGTGCTGTTCATTTAGAGCCAATGCCATCTTTTGAAAGAAAAATTATCCATGCTGTTTTAAGTGAAAATGAAAAAATAGAAACGCATTCGGAAGGGCGCGATCCTTACCGTTATGTTGTAATTAAACCAGCACGTTAAAAAAGACTGCAAACAAAGTCATGAAAAACTTTTTTTACAGTCTGAGCCACGCAAATTGCTTTGCGTGGTTTTTTATTGGAATAAAAGAGGAAGTTGCGCTTGAAAGTCATCCTGATGATGCGAAGGGATGGAACATGTGGTTACCTTTCCCGTAGGTGTAAGCACAGCCTCTGTAAGTAAGTTACCATGAATGCAGCCAGTATCCAGATGAATTTTATTTTTTAAGCGAAAGGCATTTTTAGCGGCAACGTGTCCGAAAAAATGATAGGGATGATTTTCATTTGCTTCTTCTAATAGGAATAGCAATTGTTCTTCGGTAGGTCTTGACCGATCTAGATGGAAATTGCGCATTTTTCGTAGGGACTTTTTATCAAGTTTGCCGAGATATTTATTTTTGCACGGGGCATGTGTCGCATAAAACGACGCTTGATTTGAGATAAGCTTATAGAAAGGCGCAGAGTGTTCTACAAGTGAATGAAATTTGGCAAGTAAATCAGGATTCTCTTCAAGGATGGGAATGGAATCGAAAAATCGAGAAACAATTTCTTCGTTAGCATTTTTAATTTTTCCTTGGAGATAATGATAAACAAAAGATTCGTGATTCCCAATTACAAAATAAAAGTGTTCAAGGTTTAGATAAAGAAATTCAAGGATTGCTTTCGTGTTTTTCCCTTTGTCGATGGAATCTCCAAGCAAAATGAATTGGTGAGATGGATCAGGACGTTCTGTAATGCGTCCAAATTGATCGAAGCGAAATCCATTTTTTTCTAGCAACGTCATAAGTTCTTCTAAACACTCATGTGTGTCACCAATGATATGGTAGGTTTTTCCGGGTTCAAGTAGGTATTTTTTGAGTTGATCGCCGTTTGACTCAATCGAAAAGTTTGAGATGGGTAATGTTAAGGCATGTTGACTCGCAAAATGGTCGCTTGCTAGTTTTGGTGTTTGATTTAAATAAACAGCTTCAAGCCGATATTGGTTCTCTTTTGCGATTTTTTGGATGCTTTCTTGTAGTGAATCAGAAGGATTGTTACCCATATGAATTAAAATGTAGTCAGCTGATGTTGGAAAGGATGCCGACTTATTTAAGTCATCTAGAAAGCTTGTTTGATTCGTATCAGGAAAAAATTGAATAGTAGTATAGTAATTTTTAGAAGGTTCATCGTTTCTTAAGGCAGGCATGAATTGTTGCTCGATGAACGTGAGCGCCTCGATAGATGTGCCTCCAAAAAACAGGAAAATCGTATGGAGTTGGGTAGTGAGCTGTGAACTTGTTTCGACCATTGGAGATTCTCCTTTCGATGTTTCACGTGAAACAATTAGAGTTTTAATTTTAATTATAGGTTTAGGAGAGCTGATTTTCAAGCTGTCTAACTGAAAAAACTTAATTAAAATTTTATTTCAAAAATGGATTTTATGATATAATCAAAGAAAAAACAAGGAAGAAATGGCTATGACAAATGGAAGTATTATCAATCTTATAAGTGGAATTCTAGATACGTTGCCTAAGTCGGAACAAAAAGTAGGGCGAACGATTTTAAATGATCCTGACTTTGCTGTGAAAGCATCCGTACAGAATCTTGCAAAGAAAGCTGAAACAAGTGCCGCGGCAGTAATTCGATTTTCAAAGTCTTTAAATTTGGATAGTTTTCCTGAACTGAAGCGTCAGCTTTCTATGGAATTAGCAACGCCTAATAGGACGGGGTACTATGATATTGAACCGGGCGAATCTTTTGATTCAATTCGTGAAAAATTGGTTTCTAATGTCAATCAGACAACACAAGATACCGCAAGTCAACTTAAGGAAGACGCCATCATTCGAGTTTGTGCAGAGATGGAACAAGCTGAAACAATTTATGCTTATGGCGTTGGAGCCTCGTGGCTTATTGCGGAAGATATTGCGCAAAAGTGGCTGCGTGCAGGGAAAAATGTATTTTTGTCGCAGGACCCGCATGTTCTTGCCATGGCTTTTTCTTCTGGCAAAGAAAATAGTTTGTTTTTTGCTATTTCAAATAGTGGGGAAACTTCGCAAGTGCTTGAACTAGCAAATGAAGCGAAACAAAGCGGCTTAAAGGTAGTTAGTTTGACACGCATTGGAAATAATAAGTTGAAGTCGATTTCCGATTTGGTGTTAGAGACTTCTCGAGCTCCTGAAGCGGAAATGCGAAGTACGGCAACAAGTTCTAGGCAAGCACAGCTTTTGGTTATTGATATTTTATTTTATTATTTCGCATCAAAGCAATATGATGAAATGATTACGCATATCAAAAAATCACGAGAAGCAACTAATCGTTTTCGTGAAAAATAAAAGGCAGCATTTGAATTCACTCAAATGCTGCCTTTTTTAGTTGAAGCGTAATTTTATTTTTTGTCCGGCTGAAATATAGGAGAGACAATCCAGATAGAGCGGGCTAATTTGACCGATGCAATTTACTTTTTCATTGGCTTCTAAAGGAATTTTTGTGATACAAATCTCGCCACTGTAACGCCCATATTTTTGATTATCAATAGTGATCGTTCCAGCAGGTCGGAGAATTGTATTTTTAGCATCTATTGCAAGTTCGTTAAAAGCTGGGCGACTATTTTCTAAACGTATCAAATCGCGCGCATCGTCCATTCGATTTTGATCACCGTGAATAAGGTGATTTTTTATTTGAACGGGTACAAAATCGGCTAATGTAGCTTCAAGAGACAAAGTCTGATTGAAAATAAGATTTTGCCAAAATGAAAAATGTAAGGGATCTAGCGCCGGGTCGCCGATGTAAACATGGTCAACCGCTAACGTGAAGAGTTCCAAAGTCGCCGCGTAAGGGCTTGTAAAGCGATGCTTTTCTAAGGTTGGTAGACCTTCATAAAGGGGTAAACGTTTTTTGGAATCACCGGGTACGAAAGCTGAAATTTTAAGACCATTTCCGCGCAAAAAATGGTTTTTTTGTTTGAAAAAGGTTTCGTTCAAACCCGTTTCAGGCTTTGGATAGTAGTTATGAAAAGCTTCGATATTTTCCATCTGAGCAGCTGCTTCTTTTAAGGCGTCTAAAAAAGCTTGATCAATGGTGCTGGCATTTAAGTAAACCGTAATTTTCTGCGAAAGTAAGGCAATTTGCTGGATCCCAATGCCATAATCAATTCGCAAGCCCGTTACGCCTATTTTTCGAATTGCTTCAGCATTTTCAAAGCTTAATTGGATTTTAGCTAAAGCATTTTCAGAAATATCTAAGATGAGATCCATATTATTTTCTTGAGCGGCTTTGCCTAATTCTTCTAGACGAGCCCGGTAATCTATTTTGCTTTCTTCTGGAATATGTAGTGAACTGAAGATAGATGAAAATCCATTTTGATGGGCTATTTGAACGGTCTCAGCAACGTTATCCAAATCCTGCAAATAAAGACTAATTCCTAGCATTTTATAACCTCCATTCTTATTATCAAGTATAAGACTTGTGAAATAAAATTTCAATTAAATATTACAAAAATAAAATAAAGTATTGAAATTTTGTTTCAAAGGTTTTATAATCTGTTTATGAGGAGTGATCGAGATGTTAGAAAATTTATCCACAGAAAAGCAAAATTTGAAAACGCTTAACTTAGATACTTTAAAGGTTGAGGAAATTTTATCGATTATGAATGAAGAAGATGGAACGGTTGCAGCGAGCATAAAGCCAGCTCTTCCTGAAATTGCCAAAATTGTAAGGGCTGCCATTTCAAGTTTTAAACGAGGAGGACGTCTTATTTATATGGGAGCTGGTACGAGTGGGCGTCTTGGCGTGCTTGATGCGGTTGAATGTGTGCCCACGTTTGGCGTTTCTAAGGAGCAAGTGGTTGGTCTCATTGCTGGAGGGGACGAAGCGTTTGTTATGGCGGTTGAAGGTGCGGAGGATTCTATTCAGCTTGGAAAGTCGGATTTAGAAGGGATTTCACTTACGGAGCTTGACACGGTGATTGGGATTGCTGCGAGTGGTCGGACGCCTTATGTGATCGGTGGCTTGGATTATGCGCGAAGTGTTGGAGCTACGGCGGCTGCGATTTCTTGTAACAAAGACGCTGCCATCTCGCAACATGCGGAAATCGCGGTCGAGGTCGTACCTGGAGCGGAGGTTTTAACCGGATCAACTCGGCTGAAAGCAGGAACGGCGCAGAAATTAATTTTAAACATGATTTCAACGGCTTCTATGGTTGGAATTGGCAAGGTTTATAAGAACTTGATGGTGGACGTGAAGCCAACAAATGAAAAATTAGAAGAACGGGCTAAACGAATTATCATGGAAGCAACGGAATGTGGCTACGACGAGGCTGAAAAGTTTTATTTTGCTGCTGAAAAACATGTAAAAACAGCGATTGTTATGATTTTGACGGGAAGCACTAAAGAAGATGCTGAACAAAAACTTAGAGCTTCAAATGGTTTTGTAAGAAAAACAATTTAAGGGGTTGAGTAGGGTGTCAAAAGAAGCAGAAATCGGCAAAAAAATCTTTGAAAATGTGGGCGGCAAGGAAAATGTTTCACGGATTGCACATTGTATGACGCGAGTTCGTCTAGGGATTCGTGATCCGGAAAAAGTGGATTTAGACCAATTGAAGAAGGTTCCAGGTGTTTTAGGTGTTGTAGAAGATGAAACACTTCAAGTTATCGTCGGTCCTGGAGTAGTGAATAAAGTCGCAGCGGCGATGGCTGATGAGGCTGGCGTGAAGATTGGTGAGGTTATCAATGAAAATTTGGACGCGGAGCAAAAATCTGGGAAAGACTTGGTGGAAGAAAAAGCTGCTGCAACGAAGGCAAGTATGAAAGCCAAACAAAACAATCAATCGGGATTTAAGCGGTTATTGAAATCAATTTCGAATATTTTCGTTCCGTTGATTCCTGGTTTCGTTGGTGCGGGCTTGATCGCAGGTATTGCAGCCATTTTGGCGAATAATATCACAGCTGGGAATTTAGACGCGGGAACATGGACGCAGTATGTTGATATTTTGGGAGTAATTAATAAAGGTATTTTCGCTTTTCTTTCGATTTATGTTGGGATTAATACGGCAAGTGAATTTGGGGGAACGCCGGTTTTAGGTGGCGGAATTGCTGGGATTACAATGTTGTCGGGGCTTGCTGATGGGCATACGATTACAAATATTTTCACGGGTGATGCGATTTTATCAGGACAAGGCGGAATTATTGGTGTTTTGTTCGCAGTTTGGCTAATGTGTCTGCTTGAAAAGGGTTTGCGCAAATTTATTCCAAATGCTATTGATATTATTGTGACACCAACGATTGTAATGCTTGTGATGGGACTTATTACGATTTTTCTTATCATGCCAGTTGCAGGCTTAATTTCAGAAGGACTAGTTTCAGCTATCAATTGGACTATTGAAGTGGGCGGACTTTTCTCAGGATTTATACTCGGAACATTTTTCTTGCCAATGGTAATGCTAGGTTTACATCAAGTTTTAACGCCGATTCATGTGGAAATGATTACGCAAACGGGTGCGACATTGCTTCTTCCTATTTTAGCGATGGCGGGCGGCGGCCAAGTAGGAGCTTCTATTGCACTTTGGATTCGTTGTCGGAAAAATAGACCGCTTGTGAATATGATCAAAGGTGGACTTCCAGTTGGGATTTTAGGAATTGGCGAACCGCTTATTTACGGGGTTACGGTTCCACTTGGACGGCCATTTATTACAGCTTGTCTTGGCGGTGGTATCGGCGGGGCAGTTATTGGAGCTTTCGGAAATATTGGGGCGATTGCTATTGGTCCTTCCGGCGTAGCACTGATTCCGCTTATTGCAGGCGGACACTGGTTAGGTTATGTTATTGGTCTTCTTGCTGCTTATCTTGGTGGTTTTGTTTTAACTTATTTCTTTGGCACTCCAAAAGACGCTATGGAATCGGTGAGCGAGTAATTAATTGAATGAAGTGGGAAAAGTTGAACTTGATTGGATATTGAGTTCAACTTTTTTTGTATAGAGAAATAGGTGTGTCTGGAGGCGTCACTGTTTGGAAACCATTTATTATGGATATGAATCCAAATGCTAAGTTTGGTACAGCTGTGTTTATGGGATAATATGCAAAGAAGCCTTTGATTCAGTAACTGGTAATGTGGTACAGGAATGTTTACAGTCAACTCGAAAAAAAAGCATTCAAACGAGCCGGGAAAAACTAAATGATGTTTGGTAAAAATAGACACTTAGAAAGCAAAGTTATTAAGGCGTGGACGCAGATCTTTAGATGATATGAAAGCCGAAAAGATTTTTTCTTTTCGGTTTTTGTGTGACATTCATTAGTTGACAAATTTTCTATATCGTATTACTATGTAGTAGAACTTAACATTACTATATAGTTGGTGGGAAGGAGGAAAATCTGTTTGTACGTAAGACAGATGACAAATTATGAATGGAATAACTGAGATGTTAAAAGGAGTTCTTGAGGGAATTATTCTTGAAATTATCAATCGGAAAGAAACCTATGGCTATGAAATTACCAAGATTTTGCAGGAATCAGGTTTTGAAGATATTGTAGAGGGAACTGTTTATACAATTCTCTTGCGACTTGAAAAAAAGGAACTCGTTGTAATAACTAAGAAAAAATCGACAATGGGCCCAGTTCGAAAGTTTTATTCGCTAAGCGATACTGGTCAAAAAGAACTGGAAAATTTCTGGGAAAAATGGGAGTTTGTTTCATCGAAAATTGATAAATTGAAGGAGGAGCAAGCATGAATTTCTGGGATAAAATTACAGGGAACGATATTACGCGAGATATGAATGATTTTCAGTCGCGAATCGAAAAATTACCGAATGATTATCAGGCGGCTTGGGAAGAAATCATCCTGAACCTCATGGGGCACGCCGATTTTACCGGTCGTAACCTCATTCCTATTCTTGGTGGCGTGGTTGATTGGTTTGAAGAAACGGCGGCAGATGGACAAACTGTGCAAGAAATTTTGGGGGATGACGTGAAAGGTTTTTGTGTGGCGCTTGCTGGCGAAGAAGGGGCAAAGTCATTGCGTGATAAATGGCGCGATCAGCTGAATAAAAATGTGGCGAGAAAGCTGAAACAATAGGAGGGATAAAGATGGGCTTGCAGGAAATTTTGGCCGAAAAAAAAGAATGGCGTAAGCATATGGCGCGAGTCAATGCACTGCCGCAAGACTATAAAGTGGTGTATAAAGAAATCCAAAAGTATCTTTTTAAAGTAGGTCCTTTGGAGCTTGTTGATGGGATCAAGCCACTTTCTGATGTTTTGGAACTTTTTGAGGAAGGTGCTGCGCGAGGCGATGGGGTTCTAGATGTTACAGGAAAAGATGTCGCTGCTTTTTGTGATCGCTTGATTCAAGATTCGAAAACGCAAAGTGATGAGTATGAAGGACAGGTGAACCAAGAAGTGAAAAAAGCTTTAAAAAAAGAAATGAATAAAAAAAATAAATAAACAGAAAAAGCTGTTCCTTGCTATAGGAATGGCTTTTTTGCTTGGATGCTTGCTTTTATCAGTTCAGTTTTTGACTATTCGTTTGAAGATGCTGTTTTTCGGGCAAAAACAAAAGAGTATCCAATTAGATGGCTTAGAATTTCGGGGGGAAGCAAGATGAAAAAGGTAGCGATTGTGCTCGGTGGCTATACACTGCTTTTAAGTATGGTCATTGGCGTTGTAGCAGCCTTGTTTTTAGCGGCTGTTCACTTTTTAACAAATTTTATTTGGGAACAACTTCCAGAAAGCTTGAATCAGCCCAATTTTTATCCGCTTTTGGTTGGGCTGGTTGGCGCTTTACTTGTTGGGCTTATTCAAGCGAGATGGGGCGCGTTTCCTTATACAATGCATGAAAATATGGCTGAATTTAGGAATACCGGTCGGATCGAATATAAAAATCGATTGGGAAAAACAATTGTGGCAGCATGGATTATTCTTTCTTTTGGGGCAAGTGTTGGTCCAGAAGCAGCACTAATCGGTATTGTTGGTGCAATGATTACTTGGCTAGTGGAACATTTGCGCATTAATTTAGCAAGCCGAGAGGAACTTGTAAATCTGGGGATAGGTGCGATGATGTCAGTCGTTTTCCTTGCACCTTTTAATGGGGTTGTTCAAGATGTCGAACATAAAAATCCAGTGGAACAGAAGTTGCCCGGTTGGTTGCGTTATTCGCTTTCGATTGTCGCTTCTTTTTGTGCTTTAGGGGCTTTCGTGATCGTTAAACAGCTTTTGCCACTCCCGGAAAGTATATTTGCCATTCGGCTATCTGATCAAACGATATGGAATTTACAAAACCTCATTTTCGTGGTTCCTGCCATGATTTGTGGTGTTGCTTTTGCTTTTTATTTTAATGGATTGCAATCGCTCGTTGAAAAGGGACTTCATTTTGTACGGAATAAGTGGCTACTCGCGCTGATTGGTGGCCTGAGCATTGGTCTTCTCGGGATGATTTCTTCGTATTTCTTGTTTTCGGGGGAGCATCAACTGATCGAAATGTCGAGTGAAGTAGCGAGATATAGCTGGTCATTTTTGCTGTTGCTTGCGCTCCTCAAGCCACTTCTGGCAGCGATTTGCGTAAACACGGGCTGGAAAGGTGGATTGATCTTTCCGGCAATCTTTGCAAGCTGTGTGATGGGATATGTGTTTACTTGGCCATTTAACGGGCACATCGGATTCTTGCTTACTATTTTTGTTGCGGCAAGCTGTTCACGAATTGTTGGGAGTCCACTTCTTACTAGCTCGATTTTGCTTTTTGTTTTCCCATTACAGTTTTTCCCATTCATTTTACTTACATCGCTTATAGTGAATCCAAAGCGGGTTCGCGAACTTTTACATAAGGAAGCAAAATCTTAATACAACAAAACAGGCAAGAAACGAAAACCTCCGTTTCTTGCCTGTTTTTTAGAAAAATGGTCCCGACTGGTCTCGAACCAGCGACCCCCACCATGTCAAGGTGATACTCTCCCAACTGAGCTACAGGACCTCATTAATTTTATAATAACGGCTGCAAGTTAAGCTGTCAACTAAAGATTAGGACTTTGTTTTTTTGTGAAAAATGATATGATAGAACAAAAAAGGAGGTTCCATGATGAAATTTGTCATCGCTCCAGATTCTTTTAAAGAAACACTTTCGGCGGAAAAAGCGGCTATTGCTATTCAGAAAGGTTTTTTGCGCGTTTTTCCAGAAGCAGAATATCAGCTTTTGCCAGTCGGGGATGGCGGGGAAGGTACGCTTGATGAAAATGCGCCACGCAGAGCGCCAAGCTGTTTCAGTTACGGGTCCGCTTATAAAGCCCATCGTGGCACCGATTGCTTTTATTGATGAGCGGAAAACGGCTTTTATCGAAATGGCTGAAATTTGCGGTTTGCAGCTTGTTCCTGAAGATAAACGTGATCCGCTAGCAATTTCAACTCGGGGTGTTGGAGAGATGATAAATTACGCGATGGAGCAAGGTGCAGAAGAAATTGTCATTGGAGTTGGGGGAACGGCTTCTAATGATGGCGGCATTGGCATGGCCGCGGGTTTAGGTTATGTATTTTTAGATGAGGCAGGCGAAACGGTTACACCTGTTGGAGAAAATCTAGCACAAATTCATACGATCAAAAAAGAGGGCGTGCGGCCTCAGCTAGCCAAAACAAAGATACGCGTTATTACGGATGTGACTAATCCTTTGGTGGGAACGAATGGCGCTACTTTTGTCTTCGGAGCGCAAAAAGGTTTAAGCGAAGCGAAGATGTCACAAGTCGATGAGATGATAGCCGCGTTTTATGATCGTTTCTTTGAAATTCCAGAAGTACCAGGATCAGGGGCAGGAGGAGGAATGGGTGCGGGTCTTCTTCAATTTGCTTCAGCTGAACTGACACTTGGAATTGACTATGTAATTGAAGAGTTGCAGCTTAAGGAAGCTTGCACGGATGCCGACTTTGTCATTGTTGGGGAAGGCCGAATGGATGGCCAAACTTCAAGTGGGAAGGCGCCACTTGGAGTGGCGCGTGCGGTTGCCGGACGGGTTCCAGTAATTGCCATTTGTGGAAGTGTAGCAATGGATAGTGAGCATCTTTATGAACAAGGGATAACAGCTATTTTTCCAAGCATTGCTTCGGTGGCTACGTTTGATGAAGTGCGCCGGGATGCAGAGCAAAATTTAGCAAGGACAGCGGAGAATGTTGCAAGATTGTTGAAATCTGCCAAATGACTTTGAATTGTTTCACGTGAAACATTTTGGGCTGTTTGGATTGAATTGAGGAGTTGGACATGGAGCCAAAAGGAAAATTTTTTATGTATGCTGTGATGAATGCAACCGTATTTATGCCATATTTGTTTTTTATTCTCGTTGGTAATCAATATCAAGGTTGGCTAAATGGCTATGCTTCGCTCATTATTTTTTATGTATTTAAATCGACGGGGACTTTTTTATTCAATGCCTTTAATTATCAAGCAAAAGCGAAATCGCTGTTACTTGTTTTGCTAACGATGGGGATTGTTGGGTCGGTTTTGGCTAGCCTCGGTTCATTCGATGCGCTTTGGATTGAAATGGGAGCTATATTGATCGGGATTTCAAGCAGCATGGCGCTGCCCGTCTATATTACTTTGCAGTACCACGATCATTTTTATTATGGTAGGAAAATGTCGAATCGCAATTATTTACGGGCGCTTTTTGTGATTATCTTAGCGCTCGCGATAGGCGGCATTTTAGCACGATATCTCTATCCAAGTTTAGCCTTTTTATTCTACGCAGCACTACTTCTGATTACCTTTTACTTTGTCAGTCGCTTACCTGATTATGATGTGAAAACTCGGTCAGGGGATGCCTTTTTAATTCGACCGTTTCTCGTGTTCTTTATTGCTTCCTTCATTCTCTTTTTGTTTAAAGAAGCACGTACCATTGAATCTACAGATTATGTGTTTTGGGTATTTCTCGCGGCGCTTGTAGGAATTTTGATTTTTATCGGTGCGGGGCTCTACTTAATGCCGAGAATGAAACTGAAATTGGAACCTTGGATTTTATATTTTTCCTTTTCGCAAGGTGCAATCATGAGTTTTACGCTACTTTACGGAACCTTTGTTGCACTGGCTGAAAAAAACTTTAATTTCATGCTATTTGGTGTGTATATGGTGTACTTTTTGGGGACGTTATTTTCACTTGCGGTTGAGCCAATCGTTAAAAAGGCTTGGGGCAAACGCCCAATTTTATATCTCTACAGTTTAGGGATTGCTTTAAGCTTTATCTTGATTGTGATTCCGGCACGACTTAGCATCAGTATTGGTATTTTTGTTGCCTCCTTGTTTTTATCAATGCTAAGCCGCCACTTAAACCGCTCAGCGTATGCGACTGCCACCACAGAAATGCAAGATGCCAGTTTACTACTTCGAAGCAGGTGGACAAAACTGGGTAGCATTTGCGGACAGATCTTCCTAATTTTCTTGCTATTTATCGGTAGTTTATTTAGTGCTATGCTTGATTTTAAACAGGTTATCGCGGCTTTTAACGGGGCAGGAAACATGTCAGGTGATTTATTCTTCGATTTTGCGGGGACTGCGCTTGTGGCAGCGCTCGGTATTTTGCTATTCCTCTTTGCGGGTTTAAGAAAATATCGGGGAACTGTTAAAAAGTGAACAGTTAAGCTCGTTTGCTTGACGATTCAGATGGAATGGCATAATCTGAATCGAGAGGTGAGAAGTATGGCGATTATACATGCGAAAGAAGACGACTTTGATCAGATTATTGCCAGTCATCCAAAGATTTTACTGAACTTCTGGGCAGAGTGGTGTGCGCCGTGTCGCTGTTTTTGGTCAACCTTGGATCAATATGCAGAGATAGAAAATAGAGGTATCCAAGTTGTCAAAGTCAACGTAGATAAGCAAAGAAAAATTGCTGATCGGTTTAAAGTAAAAGGAATCCCCAACTCGTTTGTGATCGTAGATGGTGAAGTGAGAGGGATGATAACGGGAAAGATGAGTTGTGATGAACTTTCCAAACGTGTAGAAACTTTAATTGCGAAATAAAAAAGCCTTAACTGCTGTGCCTTTCAAAAAGGGCTCGTCAGTTAAGGCTTTTTTTACTTATTTATTTAAAAACGCGGAAGCGATCTTCGTCTGCCATGAATTCTTTTTCGCCAGGCTCAGCAGCGATATTACCAAATGGCATTTGTGCACGCAAGTTCCAGCTTTCTGGTAGATTCCATGCTGCTTTCACAGCGTCATCAATAAGTGGATTGTAATGTTGCAAGGAAGCACCAATTCCAGCTTCTGAAAGAGCTACCCAAACAGAGTGTTGCGCAATACCAGTTGCTTGTTCGGACCAAATTGGGAAGTTTTCAGCATAAAGTGCGAAATCTTTTTGATAGCCTTTGATTACATCGGTATCTTCGAAAAATAGAACGGTTCCGTAACCAGCACGGAAAGAAGCAATTTTTTCTTCAGTAGAAGCAAAATTTTCAGCTGGAACAATCTTGCGAAGTGTATCTTCTACGATATTCCAAAGTTTATCATGATTTTCGCCGAACAAAATGACAGCTCGTGAAGTTTGTGAGTTGAAAGAAGAAGGGCTGTGTTTTACGGCTTCTTTAATGATTTCTTCAATTTCATCTTGTGATAATGATACGTTTTTATCTAGCGCATAGATTGAACGGCGCGATTTAATAGTTTTTAAAAATGTGTTTGACATAGGAATACCTCTTTTCAAATGTTATTTACTTACTTTAGTATAGCGACTAATTTTTATGATTGCAAGCTTTTGTTTTTATGTAAGCGCTAAACCTATTGATCTTCTAAGTGAAAAATTTTAAAAAGAAAATAGTTGCAAATAAGAACGTTTGTTCGTATAATAGAGATAGAAAGAGGTGATCACAATGGTTTATGCTATATCTTTAAATAAACAAGTAGAAATAACTAATCCAGCCGTTCTTATTGAAAAACCGCAAGTGGATCCTATTGAACAGGAAAGCTTTTATATCACATTGTCTGATGCGATTAAGCGGGAGTGGTTAGTGCGTTTAAACTTTTTTGAAGAAGCAAATGTGGCAAAACTAGAGTTGGCATCTTTTGAGGATTCGGAAGCTTTCGTAGGACGTGGTATTGTTCGTGAAATGGACCTTGTACCATTTCAAATGGATACAAAAACACAAGAAATTCTTTTTCGAGATATATTCGGTCAAATTTATTTTGTTCAATTTGATGAGATTATCAATATTGAACTACTTTAAAAGCCAGATAACGGCAGATTTCCAGCCGTTATCTGGCTTTTTGACTTTTTTTAAATTATGTTATATGATTGTTGTGACAATTATTGTCATAACAATTAATTGAGATGTGGTGAAATAATGAGGCAAAAGTTTGATGAATTTTCCTTTCAAACAACAAAAATCGCGAAAAAAATGCACTTGTTTCTTTCAAGAAGTTTAGCTGATCTGCAAGTCACACCGGAACAGTGGACAATCTTAAACATTATCCACCAGAAAGCGCCAATTTCGCAAAGAGAATTAGCGGAGCTCTCGGAAAAAGATACGCCGACAGTTAACCGAATTATTGACGTGTTACAGCGCAAAAATTTGGTAATTCGTGAAACAGATGCAGTGGATCGACGAAAAACCTTGTTGAGTCTAAGTGACAAAGGAAGCGAGCTAACTCGTATTTTGCAGGAAACTGTAGAAGAGGCTTGCAAGAATATGTTTGCCGGTTTTTCAGAACAAGATTTGCAAACTTTTGCTACTTTGTTAAACCAAATCGAGAATAATATTGAGTAAGAAGGGATTTTTTGGAAAGTAAAACAAAATTATGGACGAAGGACTACGTTTTTTTACTGATCGGAAGTATTTTTCTATATGTTGGCTTCATGGTGTTCATGCCAACGCTACCGACACAAATTATTAAACTGGGAGGTTCCCAAGTTGAAGCAAGCCTCGCGGTAGGTGTTTTCTCCGTTGTGGCGCTTCTGATGCGTTCTATTTCAGGAAGTTGGAATGACCGATTTGGTTCTAAGGTGCTCATTTTAATTGGCTTTCTGATTTTAATTGCAACAACGGCTAGTTTCTATGTTTCAACAGTTGTACTAGCACTGCTTGCGGTTCGCTTCGTTCAAGGAGCTGGCTGGGGAATCAGTACGACTTCCATTGCCACCGGGGTTTCAGCAATTGTTCCGCCCAATCGAACGGGTGAAGGCATTGGTTTTTATGGATTAACGACGGCACTTGGCATGTCGCTTGCACCCGTTGTCGCGATTTTGATTATGAATTATTTTTCATTCAACACATTGATCACCTTTGCCTTAGTCATTTTAGTTGCGACGTTCTTGCTGCTTTCACAAGTTCGAATTAAGCAAGAAAAAGTGAAGAAAAGCGGAAAAATGAAGCTTTTCGAGAAAACGGCTCTATTGCCGGCTTTTTTATGTTTATTGATGGCTATTCCACTTGGTGGGATTCAAACGTTTATGATGGTATACGGCACAGAAATACATGTCGAAAACACATGGATTTATTTTTTAGGACAAGCGATTACCATACTTTTAAGCCGTCTGTTTGCCGGCCGATTATACGATACGAAAGGTCATTTCGTTGTCGTCGTTCCTGGTGTCTGTGCTATGATACTGGGTATTTTATTGCTTTCCTTCGCTACAGGCGCTTGGATGCTATTTCTAGCAGCGCTAGCATTTGGTTTAGGATACGGAATGACACAACCTGCCTTACAAGCACTTACCGTGGACCGAGCTGCTCCAGAAAATAAAGGAGCCGCAAATGGAACCTTTTTATCTGGCATGGATATAGGAATGGCGATCGGAAGTTTTGGGCTTAGTATTGTCGCTACTTATAGCAACTATGCGATCATGTATCGTTCCGCTATTTTAGCGTTACTTGTTTTTCTTGTGATTTACTTTTTCGCATTTAGAAAAACTAAATAATTAATGAGCAAGTGCCTTTTTCATAAAGGCACTTGTTTTTTTATGAAGGGTTTTTCTTTAAATTTAAGTGGCATCTGTTATAATATACGAAAAGCATGTGATTTTTTATTTATTCTAAAAATTGTGTCTTGGTGCACAAGTGAAAAATGTCAGTTTACCAAATAAGAATGGATGGGAGCGAGCGGGGAATGAAACAAGTCTATAATTTTTCAGCGGGTCCAGCTGTGTTACCACAACCTGTTTTAAAACAAGTACAAGAAGAAATGCTTTCCTATCAAGGATCGGGAATGTCAGTTATGGAACTCAGCCATAGATCGACGCTGTTCGAAGAAATTATTAGCGAAGCGGAAAAGTTACTCCGCGAATTAATGGGCATCCCAGATCACTATAAAGTCTTATTTCTACAAGGTGGAGCAAGCTTACAGTTCACGATGGTTCCACTTAATCTAGCGCTCCATCAAAAAGCTGCATTTGTAAACACTGGTTCTTGGTCAAAAAAAGCCATCCAAGAAGCAAAAAAAGTGGCAGAACCCATTGTTATTGCTTCTTCCGAGGATCGCAATTTCCATTACATTCCAGAAATTCCAGAAGCGCCACAAGACGCATCTTACATACATATCACAACGAATAATACCATCGAAGGAACAGCTTACTTCGATATTCCGCAAACTAAAATCCCACTTGTCGCAGATATGTCTTCTAACATCTTATCAAACGATTACCGAGTCGAAGATTTTGGATTGATTTATGCGGGGGCACAAAAAAACATTGGCCCAGCAGGACTTACGATAGTGATTGTGCGGGAAGATTTGATCGGCCAAGTGCCTGACTTGCCTGCAATGCTCGATTATGCCGTACAAGCGAAAAATGATTCGCTTTATAATACACCACCAACCTTTGCTATTTATGTTGCAAAGCTTGTTTTAGAATGGATAAAAAAAGAAGGCGGCGTGGCTGAAATGGAACGACGAAACCGCGAAAAAGCCGCCCTTTTGTATGCTTACTTAGATCAGTCTAAGATGTTTAGTTCTTCCGTAGAACCCGCATTCCGTTCACTCACGAACATTCCTTTTCAAACCGGTAATGAACAGCTAGACCAACTCTTTCTGCAAGAAGCGGAGGGAGAAGGCTTCATCAATTTGAAGGGGCATCGCTCGGTCGGCGGTATGCGAGCTAGTTTATACAATGCCTTCCCAATTCTTGGTGTCGAAGAATTTGTTCATTTTATGGAGGGTTTCGCTGTTAAATATAAAGGGGGAAAAATTTATGTTTAAGATTGAAACGCTAAACGCCATTGCAGAAGAAGGACTTGCAACCTTCCATCACGAGAAGTACAGTGTGGATCAAAATGTCGATCCAGATGGTTTATTGCTGCGCAGTTATAGCTTGCAAGATTTTGAGTTTCCAAGTTCATTAAAAGCTGTGGCGCGAGCAGGTGCCGGTGTGAATAACATTCCGCTTGAACGCTGTTCGGAGCAAGGCATCGTCGTATTTAATACGCCAGGAGCAAACGCCAATGCCGTGAAAGAGCTGGTGCTTGCAAGTTTGTTCATGGCAGCTCGCCCGATCATTGAAGGCTGCACGTGGGTTCGCGAACTCGAAGGTGAAAATCTGACCGCAAAAGTGGAGGCAGGAAAAAAAGCATTTTCTGGAACCGAATTAGCTGGCAAGAAACTGGGAATCATTGGGCTTGGATCAATTGGTGCGCTTGTTGCGAATGACGCGGCTGCTCTTGGGATGGAAGTGATGGGTTTCGACCCTTACATATCCGTGGATACCGCTTGGAAGATTTCGCGAGAAGTGAAGCGCGCGACGGAACTCGAAGAAATTTTAACAACGTGCGATTACATCAGCGTTCATGTTCCGCTTCGAGAAAACACAAACCAAATGTTTAATGCGGAAACATTGATGTTGCTTCGTTCAGATGCAGTATTATTGAACTTTTCTCGAGGTGAATTGGTGGATGAAACGGCAATTTTGGATGCCTTGGATCATCAAAGATTGCGTCTTTATTTGACCGATTTTGCTACAAACGCGTTGCTTGAAAATGAACACGTCCGCGTATTGCCACATCTAGGCGCCTCAACCGCCGAAGCAGAAATCAATTGCTCCATCATGGCGGCGCGAGAACTACAATCGTATCTCGAAACGGGAAGCATCAAAAACTCGGTGAACTATCCAAATGTGGAAATGCCTTACAATGGCCATCCACGAATCGGCGTTTGCCACCACAATATTCCCAACATGGTAGGACAAGTCTCAACGATTGTCGCGAGCCATCAAATAAACATTCTCGACCTTACAAACCGAAGCCTCGAAGGTTACGCGTATACGCTGCTCGATTTAGAACAAAACGAAGCCGTGAATTTGGAACGAATCAAAGAAGACTTAGAGAAAATTGAAGGAGTGCTTCGCGTTCGAGTCATTGAACCAATCGGAGTCACCGTTTCCTGAACTATTTCCCGGGAAATATCAACATGATAAAGGAGGAAGAAAGTTGGTAAAAGTGAGACCATTTAAAGCCGTTCGACCCAGGCAAGATTTAGCGGACCAAGTCGCATCGCTTCCCTATGATGTTTTAAATAGCGAAGAAGCGCGAGAAATCGGCAAGGGAAATCCTTACTCCTTCTTGCATATCGACAAAGCAGAAATTGATTTGGATGAAAACCTTTCGCCATACGCTGAAGAAGTCTATCAAAAAGCAAATGAAAACCTCAAAACCTTTTTAAAAAGCGGTTGGCTAGAAAAGGAGGAGCAGGATTCTTACTATTTGTATGAATTAACAGTTGGAGGCAAGTCCCAACTTGGTCTAGCAGCCGTGACGTCGATACAGGACTACGCGGATGGGATCATCAAGAAGCATGAGTTTACCCGTGAAGAAAAAGAACGCGACCGGATTCGCCATATTGATGCTTGCGATGCGAATACAAGTCCCATTTTTCTTACTTATCGGGGCAAGCCCAATTTGACTGAAGCGCTACATCGCTATGCCAAACAAAATGAGCCATTATATGATTTTGCGAGTTTTTATGATGTAGAGCATCGCGTGTGGCAAATTCTGGATGCGGACTTGGCGGAACAAATTGACCAGACTTTTGAAGCCGTGCCAGCACTTTATATTGCCGATGGGCATCACCGCACGGAATCAGCCGTCAAAGTGGGCTTGAAACGCCGGGAGGCCCATCCGGATGCTGAATTTAATTTTTTCCTTTCGGTGCTATTTCCGGCGGAGGAGCTTTCCATTTTGGATTACAACCGCGTGATTCGGGCGCCGCTTCCCGATGATTTCTTGGCAAAAGTGAAGGCTGCATTTGATATGACGCCAGCGCAGCAGGAGGCATTCAAGCCGCAAGAGAAGCATCAATTTGGGATGTATCTGGATGGCGCTTGGTATGGCCTTGAAGCTAAACAAGAGGTCATCCCGGATGATGTGATTGGCGGCCTTGATGTGTCCATCCTTCAGGATCAGGTGCTCGCGCCGATATTTGGAATCGAGGATGTGCGCCGGGATGATCGAATTGATTTTGTAGGTGGTATTCGCGGACTGGACGAGTTAAAGACGCTTGTGGATAGCGGGAAATTTAATGTGGCGTTTGCGATGTATCCGCCACAAATGGAAGATTTGCTTGGGGTTGCGGATGCTAATCAAATTATGCCGCCTAAATCGACTTGGTTTGAGCCGAAGCTTTTGAGTGGCTTGTTTGTCCATCAATTGGAAACAAAATGAAAAGGTGCGCCTCGGAAGAAGAGGCGTACTTTTTTTGTGGATAAAATAAAAAACGGTTGTTATCCACATGTGAATAAGTTAAAATAGAACATATCAATTGTGGATAATTAAATAATGCTGATGAATGACTTGAGCTTTGGTCAAAGCAGAGTGTATGGTTGTGTAGTCGCAAGGAATTTATTCGGACACTTTTAGCCCGAGCTTATTTGGCTTATAGAAGAAAGGTGGGAGAAGAATGGATTTGGATACTATTGCTGCTATCTCAACACCGCCCGGCGAAGGAGCCATTGCTATTATTCGATTAAGCGGCGATGAAGCGATTCAGATAGCGGATCGTATTTTTTATGCCAAAAATCGCTTGGCGGACGCGGATAGTCACACGATCCATTATGGACATATAAAGGAAAATGGTGAAGCAATCGAAGAGGTTATGACTTCTGTGATGCGAGCACCACGAACGTTTACGAGAGAAGACGTCGTTGAGATTAATTGTCACGGCGGAATTGTTGCAGTTAACCGGGTTTTACAATTGCTATTAAGAAGCGGCGCCCGGCTTGCTGAACCTGGAGAATTCACTAAGCGCGCCTTTTTAAACGGAAGAATTGACTTGTCACAGGCAGAAGCGGTCATGGACTTGATTCGTGCGAAAACGGATCGGGCGATGGGGGTTGCGCTGAAGCAAATGGACGGCAATTTGTCGCGGTTAATTCGGAATTTGCGGCAGGAAATTTTGGACGCGCTCGCGCAAGTTGAGGTTAATATTGATTACCCGGAATACGACGATGTTGAGGAAATGACGCAGAAGATGCTCGTTGAAAAAACGCTTCTTGTAAAGGCATCTGTTGCACAGCTGCTTGAAACGGCTCAGCAGGGGAAAATCTTACGGGATGGGCTCGCTACAGCCATAATTGGTCGACCGAATGTAGGGAAGTCTTCACTGCTTAATCAGCTTATTCAAGAAGAAAAAGCGATCGTGACGGATATTGCGGGAACGACACGTGATATTATTGAAGAATATGTCAATGTGCGCGGGGTACCGCTTCGTTTGATTGATACGGCTGGTATTCGTGAAACGGAAGATATCGTTGAAAAAATCGGAGTAGAAAGATCAAGAAAAGCGCTACAGGATGCGGATTTTATTTTACTTGTATTAAATCAAAATGAACCACTGACAGAGGAAGATCGAGCGTTGTTTGAAGCGGCGCGAAATCATCGCTATGTTGTAGTGTTGAATAAAACGGACTTAAAGCGAGAAATAGATATTGCTCAGGTGCAGGCGCTTGCGGGCACTAATCCTGTTGTTGAGACGTCGATGCTCACAGATCTTGGCATCATAGAACTCGAAGAAGCGATTAAAAAGTTGTTCTTTACTGGGGAAATTGATGCAGGGGATGCAACTTATGTTTCGAATACGCGGCATATTGCGCTTCTTCATCAAGCTGCGAGTGCGCTCGATGCGGTAATTGAAGGTGTTGAAGCTGGAATGCCGGTTGATATTGTGCAAATTGATATGACAAGAGCGTGGGATTTACTCGGTGAAATTACGGGGGATTCTGTTCAGGATGAACTCTTAGATCAACTATTTAATCAGTTTTGTCTAGGTAAATAAAGGAGATGGAAGGAAAAAATGCAAATTTATGAAGCTGGTCATTATGATGTGATCGTTGTAGGTGCTGGCCATGCGGGCGTTGAAGCAGGTCTTGCAAGCGGCCGGATGGGTGCTAAGACACTTATGTTAACGATCAATTTAGATATGGTCGCATTCATGCCTTGCAACCCGTCAGTTGGCGGCCCAGCAAAAGGCGTTGTTGTGCGTGAAATTGATGCGCTCGGCGGCGAAATGGGACGAAATACAGATAAAACGTATGTGCAAATGCGGATGTTAAATACTGGTAAAGGGCCTGCCGTGCGCGCTTTACGTGCGCAATCGGATAAATGGGACTATCAGCATGAAATGAAACATACGATTGAAAAAGAAGAAAATATTACCCTTAAACAAGGCTTAGTTGACCATCTAGTCATAGAAGATGGTATCTGTCGTGGCGTGATTACAAATAGTGGCGCGAAATACACAGCAGATGCAGTTGTTTTAACGACGGGAACATTTTCTCGCGGTGAAATCATTGTTGGAGATTTGCGTTATTCAAGCGGTCCAAACAATCAACAACCATCAATCAAACTTTCAGAGCACTTGGAAGAATTGGGCTTTATTTTGCGTCGCTTTAAAACGGGGACACCGCCACGTGTTAAATCTAGTTCCATTAATTATGATGAAACGGAGATTCAACCAGGTGATGAAAACCCGCGTGCGTTTAGCTATGAAACGACTGAAATGTTACTTAGCCAACTGCCATGTTGGTTAACTTATACGAACGAGCACACACATGAAATTATTCATGCCAACTTGTCGCGCTCACCAATGTTTACAGCCACGAAAAAAGGAACGGGCGCGCGTTATTGCCCGTCTATCGAAGATAAAATTGTTCGCTTTAGTGATAAACCGCGGCACCAAATTTTCTTGGAGCCTGAAGGTCGCAACACGGAAGAAGTTTATGTGCAAGGACTTTCTACGAGTCTGCCTGAAGATGTGCAAGAAAAAATGCTTCGGACGATTCCTGGACTTGAAAATGTTGAAATGATGCGAGTTGGCTATGCAATTGAGTATGATGCAGTGATGCCGGATCAACTGTGGCCGTCTCTTGAAACCAAATTAGTTCCAGGGCTCTTTACTGCTGGGCAAATTAATGGAACAAGCGGTTACGAAGAAGCGGCGGGACAAGGTTTAATGGCCGGGATTAATGCTTGTCGCAAAATTCAAGAGAAGGAGCCTGTCATTTTAGGTCGCGACCAAGCTTATATTGGCGTGCTCATTGATGACCTCGTAACGAAAGGCACGGAAGAACCTTATCGCCTTTTAACTTCGCGGGCTGAATACCGTCTCCTCTTGCGTCATGATAATGCGGATTTGCGGTTGACTGAACTTGGTCATGAAATTGGACTGATTAACGATGAACGTTATGCGCGGTTCCAAGCGAAAAAAGCGGCGGTAGAAGAAGAAAAACATCGCCTTGAAACAACGAGAATCAAGCCAACAGAACAAGTGCAAGCAATGCTTCGTGAATTAGGCTCAGCTGAACTTAAAGATGGTGTCTTGGCGGCGGACTTCTTACGTAGACCAGAAATGACGTATGATAAGATCATAGAAATTGTTCCACGTGAAACATCTGTGTCTTGGGATGTGGCGGAACAAGTGGAAATTCAAATTAAATATGAAGGCTACATCGAAAAAGCTTATTTACAAGTTGAAAAAATGAAGCGAATGGAAGACAAAAAAATTCCGGAAAATATTGATTACGATGCGATTTTTGGTTTGGCAACGGAAGCTGTTGAAAAACTTAAGAAAATCGAACCGCTGTCGATCGCACAAGCAAGCCGAATTAGCGGTGTTAACCCAGCGGATATTTCCATTTTATTGGTTTATATTGAACAAGGAAAAATTGCAAAAGTAAAGTGAGGGAAAAACGTGAATCCAGAACAATTTCAGGCGAAACTTGCTGAAGCGGGAATCTTGCTAACGGAAACGCAAATGCAGCAATTTGAACGGTATTATGAATTGCTTGTCGAATGGAACGAAAAAATGAATTTAACGGCAATTACGGATAAAGAGGAAGTCTATTTGAAGCACTTCTACGATTCGATTTCTGCAGCTTTTTACGTGTCGTTTAATGATTTTAATACGGTTTGTGATGTAGGAGCGGGCGCTGGCTTTCCGAGTTTGCCGCTAAAAATTTGTTTTCCGCATCTAGAAGTCAGCATTGTGGATTCTCTAAACAAGCGGATCACGTTTTTAAATCATTTAGCAGATGAGTTAGGACTTACAAATGTTCATTTTTATCATGATCGAGCAGAGAGCTTTGGTCAAAATAAAGCGCACCGCGAACAATTTTCTTTAGTAACCGCTCGTGCTGTTGCTAGAATGAGCGTGCTGGCTGAGCTTTGTTTGCCGCTCGTTAAAAAAGATGGTGTATTTTTAGCAATGAAAGCGCAACAAGCCGAGCAGGAGCTTGAAACAGCCAAAAAAGCCATTGCAGTTTTAGGTGGGAAGGTGACGGAGCATTTTGCTTTTCAACTTCCTGCTGAAAACAGCGAACGAAATATTTATGTGATTAAAAAAGCGAAAGAAACACCGAAAAAATATCCGCGCAAAGCAGGACTTCCAAATAAACAACCGATTGAGTAATGTTTTTCCTGGCTATTTCTGCTAAAATGAAAAGAAGAGTACAAACTTTATTGTGAGATAAACTGAGAAGGGACGATACTCCATGGCTTTTTCACTTTTTGGGAAAAAAGATAAAAACAAAGCGGACGAGTTGGTCGAGCAAGATTTAACGCAACGAGTTGAGGAAATTCCGTTAAATCAAATTATGCCCAATCAATTTCAGCCGAGAACGGTATTTGATCAAGAAAAAATTGAAGAACTTGCTGAAACGATCAAAATTCATGGCTTGATTCAGCCGATTGTTCTCCGTGAAATCGAGGAAAACAGCGAAGAAAGTCGTTATGAAATCATTGCTGGGGAAAGACGTTATCGTGCGGCTGTTCATTTGGAAATGGAAACTATTCCGGCGATCGTTCAAGAATTTACGGATGATGAGTCGGCGGCGCTTGCGTTGATTGAAAATTTGCAGAGAGAACAGCTTACGCCGATTGAAGAGGCTGTGGCTTATCAAAGTTTGCTTGAGATGAACGGTGTGACGCAAGAAGCAGTAGCGAAACAAGTTGGGAAAAGTCAATCTGCTGTTGCCAATAAGCTGCGTTTACTCAAGCTGCCCAAGGGAATCCAAGAATCTGTTCTTGCAAAAGAAATTTCTGAGCGCCATGCAAGGTCTTTGCTAGCTCTTGAAAATGAAGAAGAACAGCTGAAAGTTTTAGATAAAATTCGGGACAATCATTTGAACGTTAAGCAAACGGATGAGCTAATTCGTGAGCTTTTGATGAAAAAAGATGAAAAACCAAAGAAGAAAGCAAAGTTGCGGCTTGTGAGTAAAGATGCGCGAATTGCTTTAAATACGATTAAAGAGTCTGTTTCGATGGTGCAAAAAGGCGGAATGGATTTGAACATTAATGAACAGGAATCGGATGAATTTTTCGAAATCACCATTCAAATTCCTAAAAATAAAAAGTAAGAGGGGAATCGAACGTGAAAATACTACAAATTATTTGGCATATTGTGGGGATCGCTTGTTCTGCGATGATTTTGCCTTCTTTTGTCACATCAATTACAGAAGCAATTTTAAGACTACAACCTCAGCGCATGGTCATTTTTTTCATCTATCCGCTAATGTCTGCGAGTCCTGCAGCGAAAATCAGTAACGCGCAAGCAATTATCACTGCAGGAATTGGTTATCTGATGTATATCATTGCTTTCATCTATGTTTTTTGGCTAATCCGAAAGATCATGGGATGGCACAAAAAAGCCAAACAACTCGATCAACAATCAAACTAATCAAGCAATCTTCCTCGGAAGGTTGTTTTTTATTGCATTTAGGGTTATCGGGTGCAAAAATCAGCTAAAGGAAGTAAAATTAAAGTGGAAGGAAAAAGATGAGGAGGTAAGGGAGTTCATGGCTAAAATTATTTTTGTTAGAGACGAGGAAAATCAATTTCAAGCTTACGATTTTATACACGATTTGATTGAAGAGCAGCCATTAATGGCAACGCTTTTATTACAGGGACTATTTGATCTGGAAAATGCTGAAACAAGACGGTTAAGTACAGGAAAACAAATTGCACCAGATCTACACCTTTCGATCGGGAAGAGTCAGGCATATTCACTTCAATCTACGCGTATTGAATCAACGATCGATCAACCGCTCCATGAACTTAAACTACACTTTAAGGACCGTAATTGTCGCTTGATTTATTTTACGGCTTTTTCAGAGTCTGAAACATATTATTGCTTTATTAAAGGCTATTTTAAAGATAAAAATCCATTTACCGACAAAATGGGCGCATATCGCGAAGAAGCAAAACGTATTTTCTTAAGTCGAACTAATGCTGATTTAAGTATTGGCGAGGAAGCCTATAGCTTCGAATCCTTGAAAGAACGTGCCTATGAAAATGAAGGGATTGTTCATTATCTGGAAAGTGTTTCAGCAATGCTTGCACGAGTCATTTTTGCGAAACGAATTGAGAAAAAATGGTCGCAACTTGATTTGGCGTTGAAATCTGACTTGTCGCCAACGATTATTGAACGCATTGAAGCAGGGGATCCAGATTTAACTTTACGCATGTATCAAAAGACCTGCGCAGTTTTAGAGGTTAAACTTTCATTTGACTACAAGTAAGTAAAAAGGCCCACACACGTGGGCTTTTTTTGTTAGATAGAAAACCCAATTGTTTCACGTGAAACAATTTTTTGAGCTGAAAAATAAAATTTTAGCTAATTTAAGAGACGGAATGGAAAAGTTTTGGTAGAATAGAAATTATAGAACTGAGAGATCAGGAACTTAATAAGGGCTGGTGAAGAAAGTGACCAAAATTATTGCACTTGCGAATCAAAAAGGCGGCGTTGGTAAGACGACATCTTCTGTCAATCTTAGCTCTAGCTTAGCTTTTTTGGGAAAAAAGGTCTTGCTAGTAGACATTGATCCTCAAGGAAATGCCTCTAGTGGTGTTGGTATCAATAAGGGAGAAATCGAAAACTGTATTTATAATGTATTAGTAGATGATGTTCCACTTAGAGACGTGCGCGAACGTACTGAGCTAGACAATCTAGATGTTATTCCTGCTACTATCCAGCTTGCTGGAGCTGAAGTTGAGCTTGTTCCAGCGATCTCGAGGGAACTTCGTTTAAAACGAGCAATTGATACGATAAAAGATGAGTATGATTATATTATCATTGATTGTCCGCCATCCCTTGGATTGCTGACGTTAAATGCGTTGACTGCTTCAGATTCTGTTTTGATTCCTGTTCAATGTGAGTATTATGCGTTAGAAGGATTAAGTCAGCTTTTAAATACAATTCGAATCGTACAAAAACAATTGAATTCTGAATTGCAAATTGAAGGCGTGCTTTTAACTATGCTTGATGCTCGTACAAACCTTGGAATTCAAGTTATTGAGGAAGTTAAAAAATACTTCCAAAACAAAGTATTTGATACGATCATTCCTAGAAATGTACGATTGAGTGAAGCACCAAGCCATGGCAAACCGATTCTTTTATATGATCCAAAATCAAAAGGGGCCGAAGTTTATTTAGAATTAGCTAAGGAAGTGATTGCAAATGGCTAAAGGACTTGGAAAAGGAATCAACGCACTATTTAACACAGTAGATACAGACGAAGAAACTGTTGTAAGCATTGCGCTTGATAAAGTGGATGCGAACCCATTTCAACCAAGGAAAAACTTTGATAAGAAAGCCATTCAAGAACTAACAGATTCCATCAAAATTCACGGTGTATTGCAGCCTGTTATTTTAAGAGAGAAAAAGGATCGCTATGAAATTGTGGTAGGGGAAAGAAGATGCCGTGCGTCTGTTCAAGCCGGCCTCAAAGAAATCCCTGCAGTGGTAAGAAAGTTAAATGACCAAGAAATGATGGAGCTTTCTGTAATTGAAAACTTGCAACGGGAAGATCTATCTGCACTTGAAGAAGCCGAATCCTATGATTTCTTAATGAAAAATTTGAAATTGACCCAAGCTAAACTTGCAGAACGTGTCGGAAAAAGTCGTCCTTATGTGGCAAACTTTATTCGTTTACTTTCTCTGCCAGATGAAGTTCAAGATATGATTCGTAGTGGAGAGCTATCAGCAGGACACGCTCGAGCACTTCTTGCTTTGAAACAGAAAAAAAATATTATTCCACTCGCGAAAAAAACAGTCAAAGAGGAACTCACTGTGCGGCAATTGGAAAAGCTTGTGACTGATGTTAATGAGAATGTTTCACGTGAAACAAAGAAGCCAAAGAAAGTGCCAGTCTTTATTCGTGAAAGTGAAAATCAATTGCGAGATAAGTTTGGAACGGCGGTTTCAATTAAACGCACGAACAAAAAAGGCAAGATTGAAATTGAGTTTTTATCAGATGATGACTTGGATCGGATTTTAGAAATTTTAGATGTACAATTTGATGATTAAATAAAATTTGTGAAGAGGATAGAAATGGAAAGCAAAAAATTTGAGTTAAATGATATTGTAGAAATGAAAAAACCGCATCCTTGTGGAAGCAATCGTTTTCGGATCATTCGAATGGGAATGGATATTCGAATCAAATGTGAAGGTTGTGGACACAGTGTGTTGCTGCCAAGGCGAGAATTCGAACGAAAAGTAAAAAGTATTCTTCCAAATGAAAAATAAACGAAAAGACCTATCACGTCGATTGTGATAGGTCTTTTTGCGTGTATAATTTTTGTGAAAAATTATAAGCTAATTAGTTGCAGCAAGGTCAGAAACTCTTTATCATAATAACTATCATTTAATAATTATTTTAATTAAATGAATAATTTTACAAGATGGAGGGATTCAATTTGACCGAAAAGAAAAATTTGACGACGAATCAAGGCGTGCCAATCGGAGATAATCAAAATTCGATGACGGCAGGTTTCAAGGGACCAACGCTTCTTGAAGACTATCAGTTGATTGAAAAGTTAGCTCATTTTGACCGTGAACGAGTTCCGGAACGAGTGGTCCATGCACGTGGAGCAGGGGCACACGGAAAGTTTGTAGTCAAAAATAGCATGAAAAAATATACGATGGCACACTTTTTACAAGAAGAAGGACAAGAAACAGAAGTTTTTGCGCGTTTTTCTACGGTTATCCATGGACAGCATTCTCCTGAGACGTTGCGTGATCCACGTGGGTTTTCGATCAAATTTTATACCGAAGAAGGAAATTATGATTTTGTTGGAAATAATTTGCCTGTATTTTTCATTCGTGATGCGATTAAATTTCCAGACGTGATTCATTCGCTCAAGCCAGATCCGGCGACGAATATCCAAGATCCAAATCGTTACTGGGACTTCATGAGCCTAACACCGGAAGCAGTCACGATGCTTACTTATCTCTTTAGCGATGAAGGGACGCCTGCTTCTTACCGCGAGATGCGTGGTTCGAGCGTACATGCTTTTAAATGGATTAATGAGGCAGGAAAAACGGTCTATGTGAAACTACGCTGGCAACCAAAAGCTGGGATTGTCAATTTGACGACTGAACAAGCGTCTCAGATTCAAGCAAAAGAATTCAACCATGCCACACGGGACTTGCACGAAGCCATCGAAGCGGGGAACTATCCAGAATGGGATTTATATGTCCAAGTGCTTGATCCAAAAGACCTTGATACATTCGATTTCAATCCACTTGATGCAACCAAAGATTGGTTTGAAGATGTTTTCCCATACGAACTTGTGGGCACAATGACGTTAAATCGCAATCCTGAGAACGTCTTTGCCGAAACAGAATCGGTAGGCTTCAACCCCGGGGTTCTTGTAAGAGGTATGCTCCCATCTGAAGACCGTTTGCTTCAAGGGCGCCTGTTTTCTTATTCAGACACGCAGCGCCACCGCGTGGGACCGAACTATCTGCAACTGCCGATTAATAAGCCAAAAGCGCCGGTTGCGAACAATCAGCGTGACGGCTATATGCCAATTGGGCAGCAAACGAGCTCGATCAATTATGAGCCGAATAGCTACGATTCCGAGCCGAAAGAAAATCCTGCATTTGTTGAGCAAGAACAAGAAATTCGTGGGGACGTTTCAGGTCGATTAGCAGCAGAAAAACCAAATAATTTTGTGCATGCGCGCGAAGTTTGGAATCGCTACTCGGAAGGGGAACGTGACGCGCTTGTGAAGAATATTGTAGATGACTGGGCGACAGTTCGTGAAGATATTAAGATTCGCAACTTGCGGAATTTCTATCAAGCCGTGCCAGAATGGGCTGAACGAGTGGCTGCTGGAACGGGTATTGAACTCGCAAAACATATTGTTGACCTGCAGAAATAATTAGCAAGACTTTTATTTGGTTTAAATGTAAGATAGTTTACTAAATTAATAGTTAATAAAAAGTCTGGGATGTAAATAATC
>NZ_JAATJW010000070.1 GCF_011800755.1 Listeria valentina
GAATAGTTAAAAAATTTCATACCAAGAGAAACAGAACAAACGATCGAAGGAAGGGATAACCAAGCTATTTTGACGGTAAATTGACAGGAAAGATCTGTTTTCTTAAAAACAACTAAATCTGGAGACTGACTTCATATTGAAATAATATGAAATGAATCAGTAGTTGATTTGAAATGTTGGTGTGTTATGATTAGTTCGCATTAAAAATTAAGGAGTGGTTTTTTAATAATGAAGAAAAACGTACTAAAGATGGCTGTAGCTACATTAACGGTAGGAGTAACGACGGTTGTAGGAGGTCATTTAGCAAACGCTGAATCTGTGAGCGTTGCAAAAGGGGATACGTTATCTAAAATTGCTAATGCACACAACACTACTGTCGCTAATCTTGCCCAATTAAATGGGATTGCTAATATTAACCTAATTTATGTTGGTCAAACGCTGGAAGTTGGAAACGGAGGAGCTAGTCAAACAGCTCAACCTACAACTCAAGCTGCGGCAAGCCAAGGTCAAGCAACTACGCAACAACAGCAAGCACCTAGCCAAAGCCAAACGCAAAGCAGCCAACCAAGACAACAACAAGCTACACAGCAAACTCAAACTCAAGCTAAAGCAGCCAATACAGGGAGTTCAAGTGATGAACAAGCTAAGGAATGGATTGCACAAAGAGAATCTGGTGGTTCTTACGGTGCAAGAAGCGCATCTGGTAAATATATCGGACGCTATCAACTAACAAATTCATATTTGAAAGGTGACTATTCTCAAGCTAACCAAGAACGTGTAGCCAATAGTTATGTACAAAGCCGTTATGGTTCATGGAGCAATGCGAAAGCACACCACGAACAATATGGTTGGTACTAAGCCGTTAAATGTAAAATGATAACAATAAAAATGAGTCAAGGTTCTCTGAACTTTGACTCATTTTTTCGTGTGAAATAAATTTCGTTAAGCAAAAATGTGTGTTTTTTCCTATTGCAAAAAAGAACGTATGTTCGTATAATGAGTTTACAGGAAATGAATTTTTTAGAAGAGGTGAGAAGGGTGACTTATTATCAAGACGAACCCCTTCATCATGTGTTTTGCTTAGACGTAAAAAGTTTTTATGCAAGCGTGGAATGTCTTTCACACGGTCTTGATCCGATGACAACGATGCTTGTTGTTATGAGTGGAGACAGGAATACAAGCGGACTTGTACTTTCTGCAAGCCCTGCTGCCAAGAAAAAGCTAAACGTATCAAATGTTTGCCGTGGTTTTGATGTACCGAAACATCCAGAACTTGTCATTGCCCCGCCACGGATGAAGCTATATATGACTTATCATAAAAAGATTTTAGCCATTTTTAGACGTTATATGGCCGATGAAGATATCCATGTTTACAGCATTGATGAACAATTTGGTGATTTAACAAAAAGCTATCACTTATTTGGGGCAAGCCCTGAAGAGGTTTGTTCTAAAATTCAGCAAGCCATTTTTCTCGAACTAGGACTTTATACGACGATTGGGTTATCAGTCAATGTGTTATTGGCAAAAGTTTGTATGGATGTAGAAGCTAAGAAAAATGCAGGCATGTTTGCACATTGGGGCTATGAAGATGTTAAACAAAAAATGTGGCCGCTTCAATTAAGCAAATTTTGGGGAATCGGCAAGCGGATGGAACTTCGTTTGAATCAGTTGGGACTTTACACAGTTGGGGATTTGGCACTTAGTAATCCTTTTTTATTAAAGACTCGTTTTGGTGTGATGGGCCTGCAATATTATATGCACGCCTGGGGAATTGACCGCTCCATATTAGCTGAAAAGGAAAAATATCAACCAAAAGAAAAATCAATTGGAAACTCTCAAGTACTTCCAAGGGGCTACACCAGTGCTTCGAAAATCCAAATTGTGTTAGCAGAAATGTGTGTGCAGCTCGCCCAGCGTTTGCGAACTAAACAAGTGGAAGGCTCCGTTTTAAGCCTCCATATGCAGTATGCATATGAAGATGGCAAGCGTCGGAGTACCTTTTCACATCAGATGAAAATACCGCCAACTAATCACAGCAAGCGCTTAACACGACATGTGCTACGCTTGTTTCAAAAATACTGGAATCATTCTGAAGTCCGTACGATCAGCCTTTATATTGGCAAATTATATCCTGTTTCCGCTTTTCAACTTAGTTTATTTGAAGACCCCAATGTTTTAATGCGTGAAGAGGTGATTGACCAAACGATCTCAGACATTCGAAATAAGTATTCGTTCACTTCCATTTTTTATGCCCACTCCCTCCTCGAAGGAGCAACGGCATTACGTCGTGCAACACTCGTCGGCGGACATGCAGGTGGAATGGACGGCTTGGATGGTAAAGCCCATGAATGAGAGGGAAGAAGAGGCAGAGGAATGGCTCAGACAAGTAAAAAAAACATATATAGATCGTGGCATGATGAAGTGGTCAGGGTTTTATTTGTCTGATCACACCGCACAAATGGAAGCAGAAGATCAAAAGCAAAGACAAATTTTTGCAGCAAAAGAAGAGATGAGCCTTGAGCAAATTGGTGAGGTTCTTGAAGAAGCTTTTTCAAAGGGAAAATTGGTTTCCTTGCAAATGGCGGAATTAAATGAAGAGCATGTATATGAAGCAGATTTAACTGGGAAAGTACTTAGCTTTTTAGAAAATCGAATTTATTTGCAAGAACAAAACGGAACCATCCAAGTTGCTTTGATAGAGCAAATTCGCCATGCAGAAATGATATAGTTTCTGGATTTTAGCGTTTCAGTTTAGTAGAAAATGGGAATGGAAGTATGCAATCTCTCGAAAAAAGAGACAAGCGTTTGGAAGCAGTTTAAGCGCCTAAGAAAGAAAGTGATTCAATGAAGGTCCCGAATGCAGATAGTATTTTTGTGATTCTTAGAGCTACTTATAAGCAGCCACAAACACAAATCACGCAATTAACATTAAGACAGTTGAATGCCAAAAGAGTACACTACCATTCCAAAACGGAACTTCTACATACCGTCTACTGGTTAGAATGGAAAGATTATTTGAGGCGCAAGCAAGTAGACAGCCAGGAAATTTATTATGAGCTGACAGAAAAGGGACGCGAAATGTATCAACTACTTCAAGAATCAAATGTGGCAGAAGATTGAGCGCACGTAAAAAAACGGAAGCAAATTTCGCTTCCGTTTTGATGATTTTATTCACTTGTAATTTGTTTTGTGAAGCCTTCACCAACAACGCTTTGCGCATCATTGATAATAAAAAAGGCTTTTTCATCATGCTTATTAACAATCTTTGTGAGTGGTAAAAGTTGTTGCCTGCTGATCACGATGTAAAGAATTTTCTTCCCTTGTCTTGTATAATAGCCTTCAGCATCAAAAAGTGTTATTCCGCGACCAATCTTTAAATCAACTTCTTTTGCGATCGCTTCATATTGATCCGAAATAATCGTGACAGATTTCTTAGGATTGAAGCCTTCGAGGATAAAATCAAGGACTTTCGTGGAAGTATAAAGCGATAAAATCGTAAATAACATGTTCTGAAACCCGATAATAAATACAGACGGAATCACAACAATTAAGTCAAAAAATAACAAAGCGTAACTTGTATTCCAACCTAAATATTTGTTCGCAATTTTGGCTAGAATGGCACTTCCTGCAGTGGTTCCGCCACCTTGCATAATGAGCCCCATCCCAAACCCCATAAGTGCCCCAGCAAAAATGGCAGCAACAATCGTTTGGTCAGTTTGAAAAGCAATCGGTTCTGTCAATCGTAAAAATAATGAAGTAAAAAGAATAGCGATAATCGTTAAAATAATCGTTTGCCGATCGAGATATTTATAGCCAATGACAAGCAAAATTCCGTTGAAAATTAATGTTGTAATCGCTAGCGCAATCCCAAAAGCGTAGTAAAGGATCATCGTAAGTCCCGTTACGCCGCCTTCCCCTAAATGATTGGGAATTGCAAAAATATTGACGGCAAGAGAAAAAATAAAAGCCCCGATAATAATTTTCCCAAAAGTAAATGCCCATTTTTTTGTCATGAATCAATCTCCTTTCTTGCACGGTGAGCGCAAAAAAATACCCCGAAGATTCCTTCGAATCAACGGAGTCTTTTTTCTAAAAAAGCATCAAAGCAACTTTCGGCTGCTTCAACTGTCTCACCATAAAAAGCCATTTAATTTTCTTTTTAAAATTAGCATAGAATTTGTAATTTGGCAAGCTTGCAATTAGCCCCAAATAGCCAAAATTGGCATTAAGTTAAGTAAAAATAGACCAACTAAAACACTGACAACAATTTTAATAACCAGTGGCTTTTCGCTTTCTGTTTGCTTCATCTTAGAATGCCCCTTTCTGAAATTTTAGTTCGTAGTAAAAAAACGCCTACATCTAACTTAAGTGTACCATAAAATCAGTAGTTTTACCGCAAAAATTTCATCTTGGATTGTCGCTTTGGAATTTATTTGAAACCAATTTTTGATACGTCATCCTTAAACTTCGAATTTTAATTTTAAATGGGGTCCTCTTATTGTGTATCCTATAAGAGGCATCGCTTATATAAATAGAGAAAAGGGCGTGAAGATGGATTTTAAAAAAATAGCGATTTCCATCATTGATTTATCCGTTCTATTAGGAGGTTGTTCATTTATGGGAAATTTAAACGAAAATGAAAGCAAACGGCGGTACCGAACCTGTTGCGAAATATAAAGGGCATTAGATACAAAAACTAGTGGTTTTTAGAGCTAATTATGCTACAATAATGGCGGGTGAGGAATTTGAATAAAAAAAAATACTACGATATTTATTTACAGATTGAAAATCGAATTCTTGGAAAAGTTTATCAGGCAGGGGAATTGCTACCAAGTGAAAACGAATTAGCAAAAGAATTTCAAGTGTCGCGTGAAACCATTCGTAAAGCACTTGTGTTACTGCTAGAAAATGGCTTTATCCAAAAAATGCAGGGAAAAGGCTCCATTGTGATAGACCGGGAGCGCTACTCGTTTCCCGTTTCAGGTTTAACAAGCTTCAAAGAATTACATCAAGAACAGCACATGAATGCTATTACACGAGTGATCAAAAATGAGTACGAGCCGCTACCAGAACAAGTGAGAAAGTACGTATCCTTACCTGAAGGATCAAAAGCTTGGCATATTGAGCGAGTCAGGTATTTGAGAGATGAAGCCGTTATTTTAGACAAAGATTTTCTTTTAGAACCGGAAATGAATAAAATTACTGAAGAGCAACTGGAAAACTCGCTTTATGAATATTTAGAACAGGAGCTTGGCTACGAAATCAGCTATGCGCAAAAAGAATTTACCGTTGAGCCTGTGACATCAGAAGACCGAAAATGGCTGGATTTAGAAGAAGACACCCACGTTGTTGTGGTGCGAAGCGCGGTTTTCTTGCAAGATACAACGCTTTTCCAGTACACAGAATCGCGCCACAGACTCGACCGCTTTCGCTTCATTGATTTTGCTCGCAGACGTTAAAACAAGCCTTCATTTTCGAAGGCTTGTTTTCGTTTTATTTGGGTAAAAGAATAGCCAAAGTTTCATAAGGCTGTAACGTGATTCGCTTGGCTAATTGATTTCGCTTCACATTCGAAAGCAAAATCTCTCCATGAAGGAAAGCTTCAGGAAGTGGAATTTCATGCGGCATTTCCCCGTAATAATGAATCGCAAGTAGAGTGGCTTCTTCATTTTCACGAAGATAACTGATGATGCGCTCTTCATCCACCAAATAAGGTGTGTAGTTTCCAAATTGAATCACAGAATGCGTTTTCCTTAATTCAATCAGTTTCTTATAAAAGTAAAAAATGCTATCTGGCTCTCGAAGCGCATCCTGAACATTAATCCAAGAAACGCTATCTGAAACTGGATAAAGAGGTGTTCCCGTTGTGAAACCTGCTTTGGCATCATTTTCCCATTGCATCGGAATTCGACTATTATCACGTGATCGCGCTTGGATAACTTCCATAGTTTCCTGCTCGGATAGGCCTTCTTCTTGAAGCAATTGATAATGATTGATTGTCTCGATGTCACTGTAACTTTGAATGTCTTTAAACCTTGGATTGATCATCCCAATTTCTTCGCCCATATAAATGTAAGGCGTGCCTCGCATCAAATGGATCGTTGCCGCAAGAAGCGTCGCCGCTTGATAATGGAATTCTGGCTTGTCGGATGTGAAGCGGCCGAGTGCACGTGGCTGATCGTGATTGTTCCAGAAAAGGGCATCCCAGCCATTTCCGCTTGCCATATCCACTTGCCAAGTATGGAAAAGTTCTTTTAATTCAGCAAACCGAACCTGGTCGAGCTGCCATTTTTCACCATTTTTATAATCGACTTTCAAATGATGAAAATGGAATACCATCGACAGTTCTTTTTCAGCTGGGTTGCTGTAGCGAATCGAATTGGCAATGCTCGTTGAGGACATTTCGCCCACCGTGATCAGGTCTTTCTTGCCAAAGGTTTTTGCATGAAGTTCTTTTAAATATTCGTGAATGTGCGGTCCGTCTGTATAAAAGCGGCGCCCGTCGCCGATGAAATCATCTTCCAGCTTGTCCGGCTTTGAGATCAAATTTAGTACATCCAGCCGGAGCCCCTCGACTCCTTTTTGAGTCCAAAAGTCGACCACTCGGTAAAGCGCTTCTCGAACTTCTGGATTCGACCAGTTCAAATCGGCTTGCGTGACATCGAAGAGATGCATGTAGAAATCATCAGAGGAAGTTAACTTTTCCCATGCTGAACCGCCAAATTTAGATGCCCAGTTCGTTGGCGGAAGGCCTCCCTTTCCCTTTTTAAAATAATAGAAGTCACGATATTTAGGGTGCCCTTGAAGTGCTTTTTGAAACCACTCGTGTTCGGTAGAAGTATGATTCAACACGAGGTCAATCATGACACCAATCGAGCGCTTCTTCGCTTCGCGCACGAGTGTATCAAAATCTTCCATTGTTCCAAAGCGCGGATCGACCCCGGTGTAATCAGAAATATCATAACCATTATCATTTTGAGGGGAGGGATAGAAAGGGTTGATCCAAATTAAATCCACACCTAAGTTTTCTAAGTAATCCAGTTTGGCAGTGATTCCTGGAAGATCCCCAACCCCGTCTCCATTTGAATCGTAAAAAGAACGCAAGTAGATTTGATAAATCGTTTTGTCGGCTATATTACCCATCATTAAACCTCTTTCATTAAATAGTATCTGCTTTTTTCGAATCCGTTCGGAATTCTCGTTTTCCAAATGTGCGAATCGGCGCTTGGTCGACTTTGTTTAAAATATTATATTTGCGGAAAAGAACTGTGAGAATGAAAGGCACGACAATCGCAATTAGCATGCAAAGCGCAAATATAATATAGTATTGCGGCTGGATGGAAAGAATTCCTGGAATACCGCCTACGCCGATCGAGTTTGCCATGACTCCACTTGAAACAGAGATGATAGCGGCGATGCCTGAACCAATCATGGCAGCTACAAACGGATAAAGATATTTTAAATTGATCCCGAACATGGCGGGTTCCGTGACACCGAGATAACAAGAAATCGTAGCCGGAATCGAAACTTGTTCTTCCTTTTCGTTTCCTTTGTGCAAGAAAATAATAGCCAAAACAGCAGAGCCTTGAGCAATGTTTGATAAAGCGATCATCGGCCAAAGATTGGTTCCATGGAACTGGCTCATCAATTGGAGATCAATCGCGTTTGTCATGTGATGTAAGCCCGTTACAACAAGCGGGGCATACAAGAAACCAAACAGGGCAGCAAACAACCAACTAAGCGAGCTTGTTAAACCACTATAAACGACATTTGCAATGACATCCCCGATTTTCCAACCGATCGGACCAAGAATGAGATGAGCTGCAAGAACTGTTGGAACAAGAGCAAAGAACGGTGTCACGATCATAGAAACCGCATTTGGGACAATTTTACGTAAGCCAATTTCAAGATAAGCGAGTAAGAAACCGGCAAGCATAGCAGGAATGACTTGTGCTTGATAACCAATCATAGGAATATGTGCGAATCCAAAATCCCAAAACGGAATATCTGCCGCTTTTGTTGTAGCCACAGCATACGCATTTAAAAGTTGTGGGGAGACAAGTGTAATCCCGAGAACAATCCCAAGAATTTGTGTGGTTCCCATTTTTTTGGCGATTGACCAAGTAATCCCAACTGGTAAGAAATGAAAAATAGCTTCCCCAATCAACCATAAAAAGTTATAAGTTCCATTCCAGAAAGGGTAAACTTGAGCAATCGTTTTTGTGCCTTCTTCAAGCATCTTAATGTCACCGATTACATTTCTAAAACCTAGAATTAACCCACCAACAACAATTGCAGGAATGAGTGGAGTGAAAATTTCGGCAAGAGCAGCGAGCATGCGCTGTAGCAAACTCATATTCTTTTTTGCATCCGTTTTTGCTTCTTCTTTGTTAACGCCTTCAATTCCGCTTATAGAAGCAAACTCATTGTAAAATTCTTGAACATCGTTCCCAATAATAACTTGAAACTGACCAGCTTGTGTAAATGTACCTTTCACAGAAGCTAGCGCCTCAATTTTTTCAATATCCGCTTGATCTGGATCTTGTAAAACAAAGCGCATTCGAGTCGCGCAGTGTGTAACAGATGAAATATTTTCTTTGCCTCCGACCAGTTCAAAAAGCGCTTTTGCGTCATCTGCATATTTTGCCATGACATTTTCCTCCTTTTTAACTTGTATATACAAGTTCTATAATCAAAATATACTATAAAGAAGCTGAAAGCGCAACCATTTTTTTACGTTTTTACTAAATAAACCGTGAAAATATTTGAAAAGCATAGAAATAAAGAGAAAAAGAAGAAGTTAGGTATTTCTTTTCCATATTTTATTAACAGCGCTTTCTCTACGTGGTATCTTGTAATTGTAATGGAATTGTAACCGCTTCTGTGGGCATAACCATAATCTATTTAAAGAATTTTTGATTCTTTGGATGGATTGTGGTCTTTTTTTTGCGCAAGAAAGGAGGGACAAAATGAAAGTAAAGCGTAGAATTAACAATAATGTTGTACTAGCAACCGAAGTTGGGGCGACTAGTGGAGAAGGCATTCTTATTGGAAAAGGAATTGGTTTTAACGCTTACCCTGGAGATGAAATTGATTCAAATCGAGTCCAAACGATTTATTTACCGAGTGGAGAGCGTAGTGCTGAACAGATGGCAAGAGAACTTGGTGAAGCTAGTGAAGATGATATAGCCTTAACTTCCCAGCTAACAAAAATTATTGGGACCGAAATGAATGAAAAAGTAAATGAAGGCTTATTTTTTGGCCTTTTAGACCACTTGATCTTTGCGTTTAAAAGGCTAGAGCAAGAAATTGATATTCATAGTCCATTGGAATGGGAAATCAAGCACTATTATCCAAAGATATACCAATTAGGAAAGCAAATTGTAGAAAAAATGAATCGACTTAGAAGGATTGAATTACCTGAATCCGAGGCAGCATTTATTGCGCTTCATATCATCAATAATACACAAAACTTGGATTCAATTGGGTCAACGATTGAATTATTGGAAATTTCTCGAGATGTCAGCAAACTGATTGCAATGAGCTCATCCAAGCGGATCGATGAAGAGAGTGTTTCTTATCAAAGATTTGTGAATCATCTGCGGTATTTTGTATTACGACTGGATAAAATAGATTTGGAACTTACGCAAGAAACCAATCCAGAACTGTTAAGAACAATTATTGACCAGTATCCAAAAGAATATCAAATCAGTAAAAAAATCAGTGGCTATCTTTCAAAACGATTTGATGCACAAGTAAGCGAAGATGAAAATCTTTATTTGACACTTCACTTAGTACGTCTTCTTGGCTAACTAAATAGCATTCATTCAGGAATCGTAACAGTTTGGCTGGCATAACCTATTCACTTTGGGCTTTTAAGAAAAGCACTTTGTGGACAGGTTTTTATTAGAAAGGAGTTAAGCAAACATGAATTCAAACCAAACGGCAGAAAAAGTGATTGAATATGTAGGTGGAGAGGAAAACATTGTAAGCCTCACGCATTGCGTAACCCGATTACGTTTTAATTTAAAAGATGATAAAAAAGCGGCTACAGAACAAATAAAAGCGCTCGATGATGTGATGGGTGTTCAAAATAAAGGCGGGCAATACCAAGTTATTATCGGACCCAAAGTGGCGCAAGTTTACCGGGCTATTGTTTCAAAAATTCCTCGACTTGAAAAAGAAGAACAAGTAGAAAAAGCAACGAAACCCAAAGAATCCATCTTAAACCGGCTAATCAATGCCTTGTCAGCTATTTTAGTTCCAAGTTTAGCTCCGATTATTGGTGGAGGGATGTTAAAAGGAATTTTATATTTATTCACGACTTTAAAATGGGCAGATCCAGCAAGTGGAACAATGTTCGTACTGAATGTAGCAAGCGATGCGATGTTTTACTTCTTCCCATTTCTACTCGCTATCAGTGCAGCTAAATTTTATAAAACAAACGAATATATGGCAGCGACACTAGCCGGCGTTTTGCTTTACCCAACTATTATTGCGGCGGCAGGAGCTAAACAAGCAGCTTCCGTTTTCTTTTTAGGCTTTTTACCAATCCCGATGGTGAATTATAGCCAGTCTGTTATCCCGATTATTTTATCTGTTTGGTTTTTAAGCTACGTATATCGCTTTTTTGATAAGCGACTGCCAAGCATGATAACCGTTATTTTCACTCCCTTATTATCGCTTTTAATTGTAGTTCCGATCATGCTTTTTGGGATTGCACCGCTTGGCTTTTACATTGGCGATTACGTGGCCAAAGGTATTCAAGTATTAATTGATTTTTCACCACTACTAGCCGGAGCGATAATTGGCGGAACGAGACCATTCCTTGTTTTGATGGGCATGCACCATGCGCTGCGTCCGATAGTCATTCAACAGATTTCCACTTACGGGTATTCGGAAATGGGAGCGATGAATTTTATGAGTACAATGGCGCAAGCGACAGCGGCATTTGGCATATACCTCATTATAAAAAATAAAAAAATGAAGCAAATCTCTTTATCTTCGACCGTTTCAGGATTTTTAGGTATCACAGAACCTGCTCTATACGGAGTACTCGTAAAATATCGTGCGGCTTTTGTGGGTGCTTCTCTTGGTGGAGCAATCGGTGGAGCTGTTGGAGCATCGATGGGAGCGAAAGCAATGGCGATTACCATGCCAAGCATCTTGTCTATTCCAGTTTATTTGAATGATGCAACGGTTGGCTTTTTGCTTGGTTTTGCTGTGACATTAATCAGTTCCTTTATTTTGACTATCTTTCTTGCCAAAACGGTGTTTAAAGTTAACGAAGAGGAAAGTGACAGAGGAGAAACAAAGAAAAGCGATGCTGAGTCTCGAGTCTTTCACGTGAAAAGTCCTGTAACAGGGGATGTCTATCTAACAGAAGATGTACCAGATGAGACCTTTTCAAAAGAGTTGATGGGGAAAACAGTTGCGATCATGCCTCGTTCTAGTCAAATCGTTTCTCCGATAAATGGACATGTGCAAACGATCTTTCCAACAGGACATGCAATTGGCTTAGTATCGGATGAAGGCGTGGAAGTTCTGATTCACATTGGGCTTGATACCGTTAACTTAGAAGGAAATTATTTCGAGCGTCTAGTTGCTGAAGGCGAGCCGATCAAGCAAGGAACGCCTTTAGTAAATTTTGACCGAGATAAAATTCAGGCATCCGGCTATGATCCAACTGTTTTAGTCGTAATCACGAATTCTGATGACTATTTATCTCTTTTAAGTCCAGATGATAGTCAGCAAATTCAAGTCGGAGAAAACTTGATACAAGTCATACCAGAGCGCGAGCAAGCTTTGATGGGAAATGAGCTTCCCGTAAAAGCATAATCCCAAAAGTCTAGTGGTAATAAGTCAAGCTGAACTTTTAAATTATTTTCAAGGAAAAACTAATTTTTGAGCGCACTGAAC
>NZ_JAATJW010000071.1 GCF_011800755.1 Listeria valentina
ATATAAAGACGACCATCTGGCATTGTCCTTGCCTCTACATCTGGAATAAAAGTTTTAATATCTAGTGCTGGATTCATTTAAAGCCTCCCATTCATTATATTACTTTGTTAGACATCTATATTATAGAACCTTTTTTAGAGAAAAGTTAGTCGCTTTCATTACTTTATTTTATATTTATTTCAACTTTTAAGAGGTGGGAAAATGGAAAAAGAAAGTAAACTATGGCACGAAATTATTTCATTACATCAAAATATCCCTATTCGTATTTTTCGTAGTTTGGATGAAAAACAATCCTTTATTATTCCACATTTTCATGAAGAAATTGAAATTATATATATATCAAACGGGGTATTGGAAATTACTGACAATACTTCACAGCTTAAAATTAAGTCTGGCCAATTTTACATTTTAAATTCTAATATTATCCACTCTACTTTTTTTAAAGGCAAGCGGCTAGAAGGGATTGTCTTGCAAATATCCTATCCTTTCTTGCGTGAAGTCATTCCCAAAATTGATTATTATCAATTTCATGAATCGTTAGGGTCTACTGACAGAAAATCTATCTTCACTGGACATATAAAATCCCTATTAGCTACTGTAGAAAGTCAAGAACCCTATATGTATTTAAGAGCTTATTCATTACTTTTTCAAATCATAGAGATGCTGCTTACAGATTATAGTTGCGAATTAACTCCCAAGGAAAAAAATATTAATAAAAAATATTTCGATCGTATTCAAATCATAACAAATTACTTAAAACAAAATTTCCATAAAAACATTTCCCTACAAGAATTATCAGACTTAGTCCATCTAAATCCAACATACCTTTCCAGATTCCTCAAAAAAAATTTAGGTTTGTCTTTCTATGAATATTTGACTACTATTAGACTCGAATATGCTCAATATCAACTGCACCATACTTCGTTACCAATTATGCAGATTATCGAAGAAAGTGGTTTTTCTTCCTACTCGCAGTTCAATAAAGAATTTAAGAGTGTTTATCATAAGACGCCTCGAGAATTTCGTAAAAAACTCTAGAATATATAAAAATCACTATCAAAATCGCACTACTTTTAGCCCACTGATTCTATTGCAAAATTTGTATCGCTAAGCCTATTTATTCAGTAAACCGTTCAACTATCATTATCTTAAATTCTATAAATCATAGCTCTCCATTTATGAACAAGAAGTTCGTACAATTGTCTATTAAATCTATGGTTAATTAGACTAAAGAGTCTAGAATTTATAAATTCTAGACTTGTCTCTGATTATAAAATTAGTTAAATTGCTCAATCAACAGTCCCTTTGGGAACTTCATTCTCCTCAATCATTTGATCGTATTGTTCAGCAAACTCCCTTTCTTCCTCATTCAAAAATCCTTTAAATAAGACTTGACTGACATTTTCTCGATTAAAAAAATAGACTGCTTCGGGGGATATCATCCCTTGGGGAATCAATACAGCTCCATAATCATAAAAAAAGGCTTTTTTCCTATCTTCTATCACACTTGCTCTGGAAACGATCATTAATATGGATCCATCTCCGTCTTTTAAAGTAACTACGCTACCTAGTGGTAAAATTTTCTCATTCATTTTTTCTTTCCTCCAATTTTCTTTTTTGATAACTTCCCACCACATTAAACCATCCAATCAGGTTATTTTGCCACACGAGATAAAATGCAATATAGGGAAGTATACCAAAAAGACTTAATGGGATAAGTTCACTTCCTATTGGACTTCCTAAAAACGAACCTTGCTCGTTAATCTTAAATAGAATAAAGAAAAATCCCATTGTCATGCTTAAAAACAGTAAAGTAAGTATCCATGCAAAAATTTTCTTAGTGATCGTAACCTTTTTATTGTTAAAGATATTCCATATATTATTATTTTGGACAGCATTTCTAAATTCTTTTTTTGTGGCTTTCTCTGCATTTTTGATATCCTTATATAATATCCGGTGAGTAAGAGTTGCTAAAAAGGAGAATTCAAATATCCAAAAAAGAATCAAAAAAAACAACATGCCAATCGTATATTCTCCCGTAAAAAACTGATCTTTCCCAAAAAATGTTAGTACACTTCCACCCAATATAATGGCTATAAGAATTAAAATAATAACCTTTGAATTATTTCTAGTCTTTTTGTTACTTAACCATTGACTTTTCTTTGATTTTAAAATTTGCTTTCTTTTTCTATCAAAATAAACTGTATAACCAGCCGTTTCTCCAATATAAATAATTTTCTTCATTAAAGGGTTCTCCTCATAGAACGAATTTTGTCATAATCTCTTCTCTGTATTTTACCACAGTTTAAAATTATCCCAGTTCCATTCTCCATGAGCAAATCCATCGTAAAGTGTGTTAGAAATACCATTGACTAAATAACCTCCAACTGCTCCTGCTACGGTTCCAACTACTGGAATAGGAATAAGTGAACCAATTGCGGCCCCTGCATATAAAGACCCCACTGCCGTACCCGTATGTACAGCACCATCTATCATAGCACTCGTTTCTCCATATTCGTCTCTTCTTTCAAGATAAGTCAATCCCCCATCAAGAACCGCTGTTACCCCTCCAAAAACTCCTATACTTCTCGGTAAACCACTTGATATTCTTCCTGTTCCATTAATAATTTCGTCAGCTTTTTTGGCATTTTTTACTGTTCTAAAACGGTTTACATCACCATTTACTTGCCCCCATGTTTTTTTACCGGATCTTGTGCTCCTAACGGATGAATTATGCCAAGTCCCGCCTTTAATTTTTTTAATACTTGCCTGACTTTCGGCTCGAACCACATTTGCTGTAGAAGCATATCCTCCAGCCATCAGTCCCGTGCTAGCCAGTTCCAGATATTTTTCGTATTTATTTTTAATTGTTTCAGTCCACGTCAAATCGCTCTGTTTTGGAACTGTAAAAGTTCCTGTTGAGGAATTCCAAGCCGTCTTGGTTTGGGCAATCCCTTGATCAATAGCCTGTTTCAAGCTCGCAATTTCTGAAAAAATACTCGGTGAACTCGCATGAAAAGCAACTAATTTTCGAAGTTTGTCTTCGAGTTCCTTTTTACTCGTTTGGTAAACTTCTATCAAAGCTTGATTAAGTTTCAGCTGCGTTTGCTGATCCGTCTCTGGTAATGGAGATTGCAGCACTTGTTTCTGTAGCGCATTTGCTTGGTTGATAAGGTTGTCTGCCTGCCGGATTTGTTCTTCCAGCTCCGATTGTTTGAGATCTCCACTGTCCACTTCACTTTGATAACGCTCTGGGAATTTCTGGACGGCTTCTTCTGTCGCTTCCGTTAAAAGGATTCCAGCCTGAACAAGGGGCAACAGAACCGCGCTATAAAAAGCTTTGGCCGAATCATACGCTTTCCCTTTCAATAAAGGGCTATCTACCGTAAATTGATGAATCGCTTGTTGAAGAGCTTCATAGCCCTCTAAATGTTGCTGGCAAACCTGACTCGTACTAGTCGCTTGGGCTTTCGACTTTGACACATACATATCAATGCTCATGCTTTCCCCTCCTGTTCGTCTAAGAATGCTTTTCTTTTTCCGTAGGCGACTTCATTGACTTGGTCTTCCAAGTCTCTTTTTTCTTGTTGGAAGGATCCTTCCATCTCTTCAAAATGCTCTTGCGTCGATCGTGAAAGAGAGAAAACCCGTTCTTGCATTTGTTCGCGCAAAAAAGCCCGATCATTTTTCCGAAACCGCCAACTCACCTCTTCCACAAATCGGAGTCCTTGTCGAAAATGGTTCTCGTAGGCCTCTTGAAGTTGCTGAACAGCACGCCTTTTTTGTTGATTTCCGTCCACTTTCCTCATTAACCGCCGTTCTTCTTGCTGCCACTCGGTCCACGTCTTCATGGTGTTGGTCCTCTAATCGGTGAAAGGCTGGCTCCTATTTCCGCATCTTTTGCTGCAAAGGCTTCTGCAACGCTTTGCAAGTTCGTACTTGCTGTCGTTAACGCACTCGCAATCTGGGAAACCGCCTCGTCTTCTGCTTGAATGGCCGTGTGCGCCTGTGCATTCCCTCCAACTGTTGTTTCTTCATCCTTGGTCACGGTTGTTCCTTGTGTCTGGAGGAGCGAAACCGCTTGTTGAAGCGCGGTGGCTTTTTCGGAGGCTTGCCCCAAATCACTCGCTACTGTGTCCATTCTTCGTCCTCTCCTTTTCACTTTTTAGAAAAAACGCCTCTTACGAGAAACTCATAAGGGGCGTATTCGGTATGAGGCTTAAAACCCGAAGTTTTGAGAAAGTTGTTGATCTTGTTCTTCCACAGCACTGGCTGTTTTTTGAAGTTGTTGTTCAATTTGATCCATCAAGTTCGCAAATTCCGTTACTTTTGGTTTCAATTGATTAAACTGATCATCAAATTTTGCAAAAGCTTGTCCTTCCCATTCGCTCCGAAGTTGTTCTTGGGTTTGCGACAAGCGTTGTAGCATTTGTTCAATATCCCGAGCGCTTGTGCCGTAGGTTTTGGCACGATCTCGTAATTCAGCCGGGCTCATTCTGATTTGTCCTGACATTCTACGCCATCTCCTTCTGTTTTAATTTTCTACATGTATACAATAGCACAGTTTCCCTTCACCGTCTGTGTCTAATTTGTGACAATTTCGATTTCTATTCCATTAAAAAAACCAAAAAGAAACAAATCGTTTTGGTCTCTTTTTATTTTTCTTTTGGTTTCCTCCATCGCCAAGGTTTTGTCTTCGTTTCCAGATTCATCTGCTGCGCAACAGATGGGAGAGCTCTAGAGACTGAAACAGTTGTGGCATTTACCAGCCGGGCTAATAGTTTTAGATGGAACCATTTGGGAAACAAAATGTCAGTTTGTCTGCTTTTCTGTGGATAGGAAAGTTTCACAGCCAGCTGCAAAAAAGAGGAGAGCGTATACCGCATCTTCTCTTCTACGTTATGTGTGGCATAAAATAACTGTCGCTCTAAGATTCGTTTTTCTTTTTGAAGGAGCGAGAGAAGAAGATGCGTAAAAAGTGCATCTGATTTAAAAATGGCTTCGACCTCGTTTAAATCATATTCCCAATAGTTCGTTCTTTCTAATGCCTCCACATAAGTATCTGGCTGACTCATTCGTAAATAATCGCGAGGGGGCGTGAGTGCATAAATCAGGTCTCGCTCTTGATAACAGGAAGCTAAAATACCCGTTTCCACCAGTAGGAGCTTTTCTGGATTTACATGACATTTTTTTCCTTTCTCCAAATGCCGAATTGTTCCTTTAGCTTTGTGCTTAAGATGAAAAAGAAGTACTTGATCTTGTTCAATCCATTGTTGGAGTTCAAATAAATTCATAGCCTTCCAACCTTTCCTTCCCCTTTTTGATCTGCCTTTAGTATAACACATACTCAACAATCGAGTGGGCTCATAAAATATATCATCGGAGCAAGTCCGAAATTTTTAACCTCCAGACTTAAAGAATGTTACTTTTAGCTATTAGAATGGAACTAATACAACCCATTTTCTGAACACAAAAAAACAGATCATTATTATTGAATTTTCATTGTATTCCTAGCTCATTTTAAATTCCAGACGATAAGCTAGTTTTATCCAATGAAAAACATCCATTTTTTCTCCCTTTTTATGGATGCTTTTCCAACTCCCTTTTTACCAGTATGGTTTATTCCCTTTTTCTATATTGGCTTTTTATGTTTATTTTTCAATCAGGAATCTTACCTTCCTTTTGCCCCATTCAATTGACTCACTTAAAATAGCTAAAGATACCCAAAAAACCAAGTGCCAATAGAGTAAATTTAAGTGCATAGAAAACACCGCGGAAAAGGGAGAATCGCAACGTTCAAAAAGAGATTTACTATTTTCACGCTTCAGGAAAAAGTATGAAAATGGATTTACTTGTTGTTGGCTTGTACATTCATATTTCATCTTAATGAAAAAAGGATTTATCTCAACTTATATCCTACATCTGCTTATTCAAAATAAAAAAGAAACGAACCTAAAATCAAGACACAGAACCCTTTCAAAAAATGGGTTTTACATGTTTTAGGATCGTTTTTCATTTTGTTCTAAGCTCTTTTTCTTCTATTTATTCGTGATCAGTTCTCTTTCTTTTCTCTTCTCTTCGAGTACGATAGAGAAGATAACCGACAAGTAGAAGAAAGAGTCCTCCCATCCCTAGTAAAGACCGATTGGTTTGATCTCCCGTTTTAGGTAACGATGAAGCAGGATCTTCTGCTTTTATCACCTGAACCCCAACTTTAGGATCAGTTACAACTAAAACAGGTTGGTTAGGATCTGTAGGTGTTGAAAGAATTGGATCTGATTTCACAGGCGTCGTTGGATCTTGTGGCTGAGTCGGTTCTACTGGAAGCACTTCTTTTACTTTTTCATACACATAAGTCACCGTTTGAGCTGCATCTGTAAATATTCCTACCGCATTCTCGGGCTTTTCTATTAAATTCCACCCTGTAATTTCTTTTGCTGTTGTTGTGTAAGTATCTTTGTAATTTCCACTTAAGGTTTCAGATGGAGCTAATTTATTTCCATCTTCATCTACATATTGAACAGTCACTTCTTTTGGTTGCACGTTTTTATAAACATAATTGATTTTTTTTATCTGCCCCGTTTCTAATGTTCCATTAGGAGAATCTCCCTGCACTTTATCTAAAGTATAGCCATTAATTGAAGCAGCTTTTGTTTTATAAGGATCTCCACCTGGTCCAAAAAAGTACTCATTTTCAGCTAAATTTTTCCCATTTTGATCTACATATTGGACTTCCACTTTAGCTGGGTGATTAACAAACCGTGGGCTAACTTGCCACATTTTAGGAAAAATACCATAATAAAGTCCATCAGTGGGATCTTTAACGTTTCCCTTCAAATAATCTAAGTAGAAAGAGGTGAATTCTGATTTTTCATCCTTTGCGTATCCATATTTTTCTGCGCCATGCACATCCCCTTTAGGAACCTTTACAGGTGTATATGACATTTGATGACAGAATTCATGCAGAAACAAAATAGCTGGATAAATAGGTGTAAACGTATTTTGTGTATTGAGTACCCCACAAGAATACGCGGCTCCATTCACTCCCGTATAACTTACTTTTGAAGCAGCTCCCCCTATTTGCCCTTTATTTGTGATACTATTAACTGTCATAATGGAATCGTATTCTCCAAAAGCATAATTTTCTTTAATAAAATGCATAAAATCTTCTGAGCTATCTGCATGAACTAGTGTGTTATCTCCGATATTTTTTGTATCGTAATGAATATTTTGATCTAAAAATTTAAAATCAACTTGAAAGTTTACATTCGGCACCCCTTTATTTAATGTTTGACTGAGTTCATTTGCTGCTTGTCGTGCATACTTTTGTTCTTCGTCATCCATTGTAATCACTTTTTGAGTGTTACTTGTCTCACTTTGCAAGGTAACATTTCCTAAAGCAATGAAAAGAATTTTTATTTGAACTTGACGATTTGGAAAATCATGTTCCTGTTCCATTTGCTGTTTTTCAGCTTCATCCATAGCCTGAGCCAAAATCTGTTCTCTCTGATCAACTTCAATAGATGTAGATATTGCTTTTACTGAAACTGAACACGATAAGCATCCCAATAAAACTACAATAAAAAAAGCTATCAACTTTCCATTTTTTCTCAATCGACTCACCTTTCCTTTCTTTAACGATCCAAAAGCACTACATTTTATGTTTTTATTTCAAAACATCCATTTCGCTCGCTCACGCTCCACGAGCAAACTATAAAAGTTCTATTACTTTTTCAGGGACATGGTTAAGCGTTACTTCTTTATAGTCTTTTACATAAGAGCCCTTCACCTTTAATTTTAAAAAGTGATCTTCCTTTAATACGTGTGTAGCTCTAAATTCAATCACCCTTGTCTTTCCTTCTTTATTGATCGCTTTCTGTCTATATGTAGCATCCCCAAATGCATTCACACTAACAGGTTCGTTGATTCTCACAAATACCACTTCTTTTTTTACAAGCGGATTATATCGATCCATAATCTCTGCAAGTCCTCCTGCTTGATTAATGGTAATTAACCTAGCTTCTACTAAAACAATACACGCAACCACGACAAGACTTAAAATCCATACTAGTAGTTTTTTCATTTTATAGACAACCTTCCTATCTCTTGGCTTCCTCTCATCACTCTATAGAAATGTTTAGTCTTTCGAACCCATTGAAAGCAAGAATTTTTGATTGTCTAAATCGACATTTCAATGCAATAAAATTCTTGATTCATTAGATAAAATAAGTTTATAAGTTAAAAAGGTTTTTATAAAAATCATTCCACAGTTTCACATTGATTTGCCATGGCTTTTTATGGGTACGTAAGATGTGATTTCTTGTTAATGGGTGGAGCTGTTGCGAAAGATTTGCAGCACTTGTTCGAACCAACCTTGTGAATACAGACATTTTCAACCAAGAAGGGAGATTATAGACCCCTTCTTTCTTGTCTTCTATATGGGAACCATAATCCAAGAAAAAGAGCTCGTTTAGTAGATAATAAATACGCTCTTTCACCTTCATGTTTTCTAATTCTACCAGCTTTTGGACAATTTTTTCTTCTTTTTTGAACATAAATAACAAGAAATGATCAAGCAATTTTTCTTCTTCTAATTGTTCAACTACGTCTTTAATCTGAAATTCTCTATAATGTGTACGTTCTAATGCTTCCAAATAACTATCCGATTGATTGAAGAAAATAAACTGGTCTTTTCCCGCTAGTTGGTAAATGATTTGCTTTTTTCCATAACTTTTTACCACAAGTCCACTATCAATTAATATAAATTTGTCTGCCGAATATGAAATTTTTTGCTCTTGCCACAATATTTTCTTTTTTCCTAGAACATGCTCTCTCAAATAGAACGGAAATAAATCATCGTTCTCAATAAATGCTTGAAATTCTAAGAATTCCATCATGAAACAACTCCTTGACTTATTTAAAAAAAAGATATTTATGAAGTAGTGAATGGAATACTGGCTTGTTTCCCTTGATCTTGTATGACTAACTTTAATGGGTGGTTGTTCGTCACCTTTTTCGGCAAATCAAATACAATGTGTCCACTTTTCTTTTGACCAGCCTGAACCTTATTCAAGAAAAAAGTATTTTGGAGTTGCCCTTTTTTATCCATCTGCCCTCGAATCGTTGCTCGTTCGGCAATACCGTATATTTTTCCAGTTTTTTTATCCAGTAGCTTGAAGTTAAAAGTATTTAATGTTTTGACTTGTTTAGATGTGTTTTTTACCTCTAATTGAAGCACAACGAATTTTCCATTTGCAGGGGTCTTCCACTTGCCACTACCCACTTGAGAGGCTTGCTTTACTTCTTTAAGGTGGACTGAAAAGGAGGATGATACACTAGCTATTTTCCCCTTCTCTTTTTTTGTCTTCTGATCGCCTAAAAACATTTTGCCTATTAAAAATAGAGCGAGTAAAAGAAGAATAAGTAGTCCTGTCAATATCCACCACTTTTTAACTATTCTTTTGTTTCTTTTCTTTCTCATATGGCATTACCTGTAACCTTTCTTTTTAAAATTTCTCTGAAAAAGTGCCTGACAATTTGGGCATTTCACTTTCGTCATTTTGTGTTGAATATGAATCTGTTTCCCACAGCGTGGGCAATTCATTACCTTTTTTTGGTTCCTTAGATAATCCTGAATTTGCTTTTCTTGAGCTTCCAGTGAAATGCTACGTGTGATTTTAGGTCCACTTGGCATTATCTAGCCCTCCTTTTTCTTATTTTTTCAATGACTACCATCAAAAAGACGGCCAGCACCAACAATGCAAGATGAGAAAAAACCACGATAAGCAAGATAGCCGTTGCCTTTTTCTTTCCAAAAAAAGCGTGGCTTTCCGCTTGTTGATTCATAGGCGTCTTGCTTTTCAACGTTGCTTGCACAACCCATCTTTTATCAGTTGCAGTGGGCTTATCACACGTGACCAATGTTAACCGTGGCGACTCTGTGTCTTTCAAAACAGATACTTCTTTTTCATTGACAAGCATGGTTCGGCTGACTTGATAATAATAATTAGTTGTCCCATCTGTAAGATATACAGCCGCTCCTTTCTTTATTTTCATTAATGGAGAAAATAAAGCGTGCTCACTGCGCATATGATGTCCCGCTAAGCTATAGTTTCCTTCTCCCATGACTTGATCTGGCTGCATGGTAGTCGCACCCACCATTAAATGATTTTGTGTAGTGCCCTCTAAAACAGCTAGCTGCAAATCGATGCTCGGTATCGCGATTTGGCCAATCTTGCTAGCCAAATTGGCTTTATTCTCCGCAAAATTTTGGAAAACTTCTCTTAATTTAGGAGCTTCCACAACTTGGGAGAGTTGGTTTTCTGTCGGCTGTTTTTGGTTGACAGCTCCCTTATCATTTTCTTGATTGACGAGTTGTACACTTTGAAATCGTATCATTTCTTCCTTCCAAATTGGCGTGCACATCAGCCACAAGGCGACAAAAATAATAGCGGTCAACCCTATTTTTCTCATCTATTGAATCATCTCCTTTTAAAAAACAGGCTTCCTTAAATAAATCCTCTAGGAAGCCTGTTCTTTATTTAACTTTCTTTACGTCTCCAGGCATATCTCAATATACCGAAGCAGAATAGTCCGCTTATGAGAAGCCAAATCCACTCTATTTGATCGCCCGTTTTTGGTAAAGTGGCTTGAGGGGAATCTGATTGGATAGGTTTCGATGGATGATTAGGTGAATTAGGTGTGACTGGGTGATTAGGTGCTGGTGGTGTCACCGTTGGTATTTCGGAGTGAATCGTATCTCCAGCATTCCCAAAGTTCAAGTCCGCTTGGTTTGGAATTCCGCCATCTTGGATGTATGGCGCTAATTCTTCATCTGTCGCATCTGCTTTGATTTTCGTGGTAATCGTCATCGTGTACGTGTGACCCGCTAGATACGTATAGCTCCCGTCTTTTTGGTTCATCTCAAAGACCACGTTGTTGCCTTCTGTTGTTAACGTCCCATTGGCTGTTACATCTGTTCCGTTTTCATCGACCACTTTCACACTTTGAATCTCCAGCAAATCATTGATCTTGTCGGTAATGCTCGCTTGGTTCCAACTTGCAGTCGTGTTCCCGAAACTTGCCTTCACATGCCAGTCAAAGCTATCCCCTTGATTCGTTAAGTCTACGTGTTGGACATCGTTGATGTCTTTATGGATCTCGGGTTCTTTTGGTGGTGGCGTTACCGTTGGAATTTCCGAATGAATCACATCTCCCGCGTTCCCAAAGTTCAAGTCTGCTTGGTTCGGAATTCCGCCATCTTGGATGTATGGTGCCAATTCTTCATCTGTCGCATCCGCTTTGATCTTCGTCGTGATCGTCATCGTGTACGTATGACCCGCTAGATACGTGTAACTCCCATCTTTTTGGTTCATCTCAAAGACCACGTTGTTGCCTTCTGTTGTTAACGTCCCATTTGCCGTCACATCTGTGCCGTTTTCATCGACCACTTTCACGCTTTGAATCTCAAGCAGATCATTGATCTTATCCGTGATGCTGGCTTGGTTCCAACTTGCTGTCGTGTTCCCGAAGCTTGCTTTCACATGCCAATCAAAGCTATCCCCTTGATTCGTTAAGTCTACGTGTTGGACATC
>NZ_JAATJW010000072.1 GCF_011800755.1 Listeria valentina
AGTCATAACAAAATACACTCCTTCTAAAGTGAACTAGATTTTTTATTCCTAGTGTCTACTTTATAGGGAGTGTATCATTGAACAGATAGGGGCTATTTTTAATTTTACTATTCAGATTATCAGCTTTTCAATTATAGCTTGCTTTTTTCAGTCAATCAGTGGATTGTTGATGCACTTCTGCAAGTTTTGCCCGGATTGCTTGCATGACTTCGTAAGCATCTTCACTGTTTGTAATGTCAATTTGGTCAATATCGAAAACAAGTGTGGCACTTTGATCATAGCTTGCAAACCAGCTATCATAGCGCGCGTGAAGGCGCGTATAATAGTCGAGCAAACCAGGGTTTTCATGGATTTGTTCATAGGGGCGCCCACGCTTTTCAATTCGCTTAAGTACGGTTTCGAGGCTACCCCTTAGGTAAATCATCAAATCAGGCGCTTTCTTGGGCAGTGTACCTAATTCTTCCATCATATTGTCAAGCAGATCAAGGTAGGTATCCATTTCTGGTGATGAGATATTCCCTTCTTCGTAGTTGATTTGTGTGAAAAGCGCATCTTCATAAATACTCCGGTCAAGCACGTTATTTTTATCACGCAGTGCGGCTTTAATACTACGAAAACGCGTGTTTAGAAAATAAATTTGTAAGGCGAACGCCCAGCGTGCCGGGTCGTCATAAAACATTTCGAGAATCCGATTATCCTTGATACTTTCGTAAAAAGCTACCGAACCGAGTTCTCTTGCAATGAGTTCTGTGTAGCTGCTTTTTCCAGCTCCAATCATTCCAGCAAGTACAATCACGTTTTTTTCCATCCCTTTCAAGAAAAGGCCTCCTTAATCTAAAGCCATTCTCACCCATTATACTAAAAAGCGGTGACAAAATAAAAGTTTTTTGATAGTATGGATGAAGAATTGAAACGGAGGAGATGCGGTTGGACGAAGCAAAGATAAAAGTAGGACAGAGTTTTCCACTTGAAATCAAAAAAATGGGGATAAATGGTGAAGGAATCGGTTATTATAAAAAAACTATCATATTTGTACATGGTGCGCTTTCCGGTGAAGAAGTACTGGCCAAAGTAACGAAGGTTTTTCCAAATTATTGTGTGGCAAATGTGGAAAAGATCAAACGCCAATCGGAATTTCGCGTAACACCGCCTTGTCCGGTTTATGAAACCTGTGGAGGCTGTGAGCTGCAACATTTAAAATATAGTGCGCAGCTTGATTTGAAAAAGGATTTGTTAATCCAGGCACTTGAAAAGCACACCAAGTTGAACACCAAAAAGTTAAAAATCCGTGAGACGATAGGGATGGAAGAACCGTTTCGTTATCGGGGGAAAAGTCAATTTCAAGCTCGGATGATTAACGGGAAGATGGAAACGGGGCTTTACGCGCGTGAAAGTCATCAACTTGTTCCAATTGAAGATTGCTTAGTACAGGATTCGCGGACTGTGGAGTTAACCAATACGGCACGTGACTTACTGGACCAACTGGGTGTAAAAGCCTATGATGAACGCAAAAAAACGGGAGATATTCGAACCATTGTCGTTCGAGTGGGTATAAATACTGGAGAAGCGCAGCTCGTGCTTGTAACAACAGGTAAGAATTTTAGCGGCAGGCGAAGCTTCGTTGAAAAAATCACTGCGAAATTTCCAAATCTTGTCTCCGTCATGCAAAATGTGAAAGAAGACGATAGTTCCCTAATTTTTGGACCAGAAACTGAAAAGCTTTTTGGGCAGGAACAAATGACAGAGAAGCTATCCGAATTAAAATTTGATTTATCGGCTCGCGCCTTTTTCCAGCTGAACCCTAGTCAAACTGAAAAGCTCTATGCGGAAGTTGAAAATGCGCTTACGTTAACGGGTGAAGAAAGTCTTGTGGATGCTTATTCAGGTGCAGGTACAATTGGTCTTTACCTTGCTAACAAAGTACGAGAAGTTCGGGGGATGGATGTTGTTGAAGATGCTGTACTTGATGCGGAGCACAATGCACAAAAAAACGGCATTAAAAATGCGAGCTATACGGTTGGATCTGCTGAACAAGTGTTTCATTCTTGGCAAGAAGCAGGATACAAACCGGATATTGTAGTAGTAGATCCGCCACGAACTGGACTTGAACCGGGCTTACTTCGATCTGTCTTGCAAGTGAAACCCAAACAGCTCGTCTATGTGTCATGTAATCCAAGTACATTAGCACGCGATTTGGCACAACTTGAAAAGCGATATCGCATTCGTTATTTGCAACCCGTTGACATGTTTCCAATGACGGCTCAAGTTGAATGCGTAGTTAAACTCACCTTAAAATCCAATCCCAAAAAGAAATAAATAAACCGTATGTCACCAGCCGATTAATCGGCTGATGACATACGGTTTTTTTGAGTTATCAAGCTCATGAGAAGGGCAACCAATAAATTGGCAAAAAGTGGTAAGAAACCAATATTGATGTCGCTAATGACTGAAGGCAGGTTTGGGAATAAGGTGGCAAGCGTCATGCTGTAATTACTGATAAAAATAGTAATTAAAATCCCAACAGCCATCCCAGCGAACGCCCCCTCTTTTGTGAGCGGGTTTTTCTTTAAGAGACTTGCAAAGAGCGCCGGGCAGAGCTGAACGATCAGGCTATAACCAACTTGTAAAATGGCTGCAAGTGCATTTCCACCTTGAAAAACAAATAAACAAGCAAGTAAGCCAAGCACTGGCACAAAGCATTTCGACCAAAGCGCAACACGAGCTTCATTTGGCTTACTTTTCCACCCAAATACGATGTTTTTAGAAACGAGCGTACTCGCAGTCATGAGAAGCATTGCTCCAGGGACAAGCGCTGTGAGCATCCCAGCTGCCCCGATAATTCCGACGAAGAAAGGATCGAAACTTTTGATGGAGAGTTTGATCAAAGCGAGGTCACTTTCTTCTCCAGTTAGACCCGGAACTTGCAGAACCGCTGTAAAACCGATAAAAAGAACGAATAAAAGCATTAATGTATAAAGCGGACTGATAATTGCATTTTTCCGGAACGTATTGGCATTTTTAGCGGTAAAGGTAGATGCAAAAACTTGTGGCCACATATAAAAACCAAGCACATAAAATAAGACCGTGCTAATGAACCAAGTGATGCTGTAAGTCGTTTTAGGAAAAGTCAGCAATTCTGGTTTAAAAGCTTCCACTTGCCTGAAAAGTTCTGAAAAACTACCGTAATAGTGAAGCGGCAAGTAAATTCCCATAAAAACGATGACAAATAAAATCATCAAGTCTTTTAAAACAGATATCCAGGCTACCCCTCGAATGCCAGATAAAACCGAATATAAAATAATAGCGAGTGTGCCAATAATGATAGCTGTATTCATTGGAATCCGACCATACGAAGTCAAAGAGACGATGATTCCAAGTCCCTTTAATTGAATGACGATGATCGGAATAATTGCAATAACACCAATTACGGCAACAAAAATACCAAGCCCACGACTTTGATATTTCCGAGCAAAGAAATCAGACTGTGAAACGAGTCGGTGCTTATTTGCATATTCCCAAATGAGCGGAAGTAAAAAATAAGAAGTGACGTAAGAAAGTGCGATGTATACCATCACATAAATGGCGGATACCCCTTTCGAATAAGTCCATCCACTTCCACCTAAAAAAGAAAAAGTCGTGTAGACTTCTCCAGCTGTAAGTAAAAAAACGAAAACCGTGTTAAAGCTTCGATTTCCTACCGTCCAGTTTTGCAAAGTCATTTTTTGTTTCTTTCGCGCACGTAACGCGAGAAAAATCGTTAAAATAAAAAAAGCCGACATGACGATAAGAGAAGTCAAGAACGGTCATCTCCTTTCTTTTTTTCGAAGTAGTAAAGAAGGAGAACAGAAAGTGAAGAAAGCACGGTGCCGATAGCGATCCAAAACAGCAAAAAAGGAATGCCGAATATATGTGGATCAATGCGGTTGGCAAATGTTGCGCCGCCAAGAATAAATAAGAAGGGAACGAGTAAAATCCCTTTTTTCATGATTTACGTCACTCCTTTATTGTAAAATAGCCCAAACAATAATCGCATAAAAAAGTAGCAATCCTGCAACGACAGAAATCGAAATTTTGATGAGCAGTTTTTTATTAGACGAATTTTTTTGTGGCATGGTGAAGACTCCTCTCCGTTTTTTCTATAGATAAGAGTACCATAAAATCGCGGAAAAAAGCTAGTTGAGAACAAATTCTTCCAGTCGAAACCCTAGGTTCTTGCTTGTGAAATATGTTATATTTTTGTTACTTAAAAGTGAAACTGGGAAAAGTAAAGTGTGCCCTTAAGAGGAGGAACGAAGATGAGCGAAAATGTTTATGATAATCCCGATTTTTTTGAGAGTTACAGCCAAATGGAGCGAAGCAAAAAAGGCTTGGAAGCTGCCGGCGAGTGGCAAACACTAAAAGAAATGCTGCCCGATTTTAAAGGAAAACATGTACTTGATCTCGGGTGTGGTTATGGGTGGCATTCAATTTACGCGGCAGAAGAGGACGCATCTTCTGTGACAGGTGTTGATATTTCTGGAAAAATGTTGCAAGTCGCTCGCGCTAAAACAAGTCTCGAAGCCGTTCAGTATTTACATGAAGATATTGAAAAAGTGTGTTTTGAAGCGAATTCTTTTGATATTGTTATTAGTTCGTTAGCTTTTCATTATGTAGAAAAGTTTGATGAGTTAGTCAAAAAAGTGCATCGTTTTTTGAAACCGAATGGTGCATTTGTTTTTTCCATTGAACATCCAGTATTTACAGCGGAAGGTTCACAGGATTTTAGCTACGATGAAGCGGGGAACATCACTTCTTTTCCGGTTGATCACTATTTTGAAGATGGCAAACGAATCGTTCAATTTTTAGGTCAAGATGTGACAAAATATCACCGAACTTTAACGCAGTACTTTGAAAGTCTACGCCAAAATAGATTTGCTGTCGATCAAATGAAAGAACCAACTCCACCAGAAAAGCTGCTTGCTGTTCCTGGAATGGAAGATGAATTTAGACGTCCGATGATGTTGATCTTTGCCGCAACGAATATCAAATAAAACAAGAGGAAGCAAGTTTGCGCTTGCTTCCTCTTGTTTTGGGTTTAACGAAGCTCATTTTGAACAGCATCGTGCAATCGTTTCGCTGCACCGGAACCAGCTTTTTCATCATAGTAAGCCGTGAAACGTTCATCAGCGAGATACATTTCTACAATCCCAAGATGAGCTTCTTCCGAATAGCTAGGCCAGAAATAGCCAAGCCATGCTTTATGCGTTTGAAAAGCGTCATGTTGTAAATCTTCTGTTACCTCCGATTGCATCTTTTTAAGCACTTCAACTAAATGCGCTTCCAGTTGTGTCACTTTTTCGTAATCTGCTTCATTCATGTGTGCCACTTTCTGATTGCTTTTTTCGATTTCAGCATCTCCATACTTTTTGCGAATCTCGCTACCATATTGCTGTTCATTTTGAGCAATCAGATCCTCTTTAAAAGCCTCGAATTTTTCTTGGTTACTCATCGTTATCTTTCCTTCCCTAGCTTGTAGCGTTTTTTCAACTGTGTTAATAAGGCGCTTCAAGCGTTTTTCTTTTTGGAGGAGTTCAGCATGGTGCGCCTTAAGCGCTTCTTTTTCATCAAATTCAGGGTTGGCTAAGATCTCCTTAATAGCCGGAAGGCTCACTTCCATTTCGCGATAGAATAAAATTTGCTGAAGTAAATCTACTTGTTCTTGCCCGTAAATTCGGTAGCCATTTGAGCTCACTCGCGCCAGCTTGAGTAGCCCAATTTCATCATAATATCGCAATGTCCGCGAACTTACACCAGCGAGATTTGCCAGTTTTTGAATCGTATATTCCATGAAAATCACCTCCACATTTATAGTTTAGGGGTTTACGTAACGTTAAGGTCAAGCTTTTTTATGTGACAAAATTCTTTCGAAAATGTAAGCTTACAAGTTCTTTTCATTCCGGGGGCAATCTGCTACACTAGGGGAAGAGAAATCATTAGAGAGGGCGGGCACTTCATGCAAGTCAAGCAATTAAAATATCTGATGCTTTGTTTTCCGCTCCTGTACCTTGGATATGGCCTTTTTTTAGCCGTTCAATTTGGAAGTCGTGCAGAATTCATTAATTCAGTTGTGAACGGGCTTTTTTTGCTCGTGATTACAGGAATTCTTATAAAGCTAGCACACCTTAAAAACGGACTTGATTTTGTTTGGTTTTCTGTTTTTATTTTGTATATATTTGTTTTGCATCATCTAGTTACCTATATTGCTGCGGGCGACTTTGCAAGTAGCACTTACACAGGGAGTTTTCACATCCAAAAAGAATTGATTAATCTGGAACCTTTTACAACCATTGAAAATACGTTTAGGCAAACTTTGCCGACGATGCCAACCGTTATTCAAATCATTGGCAACGCGCTGATGCTTGCCCCGCTATCTTTTTTCTTATTATATTTTAAAGTGGTGAAAAGGGGAAGCCTCGCGATTTTAATTGTCTTTTTCACTTCATGTGGCATTGAACTGATTCAATTTATTCAAACAACCCTTGTCACCGGATTTAGTGGTTTGGCGCTTCCAGAAGGCAGATCCACTGATATTGATGACGTAATCTTAAATACACTAAGCGGCTCAGTCGGCGTATTATGTATTTATCTTGTTCCGGCTTTCCGTAAACGAGTGAAAGGCAAACGGAAACGGAGATAAGATTTTTTCGTAAAAGGAGAATGAAAATGAAAGAGAAATTAATGCAAGCTTATGATTTTTTCCAAAGAAATAGCAAGGTTGTCAAAATCGTTTTTGTATCCTTCATTATGCTGTTTGTGATTTACGAAGTATTTAATATTGCGACAACAATTGACTTTCATATACTCAAAAAGAATATGACATCACAAAACCCGGAAACTTTACTATTAATGGTTTTAATTGGACTTGTTTCCGTGACACCAATGCTTGTTTATGATTTTGTGATCGTTAAACTTTTACCGGGCAAATTTTCGACGATGCACGTTGTCGCTTCAGGTTGGATCACCAATACGTTTACGAACATTGGCGGCTTCGGTGGCGTGCTTGGCGCTTCGCTTCGGGCAAGCTTTTATGGCAAAAATGCTTCCCATAAAGAAATCTTACTTGCGATCTCAAAAATTGCTTTATTCCTTGTTTCAGGGCTATCGATTTACTGTTTAGTTGGCCTCGCGACGTTACCGATCCCGGGATTTGCCGATCACTTTCGCAGCTTCTGGCCATGGCTTTTAGGTGGAGGCCTTTATTTCCCGATTTTATTCCTCGTCACAAAATGGAAAAGCAAATCACTATTTGAAGATTTACCGCTTAGACGGGAAGCAGCCCTAATCTCTGCCTCTTTGCTAGAGTGGGGGTTTGCCTTTCTCTGCTTTGTCGCAATTGGCTTTCTAATGAATGAACCTGTCGATTTGATGAAGGTTTTCCCGCTATTTGTGATCGCTTCAGTTATCGGGATCGTGTCGATGGTTCCAGGTGGAGTTGGGACCTTTGATCTTGTGATGCTTTACGGGCTCGATCAACTGGGAGTTTCCAATGAACTGGCGATTGTTTGGCTGCTCTTTTACCGGGTTTTCTACTACATCATTCCATTTCTTGCTGGCTTGCTATTTTTCGTACAAAAAGCTGGAAAACGATTCAATGATTATTTAGAAAATCTGCCTTTTCTCTTTTTACAAAAAGTGGCGCATCGCTTTTTAGTTTTGTTTGTTTATTTTAGTGGCTTAATGTTGATTTTATCATCCGTGCTTCCATTTGCGATTTATCACGTGCCATTTCTGTACAAATTGATGCCATTTAGCTTTTTGTTTATCTCACAAGTCACAAACGTTGCCTTTGGATTTCTGCTCCTCGGACTTGGGCGAAGCATCGAAAGCAAAACTAAAAAAGCATACATTGCAACTGTCGTCGTGTTAGGTTGTGCGATCTTTAATACCCTTGCCCGTGTATTTTCCATTAAGCAAGCTATTTTCCTTGGGATCGTTTTACTATGCGTCTTTCTAGCTCGCAAAGAGTTTTACCGAGAAAAGTTTGTTTATACGTGGAGTAAAATCATTTTTGATGCGCTTATTTTCCTAGTTTGCTTAGTTGGCTACGTCATCATCGGTATCTATAATTCACCAAAAGTGATTCATAAAAAAGCAATCCCTGAATATCTTGAAATTGCATCCGAGCACATTTGGCTCACCGGCTTTATTGGGATGCTGATCGCAATCATTTGTCTCATTGTGATCTATATTTATTTATCGCAATCCTCAAAACCCTTTGGCTCGTCTTTTCAAGAAGAACGCGTCCAAGAGCACCTAAAAAAATGGGGTGGAAATGAAGTTAGTCATACCATCTTTTTACGCGATAAACTTCTTTTTTGGGCGCAAGGAGGAGAAGTCCTTTTCGCATTTCGCATCATTGCCGATAAAATGGTTATCATGGGCGAACCGATTGGAAATGAACAAAAACGCGATAAAGCCATCTTAGAACTGATGGAAGAAGCGGACAAATTTGGATACCGGCCAGTCTTTTATGAAGTAAAAGGTGACATGCTCGCTTACTTACACGAAATGGGCTTTGACTTTATCAAACTGGGTGAAGAAGGCTATGTGGATGTAACAGACTTCTCGCTTTCAGGGAAAAAGAAAAAAGGCGAGCGTGCTTTAATGAACAAGTTTGACCGAGAAGGCTACCAGTTTGAAATTTTAACAGCGCCATTTGATGAAGAAACCTTTAAAACGCTGCGTAAGCTTTCCGATGAATGGCTCTCGGGCCGCACAGAAAAAGGCTTCTCGCTTGGCTTCTTTGATCCTTACTACTTGAATCAAGCAGATATAGCCGTTGCAAGAAACGCGGATGGGGAAATTATCGCCTTCGCTTCGATTATGCCGGCTTATACGGATAAATTGACCTCGATCGATTTGATGCGCTACGGAAAAGACGCGCCTTCTGGTATTATGGATTTTCTATTCATTAAATTGTTTGAAGACGCGAAGGAAAAAGGCTATCAAACCTTCAATATGGGGATGGCGCCGCTTTCGAATGTGGGGGAATCCCAATATGCCTTTTTAGGAGAGCGTTTAGCGGGACTTGTTTACCGGTATAGTCAGGGCTTCTACAGCTTTAAAGGCCTAAGAAATTATAAAGCCAAATATGTGACGAGTTGGGTACAAAAGTTCGTCGCTTATAGAAAGCGCAGTTCGATTGCTTTTACGATGCTTCAATTGATGCTCCTTGTTGGGAAAAAAAGGCCGCTTAAGAAAGGACAAATTCTTTTAGAAGTGCCACTTTCAGATTCGAATCAAGACGAGCCAAAAAAGAATGAAGAATAAATAAAAAAACGCCGGATTTCGTTAGTAAAGTGCTAACGAAATCCGGCGTTTTTTGTGTTCGTATCGCAAAACATGCAGAGATAATGACAAAATTTGAAGGGCTTATTTGATTCGGAGAAAGAACTTGATAGACTGAAGTGGAATCGAGACGCGCGTTTCAGGAATAAAATTGAAACCGTTTTCTTTTCGAGATAACAATTCAGAAAGGGATGTTTAACTCATGAAAAAAAGGTGTACAAGCAAATTTGCGTTGCTGCTTCTTGGAATAGGAATTTTCGGATTTCCAGTTCAGACTTTTGCAGCTAGAAAAGGAGGGGAAGAACCTTCTTACGGAATCAATATCGGACAAATTCTTTTCTGGATTGCAGCAGTTGTCGTTGTTCTAGCGATCGCACTAGTTATTTTTTCTATTTATCGGATGGTGAAATTAAAGCGTACAAGGAAAATCTGGTGGTCGATTTTTGCTTTATTACTCGTCGTGGTTGTTGCGCTCAACCTTGCAGTGAATAGCTTCGGGCAAATCGCGAATGCTTACATGTCACGCTATCAAATTGACGAAACAAAAGTAAATGAAGCTCGGGAAAAAGGGAAGAAACTCACAGAGCAAATGGAAGAAGAAGGCATTGTGATGCTTGAAAATAAAAAAGAAGCTTTGCCACTTGAAAAAGGACATGTGAATGTGTTTGGATACGGTTCAAGTGCTCCTGTTTACGGCGGATCTGGTTCAGGCGGGGGAAAAGAACTTGATAATGTAACCTTGGAACAAGGACTTAAACATGCAGGTCTAAAAGCCAATCCTGATCTTGTTAAATTTTACAAGGATCGTTATGTACCGCGCGAAAAAGTCAATATACATAAACTCGTGGGCGGCGATTTTAATAGTCATGAACCCAAGACGTCCGATTACAGCCAAAGCCTAATGAATAATGCGAAAAAATATAGTGATACAGCACTTGTCGTTTTTGCACGAAATAGTGGCGAGGGAGCCGATATCACAACCGACATGAAAAATTATACCGACGGGAGCAAAGGGAAACACTACCTCGAACTTACGAACAATGAAGAAGCGATGCTCAACATGGTGAAGCAAAACTTCCAGAAGGTCGTTGTTGTCCTCAATTCGTCCTATCCAATGGAACTTGGCTTTTTAAAAGATGACAAAGTTTCTGCTGCTCTTTGGATTGGAAACCCCGGTTCTGCAGGCTTTGATGCCGTCGGGAAAGTATTAGCAGGGGAAGCGAATCCTTCTGGGCGACTCGTGGATACGTATGCGTATGACGCAACCAGTGCGCCGTCTTATTATAATATCGGAGAGTTTCCATATAAAAATTCCACATTTAAAGATGGAGATAACACATGGCACTATAAATATATCGACTACGCAGAAGGAATCTATGTGGGCTATCGCTATTATGAGACGCGTTACGTCAATAATCAGACCGGAAAAATGGATGAGCAAGCGTATCGTAAAGCCGTGCAATATCCATTTGGATATGGGCTTTCGTACACCAAGTTCAAACAAGAAATCAGCGAATATATGGCTGGTAAGAAAACCATTGAAATGCGTGTCAAAGTAACGAATGAAGGCACAAAAGCTGGCAAAGATGTCGTTCAGGCTTATTACACGCCACCATATACGACAGGAGGCATCGAAAAATCCCATGTCGTTTTGGCTGATTTTACAAAAACGAAGAACTTGAAGCCGGGAGAAAGCGAACAAGTTAAGTTAAAGATCAACGTGGAAGACATGTCGAGTTATGATGATACAGGAGCCAAAGCTTACGTTCTTGAAAAAGGAAATTACGGTATCAAACTAATGAATAATGCGCATGATGTGATCGAGCAAAAGAATTATCAAGTGCCGGAAACGATTGTGTATGATAAAAATAACAAACGGAAAAGTGACCAAAAAGTAGCACAAAACGAGTTTGATGACGCGCGGGGCGATGTGAAATACGTATCGCGGGCTGGATAGATGTCAATAAAGTAGACACAAAAAGAGTAAATACTTAAAAATTTTCAAAATAAAGAGCCTCCTTTTCAT
>NZ_JAATJW010000073.1 GCF_011800755.1 Listeria valentina
GTTCAGTGCGCTCAAAAATTAGTTTTTCCTTGAAAATAATTTAAAAGTTCAGCTTGACTTATTACCACTAGACTTTTCGTTTATTTCATCACCTGGCCACTTGCCCACTCTGCGAGTGTCAAAATGAGATCTGGCTTGATGACGAACATCCCAATGACAATCATACTCACTAAAGCTAGAATGAAGCCAATGAGTGAACGTTTGTATGCGCACACAATGACAACAATGATGACGGCAATGAGGAAAACCCAACGGAGCTCCCCACTAAACCATTGATAAATCCCCTGTGCACTTGGCATTTATTTCACCTCTTTCAACGATAGAGTTAGGTTTTTTCAAACGGGATCTACCTATAAACCCAAAAGCTTAGTGCTCATTCCATTCTTGAACAAGATATCGTTTTTCTTGTTTTCCTTTTTGAATCGTCATTTGATAACGGCCATTCATTTTCAAGCCTGTATCGGGTTGTTTAAAGGTGACGGTTACCCAAATCAATAACTGGCCTTTCTTTCCTACTCGAATTTCTTGATCTTGCATCTCTTGATAAACCATCGCACCGCCTAATCCTTGAATAGAAAGGGTAGGAGCCACTAGATACGATAATTTATCTGCATCATCTTCTGCATAAGACTTAAAGAATGTCTCCAGAAAGGCTTCCACTTTGGCTGTACTTCCATGATAGGCCTCATAGTGATTCGGTATTTTAGCCTTATCTGCGGTAGCTTCCTGTTTATATGCGACAAATTTGGGTAAATCGTACACTGAAAAATGACCAGATTGATAGGCTACTGGCACCTGAATGGTTTGTGTAAAAGCTTTATCTTCATTTTTCGTTTGTTTTTCTTTCTTCTTCACTTTCTTATCGCCTTGTTTCACCTCGACTTCCTTTTCTTCCGTCCAGGTCCGAGTGATTGTTCCTTCCACTAGATAAGTTAAAAAGGCTTTTTGTTGGCCCTTAGCTTCCGTTTGTTTCACCGTTATCGAACGAACCCGACTTGATCCTTGGATACTACCGATATCGATACCTCCTTGTTCATCTAGTCCTTTAGACAAAAAAGGAGCTAAAGCCGCTTTATGTGCCGCAAGCCCTTCATCAGTATTTTCAAACGTATAATACGCCTGTAAAAAGTCTCGTCCATAGGTTACGGCCTCAGGTGAAACGGCATGATTCTGTTGGGTTGTCTGCGCCACTGGCTTTTGGGTAACGGCACTTTGAGCCTGTACATATCCCACTAATGAAAGAACAGCTAGACAGCTAAAAGCAACCCAAAACAGCCCTTTTCCCCACTTTCTTGCCCGAATGCCTGGAGGACGAGCTTCCTTTTGTTTTTTCTTTTCTTGTTGTCGTTCACCTTCTCGATCCCACATTCGTTTTAATGCGCGAAAAAGCGATTTTTTTTCTTGTTTTTCAGTTTCCATCTCTTCCTCCTATCTCGATGAGCTACCATAAGCGATCCAAATGAGCCCACCCATTAAAATCAAACCAAATGTTGTACGTCCCCAATGAGTGACACACCAATCAAATCCCATCTGCAAGCCATCTTTCATCATTTGAACGGACTCCGCAGCTTGCGGAAACCAGATCGGGACATATTGAAAAAGGATGACAAAGCTAAATAAAATCCCGATAAATATACCTACAAGTCTCATCGTTAACCTCCTTTTTAAATGGCGATTCCAGTTTTCTCCTCTGGATTTGTTTTATGCATCGGAAAATAGATGGTTTGGAAAGGATCTTGTATGATGGCAGCTAGTGTCGTCAATAAGACAGGAATCACAATATCCGGATGGAGAATACCTGGCCGCTCCCCTTTTTGGGGCTTTAAACTGCCTAATTTTTGTTTTGTCAACTGTGTGGTATTTTCTGAAGCGCCTACAAATAAGACGAGAAATTCCTGAACTTCTGCTTCTGCCCCAATATGATACAAGTATTTATCCTGCTGATCCTTTCGCTCAAGGAAACGTGTATAGCGTTCGATTTTGTCTTGTAAGACCTTTTTCGTGCCTCTTGAGCGTTCCATTTCTAAAAACAAACCAAAATTCGTAGCTTGTCCTTTTGGACCCACAATTAAAAAGCCATCCGGCCGGATGACATCTTGTTTTTTGGATTGTCCAAATTGATAATAACCTCGATTTTCTTGCACATAATCTTTCACTAAAAGTCCATATTCAGGAGCTCGCTCCTCAAAAGAAAAAGCTACATGGGCAATCAAAATCGAATGCCGATACCAAATCTGAAGCTCACGAGACCAATGAATAGAAAATTGACGTTCGCCTTCAACCTCCTGAATCAGCTTTAGTCCTTCAGCGCCTAATGTTAAAATAGAGCCCCGACCTTGCCCCGGAATCAATTGATTTTTAAAAATTCGAATGTAATTCTTTTCCTCAAGTTTTCGTAAATATTTATGAAAGCTTTCATAATGTTTAAATCGATGTTGATAGCAATGTCTATAGGTAAAGGGGGCATCCAAATAGATGAATTGGTGTAGTCGCTGAAAAAAAGTAATATCATCCTCTTGTAAATTCATCTAGTCATCTCCTTTCGACTTTTGCTTTCCATTAGTTTGAGCTAAATCTAGTAAGGAAATTCCTTCCGTTTCATGTTCTTCTTCCTCTTCTTCGGGCGGATCTCCCAACTGTTCAAGTAAGGTCTCATAACCATCCTCAATTTCCTGTTCCGTCATCGTTTGTTTTTGTTCTTCTTCGATTTCACTGAAGTCTTGATTGGGATTCATGTATTTCATAATCGTAAGATCTACTTCTTCGACTGTTTTACCTTCCCGTGCCTCCAGTTCACGTGCTTTTTCATACGTCCAATCATTTGCAAGTTTCACATCTTCTTTTTCCAGATAGTTCGCCACTTGGCCATCCGGTTTATATTTATCTAGGGGAGGAACCACAACCGTCGTCCGATACGTACTTACTACACCATCAACTTTTTCCTTAAAACGAATGACAGCACGACGAGGTTCTAAATTGGTTAAGTATTTAGGATTTACTTGATCATTCTCGCTAATGCTTAAATACTTGGCCGCTGTCTCCGCATCCTTTGATCCTTGTTGACAGACAAAAAAGTTATCTTGAATCTCCGTAATGGCTTCTCGATGTCCTTCAGATAGTTGAAGGAGTCGCTGTGTAGCTGTTCCACTGGCTAAACCAAATTTTCGGCTTTCTGCGATAATTCGAGGAGTGACTGGGACATTATTAACTTTGTGCCGTTCATCTACAACAAACAAATGCAACAGCGAGTATGGAGGGCGTGTTTCGGCAATGCGGTAATACATGTATTCCAAATAACCAACAACTAGACCAATTTCACTTTTTGAAAGATTGCTGACATCCAGCAGAACCAAATGGCCTTCATCCATATATTGTCGAACATCCCACTCAAACTCTTTCTGACCAAAAATTCGTTTGAGGGACTCACTCGATGCAAACATATCAATCCGATTTTTAACCGCCAGTGCGGATGTTTTGATATTCCCTTCGGCATCATTTTGCCAATAATCCATAATCTCATAATTTCGAGGATCTCGACCAATGACTCGCAACAACTGTTTCCGAAACTGGACATCATCCAATAACCGATTGACTTCTAATATCGTATGCGTTTCATAGGGATCCGCAAGCAATGTTCGAATACAAAATCGTAAGAGTCGAGCAGCCACTGCAGCTGGCTGTGGAAAGTTGGCTTCAATCAATTCTGTGACCGCATCCGCAATCACCCCTTCTTTTTGACCAGACATCTTATATAACAAATTCATCGCAAACGGGTGCGTGGAGTTGGCAACACTGAAATAATGCACTTTATCCCAGTTAATCGTGGCCCCTTGTTGTTCGGCATGTAAAAGTTGATTCAAAATCACAATGACGGTATCTCGTGCAGGATCTGCAAAGGTAAACCCCGCTGCGGTTTCTTGTTCAATAAAATCTTTAACAAACCCTTGTGATAATAATGTATTTAGAACGGTTGATTTTCCGGATCCAGTTTTTCCAAACAAACCAAAATGTTCCCCAATAAACGCTTTCTGAAGATAAACCGCTCGGTTCTTGATAATAGGATGCTCAAGATAGCCAATAAATACATCATTCGGATTGGCCATTACATTTTTAGGAATCAGTTCTGCCCCCCGTTTACTACGTGGTGTGATTAATTTAATGGCATCAATGACTTGTCGTTTATCGAATAAAGGAAGATGAACGACGTTAGCCAATTCTTCACTCGTCATCATCATGGTGTACCGATAAGGATGCGGGAAAGCACGGACGCTATTTTTCAGTTTGCGATATTTCACTGTATTGAGTTCACTTAAACTAGCCCGTAAGAGATTTCCCATTTGTTTCACTTGATTTTTTGCATTTGAGGAGACGGAAGCCATGGAAATCACCACATCAAAAGCTCCTCGATGACTAATATTCCGATCTCTCAGTCCTTTTAACTCTTGCTTATCAAAGGTATTGCGGTCTGTACTGGCTACTTCTTTAATATTGGTTTCTCGTTCAATCATTTTTTCTTTTAATTTCCGACCACTATTGGGACTAAAGAGCACTTGTACCCAAGTTTCAGGGGGCATTTCTCGAATAAGAACCGGCAGATCATCATAGGTGTATTCTGCTAAAGGAAGCGCATTTCGATTTCGTTTACGGTGCATTTTCATCCGTCCACTAAATCGTTTTTTCTTTCCAAAATCTTGAGGCATCGGTAGTGAGCCAGGATAAAATTCTGCTCGTCCATAGACACTCTTGATTGAACTTTGAATGAATGGCATCAAATCATTTGTTGCACCAATGTAAAACCCTACCTGCCCTTCTTCATCTCGATACAAGGTATAACTGAACCATTCTTTTCCTAAGAAAAACCTTTTGATACGATTTCTCCGACTTCCTTGAAGTCGCTCCAACATCTTAATCACGTCTTGCGGTCGAAACTGATCATCTTCATGAGGAAGAAGTCGCTCATATCGCCACTGTTTTCGTGCAAAATATTGGATCCATACAAGCCGAGCTAAAAATACAAGGCCAGCCACAATGATAATTCCCTCAACAATGGATTGGAGCTCTATCAGTTTTTCTTTTGGAAAATGAAAGGTAAGGGAGGAAAAGATTTTTTTCCCGAATAATAAAAAAAGACCTCCTCCACCAATCATTAATATGAGAATCGGATTTGCTCGAATCCATTCTTCTAGTTTTTGATCCGCTTTATTTTTTTGTGCCAATAATTTCTCCCCCTCCTATTGAAAATAAATTGTGTATATTTATGATTTTTAATTGCATGATGATGCACAATGAATCCGGATAGATTGAGTAGTTTGGAAACGAATAAGAAGATGAGCAATGGAAAATAAAGTTGCACGAGCTAACAGCAGGTTAAAGAGAAGGAGTGAAAAGCTAGGGCGCCCCCACGAATGAGAATTAGAAAAATCTTGCTAAATCTGTAGCCGATATAAAAAATGAATTTTTTAATCGGTACAATTTAGAAGAATTTCCATTTTAAGGAAAAAGTTTCCCATTAGGAAACTCACTGAAATACTTATATTTCCACATATTCCTCATTGACTTTTTTTAGGGCAGGTACTAATCCATGAAATAGCTAAGAAAAAGCACATAATAAGTCATTGATTAGCCAATGAATAGCTCCTCTCTTTGTTGATTAGAAGGAAAGTCGTTCTTTTATTTTTTTAATTCTTTACTCCCATAATTTTCCGTTCTCCTATCAATCGATCTAGCTTTAAATGGATACATGTTAAAGAGAGAGTAATTTAGAAATACTAATAAAGGCCTTCAACTTAATTGTATCTTCATACAAAAAAGCCTTGATATCCATATCTAATTGACTAATAAGCCATCTATTAAAAGCAATTGATTTGGTCCCATTTTTTCAAAAGCATCAAATTCTGCCTGATAGTCTTCACTATCTACTACCACATCCTCATATTGCTTTTTAGCCAGATTCGGGTGTATAGAAACAGGCTTAATCGGCGCAGAATCATCCTCTCCGACATGCTTTTTGTAAATGACTTTTGCTTTTTCTTCGTTATCTGCTTGAATTAAGGCATAATATTCATTATCTGGAAACTCATAATAGGGCATGGTTCTTCCTCCTTTAAACATGGATAGATGTTTGATTTGCTTTTTTCTTTTTCACCCACTGAATCCGATTCTGGACATAACGAAATAACAAGACAATAAAGGTACACCAAACGATAATCAGCCAAACCCAGGCTGCCACTGTACTTACATACGTGAAAATCAAAAAAATCTGGGCAAGAACGCCTAAAATGCACAGAAGACCAACCAAGAGTATAACCAATTCAATCCCCAATCCAATCTTCCATAAATGCTTTTTCATTCGCTAATCGCTCCTTTCTTCCAGGTAACCACCAAAGCCACGGCGAGGTGGCTTTTTTGGGTTCCTAGACTCGTTTGACCGTGCTATACTTTTTGGACTGTTTATGCTGAAGATAGAGCTTTTCAGGTGAACAACCCACAACCCACCAATTATCGGGCTCTTTTCTATGTGCTTTTAACAGTTGCCGTTGTTTTCGGGTGGGGTTTTTTGGATTTCCTCGCATCATGTTTCCCCTTCCCATTGTTCAATTTCTTGATAGTGCTTAGGCTTCAAAGCGAGTTTTTTTCCTTGACTCAGTCGGAAGGCGTGTTCTTTCTCCTTATCGCGAGAAGAAATAGCCCGAATACTGATGAACTCAATATGTTCTAAGTGAAGGGATCGATAAGCCTGTTTAAAAACAGCCACCGATTGATGCGCTTGTTTTCGATTCTCCAACCATGCAAAAATAGCTTGACACGCATGATCAGGATCAAGCTTGGTTTGAAAATTCAGCACATAAAAAGACGTTTTCTTTGCTTTTGGGGCTTGTTGGTTACGTATTTTAATCAAAAAATACATCTTCATTCTCCTTTACGCTTGGACAAGATTGGCAAGGATGACGATTCGATGCGTCGTTTTCGTTGCTTTGTCACAAGTAATGAGGGTTAAACGGGCATCTTGTGTATTCGCCAGCACTTGTCCTTCTTTTTCAGACACGATCTTTTTTTCTTTGACTTGATATGTGGCTTGTTGGTCTTGAATCGTAAGTTGAATACGATCTCCTACTTTTATTTGATTCAAATCGGAGAACAAGACGCCAGATTTACCCATGTTGTGGCCAAGTAAGACAAAATTTCCTTGACCAATCCGTTGATTTTCTCGGTAAGTCGTTGCGCCTACCTGAAGCGAATGATTGTTTGTTCCTGGTAGAACAGGTAGTTGAAGGTGAAGACTTGGAATTTTAATTTCACCAATAGCCTTTTTTAACCAAGTCTCATAATCCTTGGACTGTTGAAAAGCAGCTAAGTCTTTAAGATTCGGACGATCTACGTCTTGTTGGTAATCGGCTTTTTCTACCTTCGTATTCCATTTTTCTGGTTTTTTCTTCGTTTGTTTTTGAATCGTGGCCACATCTTGTTCAGATTGGGTATATTGAAAAACGGCTATCCCGCAACCAATGGCCAGAAGAAGAACAAGCAATAAACTCAACAAAACTTTGGTTTTCTTTTTCATTGATAGGCTCCTTTCTCCAAAAAAAGAGAAGCACGCTCTCTACAAAACGTGCTTCCTTAGGTTTCTTTTAAGCAAAAAATTGCTTCAAGGCATCCAAGAATCCATAACCTGTACCAGAAGAACCTGTTTTAGGAATGCTTTCTACAGGATCTGCGGCCTTTGGTGTTACCTTAGGGGTTTCTGGTTTTACTTCAGCTTTTGGAAGGGCGACCAGCGTGGTGACTTGATTCGTTTCTTGTTTTTTATCGTCTAGCGTAAGATAAGCTTGGTTAGGGATGACGTAATCCTCGCCTTTCTTATATTTCGAAAGGTCAGCGTCTTTCTTCACCGAGGAATCAATCAACACATAAAAGGATTGCCCTGCAAAAGCTTCGGGATTCTTTGGCGACCAGCTGAAACGATTTTTCTTTGGATCAAGGGTTAACGTTCCTTGATTGGAAATATCTTTTCCATTCTTATCATACACTTTGACACCCTTCAAATTTAAAACGGGTTCAAGCGTATCTCCCACTTCAATTTTTTCATAGGGAACGTCATTTGGAATCGTGTAGTCTAAACGATATTGATAGGCTTTTTCTTCCGTTGTCTCATTTTGCTCGACTAGCTTTCCATTTTCCACAATTTTCTTTTGAAGCTTCAAAGTGACTGGAGTTGGAACTTTTGTTTCTGTCTCATTTGTTGGTTTCGTTTTACCATCAACCGTCACATTTGCTTTATTTGGTAAAAGAATATTCCCTTCTTTATCCTTGTACTTAGACAAATCCGCACCTTTTTTCACTTTCACATTCAGGTTGAAGAAATACGTGTGATTATAAAAATCGGCTTTTTTCAGCGTTTCCGCTTTCGCTACCATTTTCACAGCTTGCCCTTTGGTTTGATTCTCAAACAAAGCCGTTACATCTTTTCCTTCCTCATTGGTGACTGTGACGGAGTCTAAGTCTAATTCATCGATTAGCTTGTCTTCCATTTGATAGGATTGATAATAAAATTCTTCCCTTTCGTCTGGAACACTATGAGAAACCGTATAAGAATACGCTTCTTGCGTATAATCCAAGCTATTTTCGATTTTATCTTTTTCGTTTGCATCACTCACTAATTTCGTGGGTTCTAATACTTCCGTCCGAACAGGCTTTTCACTACTATATGCAAAATATTCGTTCCCAGCTTGCCCTTTTGGTGCAGATTGATTTTTCGAATAGCCAGCACCCGCATAGTCTTTCCCCCAACTAAAGGTCATCTTGCCGCCACTGAACAGAGCCGTAAATTGAGCGAATGGATCACTATCGACAGAACCTTTATTACTAATATCTGCCACTTTCAAACCACCATTTACGGTCGTTGCATCAAGCCAAGTGTCATCGGATACATACATTTTATCGATCTTACCTGTAGTTGCCTTATCAAATGTAATTGACTGCAAACCATCTAGATCCACAAATGTCATGAAAGAGCCTTCGACATTCACTGGTTTTTTTGTTTCACTATCGATATACTGCCATTCTTGTTGAACGTCCGAATATCCCGTCTGTGTATGAAGAATCGCTTCGCGGCCAAAACTGATGACTTTATCGCCTGTAAAGTAGGGATTCCAATTCGTTACGGTAATCTTCAAGTCTAAAGAACGACCTTCATAGGTAGCTATATTAGAATAGACGACTCCAATTTTTCCTTTTTTAGCATCCGATGGATTGGTTTGTGTATAGGAAATTAGCTTTCCTCCACCGTTTTCATCGGTCTTTGCCCACCCTTCTCCAAAAGTTGTAGCCTTCGTTTTTTCCGGATTAAAAACCGGAATGACCGAGTACTTATTGGAGGCAGAAGAATCTTTAGAAGGAACTTCCACATTAGGTAGGTTCTTGATAGGTTCAGCCAAAGCTGCGTATGGAAATACACCTGATAGCACAACGACACCTGCGACCACCGTGGCAGCTAATTTCGTTGACGTCGATCGTTTAACCTTTACTTTATTTGTCATTTTTTCTCCCCATTTCCTTTAAATTTGGATGGTTACCTATTTTTCTCTGTAGGTGAACGAATCCTCATCTCTATCTCTCCTTTTATTTTGGATTTTTTTCTTCTTGATAAGGAATTTTCACACCATAAACAAAAAATTGACCGATTCCGAGCCAAGCTGCCTTATACGCGATGCGCCAAGCTTTCTGAATCTCTCGGCCACGAAACGTCCAAGCCTCTTGAATCTGATCCGTGACAGTCGGAAATGATTGATCTGAATTAGGCTTCTTCAAGTATTTAGCTTGTCTCGCATCCCATAACACATTTTTTAAAGGGCTACTTTTCTTCATAGCGCATTCCTCTCTTTCTTTTTTAGTCCTTTCATAGTGATCCAACGTTGAATCTTTCCAACTTTGTCCACTTTAACGAGTCGATAAGAACCATCGATCGAACAAATAAACTGATGACGTCGAAGATAATTTCGATAAAATGAAATTGTAGGATAGCCTTGATGTCGATACTGAAACTGAATTTTTCTTTGGTAAAACTGCTTAATTCGGTCATAGCGACGTTGAATCACACGTACAAATCCAAACAGCCCCAGACAAAAGAGAGCAAAGAATAAATATATCTTTTTTTCCCTTACAGAAAGCGCATAGTCTCCCAACAAAGGGGCACACAAACCGATAAATAAAAAAAACAGAAGCTTAGCTTCTGTTCGCATTACTTTTTTCACATCCTGTCTACAATACCGTTGAAACGGATACAGTTGTCCCATCTATCTAACTTCCTTTCACACTTTCATTTTTAATGTTATTTCACTTGAAAGACCACAATAGATCCCCCTTATGCAAAATAAGAATCAATTAATAGTAAGCAATTTATTTCATCTCCTTCAAAAGAATCATCAAATTTCTCATCGTATTTTTCTTCTGCATATTTCTCTGCTTCGTCCCATTGCTTTCTTGCCTCCGATTCACTGATTTCTAAAACCTTTCCAATCTCAGAAACATCATCACCAGAAACCTGATCCACATAAATTTTCTTTGCTTTCTCTTCATTTTCTGCTTTAATCAGCGCATAATAATCTTCGTCTGGGAAATTATAGTATTTTGCTTTTGTCATTTATTTATCCTCCAATTTACGTCCGCACATTGGACAATAGTTGATGTCAATTTTTAACTCGCTTCCTTTGTCACTAAATTCAAGTTGCGCCTCATCGTTGATATACAAAACTTCGCCTCCTGCGACATCAACATGCAATGTTCCTCTAGTTCCATTAACCGTTTGACAGTATTTACATTCTTCCATTTAAATTACCTCCTCATTATTAATCATATAATCTGCATGTATCCTAATAAAGTAGACACCTTTTTTGATATACTAGTAAATAAATAGACACAAATGT
>NZ_JAATJW010000074.1 GCF_011800755.1 Listeria valentina
TTTTTCCATTTTTATAGAAAAAAACGCCCATCCCTCTTCTTTCTCATGGAGGGATGGGCGTTTTTCGACAGTCTGAACCATTTATTTCTCAAGATTTAAGGTTAAAAGCGGAATTCTCGCTTGGTATTTTGCTAAAAGAGCTTGATTGTAGTCATCAGCATTTTCTGTATTTCCGCTCAAGAAGACAGGCGGCGCAAAACCAGCTTGATGCATAGCAGAAATAGCTTCTGCAAATAAACTTTGTAAAATGGCTGCACCTGTAACCGTTGAAGTCGCAGCAAATGGCACGTCGAAATTTTCAAGCCGTAAAACCGCATCTCCCTTCACCGCTTTGTTATCAATCACAAGATCGGGAATATCACTTAGTTTTTGTCCTGAAACGTGTCTCGAGTTTTGCGTTCCCGAATAAGCCTTTGACGTGATTCCAATGACATAAGCACCCTTTTGCTTAGCGAAAAGAGCCACATCAATTGGAACAGGATTTCTTCCGGACGTTGAAAGAACAATCATCACATCTTCTGCCCGAACATCTTCTTTTGCCATAAAATGTTCAGCGTAGTGGTTTTTCCGTTCTAACACCGAAGACTGCGCGGCTCCTTCATGAAGCATAAGCGGCTCATGTAAAATTGGGTGAATGGGAGCTAATCCACCTGCCCGGTAAAACACCTCTTCTGTTAAAATGTGGGAGTGCCCGCACCCGAATAAGTGAACAATACCTCCTGCCTCGATTTTCTTAGCTATAATTTGTCCAGCTTCTCGAATGTTTTCCTTTTCTTCCAGTTGGATAGCTTCAAGCATTCCAATGGCTTGATTTAAATAAGCATCAATCACAATATCCCTCCTAGCTGCTCAAAAATCCGTTCGATTTCATTCTTTTTAGTTCGCCCGGTTGCTTGATCTATCGTCGTCCCAAAAATATGCGGCATAAAAAATGGAATCCCCGTTTCGGCTACTTCCGAAATAATCGTTACAATATTATCCCAAGCAATTCCACCAGCAGGTTCAATCCCATGAATCCCTCTTTCACCGGCGACTTTCGCTAAATAAACAAGTTCATCCAAATGTTCCGTTCCGCGAATACTCATCAATTTAATAGAAGGAATTTGATGCTCGAGGCAATAATCGACTAGCCGTTCAACTTCAATCGAGCCACCCGTCACTAAATTTACAATCCCTACCTTACCTGATGGTCGAACAAGCGCATTGGCATAAATCCCATCCACTAGTTGCGCAAAAGCCGCCGTTTCAAGCGGCTGATTAATATGGCAATCCTGATCGAGCTCAGCGATCCTAAGAACACTTCGAAAGTTTTCAAAGGCGCCGCCACCTCCAAGACCCACGCTAACGATATCACTCGCTTTTTTGAGTTCATTCAAACGTGCGACCGCCTCTTCGGGGGTATCAAAATCGCTTGCGACAATCCCAGGCACCGCATAACCATCCGCGGCATCCATAACTTCTTTCGCATTTTCCGCATCTTGCGCTAAAAAATTAAAAAGTGCAAAATCATGCCATTTCTTCTGCTTTTCGAATTTTGTCTTGTTCAATTTCAATCAACTCCAAACAGGTTTTTAATGTCGTTTCAATCAAATATTCACCTTTTTCAGCCGTTGCAAGCGTGGCCTCTCCGAGAACTGCACTTTCCGTGAAATCTTGCCAAGGCATCGGTGTATAATCCGCATCAAGCGGTAAAATCGGCGGATCATCAATGGCTTTTTCCATCTCCACATGTTCACTTGCCAAATAAAGCATCAAGGAAGTCTCGATTTCACAAGCATGGATATACGTATGATGGTTCGCTTTCCCTTCTCGTACATCAGCCGCTAGTTTTTGAATATTCGGATAAAAAATGTGGAGTACACGCATATCGGGATGTTTCAAAAAGAGTTTTCTTGCGCCTTCTTTGAGTGCGGCCATGTTGCCAAGATGCCCGCTGATTAGTACAAACAGCCGCACGCCTTGTTTATAAAGTCCCTCGCCGATTTCAAAGATCATTTGGATCATGGTTTCGTTCGACAAACTCAGACTGCCCGGGAAGTCTTGTAAACTGAAAACTTGTCCATATGGCAAGACAGGCAGCACTAGGCCGTTTTTCTTGTCTGCGATCCGGTCTGCATATCTTTCAGCGAGAAGATTGTCCGTTTCAAGTGGCAAATGAGGTCCGTGTGCTTCAACGGCTCCTACGGGTAAAATCACGGGTGTGGTTTTCGTAATTTGTGCGGCGATTTCATAGGAACTACATGCTGCAAATTTCATTTCGCTTCCTCCTTATTTTTTAAATGTAAAGCAACGTGCCGAATTATCAACGAAGAATTTTTGAATGAGCTTTTCGCCATCAAACCCATTTTGATTCGCTTCGTGAATAAAGCGCGGCACCCATTTCTTCTTGATATATTCAAGTCCCGGCCCAAAATCATAATGTTTATAATACGTTTTCCGCGCGGTATCTCCACTTACAAGAATTTGATCTTCATAGCCCTTTTGAACGAGACTTAAAATTGCAGCAATCCGTGCACTTTCAGGCGCATATTTGATTTTAGCGATGCCATCAAAGGACAAAAAAGCACCGGTTTTTGCCACTTGTTCATGATAATAAGGATCTAAATTCCGGTCCATGTGCCCAATCGAGAGGTATTCTAGCGGCACGCCTTCTTCTTTTAAAATTTCAATTTGTTCGAGCGCCATCGTTCCCGCTTCTGTATGCGAATGAACCGGAGCTTTCGTTTCATGATGTGCACGTGCCACCGCTCGAATAGTTTTTTCTTCAAGTGGTGTAATCCGGTTATAGCCGGTTCCAAACTTGACTTGGCCTGCTTTAAAACTCGTGCCTTCAAGTCCTTCTTCAACTTCTCGCACAACAAATTCTGTCAACTCGGAAACTGAAGCCGCTTCAATCCAGTCATAGTAAGTCTCATAATTCCCAACAAGTTGCTTCAATTCAGGCTTCATTTTTCCTGTCCATAAAAAGCTCTTATTAAAGCCCGCCGTTCCAATAATTTGTACGCCTGTTTCTTTCGAAATTTCCGCTACTTCGCTCACGTGGCGACCATAATCTACTGCGGTTGCATCCACAATGGTTTTCCCGCCCAAATCTTTAAAGTCTTGAACATCAAGTTGCGATTTTTCTTTGTCGTCAAGCAGGAGATCATCTTCTCCTTTTTCTTGCCAAAACGATGGTGTACAAACAATGTGTTCGTGTGAATAGGTAAATCCTAATTGTTCAGGTTTGATATCTCCAAAAAAAGTACGAATATAACTCATTTTCTCCTTCCTTCCTTTCAAAAAACCTCTTCACGAAATGGCGGAAGAGGTTTCGGTTATTAAAAAATCAGTTTCGCCAACATACTAATGATTGGTCCTAATATGAACATGTCACTATCCGCTGCCCACATGGCTGTATCAGGAACGGTCGTGTTTATGAAGAAGGTTACCATCAAATATTGTCCCCAAGCAACAACAGTTGCAGTTAGGAATCCACCAATGAGCGCTCCGCGAACTCCACCCGTTGAATTCCCGAATACGCCGGCAACGGCTCCGTGGAAGAAGAGAACAATCATCGTTGGTACAAAGACATAACCCACTGTATTTCCAAGAACAACAAGCCAAATGATGGCTCCGACGAAAGCGCCAAGGAATCCTAGGATAACGGAGTTTGCTGCGTATGGATACACGATCGGCGCATCAAGGGCTGGTTTTGCCCCAGGCACAAGTTTTGTCGCAATCCCATTAAAGGCTGGTACAATTTCACCGATAAACATCCGAACACCTACCAAAACAACTGCAATCCCAGCTGCGAATGTAAAGGACTGAACAATGCTGTAAACGATAAAGCTTTGGTTTCCTGCTTCAGCAATTAGTTTTTCTGCCCCTGGTGTTTGTTTCACCATTAAGATAATCGCACCAACTAGGAATAGAATCCCCATTGTGAGTGCCGTGATCACGTTTGAATCTCGTAAGAATTCGAGTTTTTTCGGCAACTTAATGTGTTCAGCATCATTTTTCTTATTGCCAAATACTTTCCCAAGAAGAGCTGAAAGAATGGCTACACTCGCAGATGTATGTCCGAGTGCGACATTGTCATTTCCAGTAATTTTGCGTAAAAATGGTTGCACGATCGCTGGTTGGACAGTCCAGTAAAGTCCCATGATAATCGCTAGGAAGATTACAAGCGGCCAGAATGAAACATCGCCTCCTGCTGCTTGAACCGTGATCCCTGCAAAAATCGTTGTCGTCCAAAACATCATGTGTCCTGTTAAATAGATATATTTAAGTGGTGTAAAGCGTGCGAGTAAAACGTTGACTAAAAATCCAAGTGTCATCGCAAGCGTAACTGCACTTCCGAATTCTAAGTTGAATTTTTCTTGTCCTAAAAATCCGCTAAGTGGTGCTGTTTCAAGACCGAACACTTCTTTCCACATCGGCTCAAAAATTCCTAGAGAACCTGTTATGACAGCTGCGCCGGCATTGATAATTAAAAATCCGATAATCGCTTTAAACGTGCCGCTAACAACCTGACTCAAATTTTTCTTTTGGAGAAGTAATCCAAGTAAGACGATAAACCCGAGCAGAATAGCCGGCGTTCCAAAAAAGTTGTCGGCAATCCAAGTAATGATCTCCATTTTTTATCCTCACCCTTTTCTTTTCGTTAAATCGCCCCGCTAAGAGCTTGTTTAATTTCCGCATTATCAAAGTAATTATTGACAATCACGACTTTTGCACTTGTTTCACCAAGCGTTTCTGCAAGTTCTTGACTCGTTACAACGATATCTGCAGACATGGATCGTGCTGCTGAGACATCGATATGTTCCACGTCAGCTTCGACTTCCATTTCACGAAGTACATTTTCGACGTTCATCCGTAAAATCAAACTTGTTCCTTGGCCTAAACCGCAAACTGTTAAAATTTTCATTTTAATCCCTCCAAAATTGGCTGTATCTCTTCAAAATCCTTGGCTTCTAAAAGACGCTTGATATTTTCATTTTGACTGAGAAGAGCTACAATGTTTTGAATTACTTTCAAATGTTCTTCACTTGATGAAGCGGCTAAGCCAAAAACAAGTCTAACCGGATCATTCGCTTTATGTCCAAAAGCTACACCGCTAGAAAGCGTAACAAGCGAAACCGCCGATTTTTCCACTCCATCGGTGGGTCTTGCGTGGGGAATTGCCACATAAGGTGCAATCACAAAGTAAGCCCCATTTTCATGGTAAGATTCAACCATTTTTTCTATATAGTTTTCACTGACATAGCCCTTTTGCTGAAGCAATTTGCCCGCAAGTCGAATTGCTTCGTCTGCATTTTCTGCAGTTTGATTAAATGACAGTAAATCTTGGTTCAAAAATGACATCGTTTCTTCATCCCTTCTTGCTAATTGATAGCGCTATCAACCTCTTACAACTCTTATTATAGAGAGAAAGTGCTTTATAAAGAAGTCCAATTCCTTTCTTTCGGAAAGTGCAAAAAGTAGACACTAAAAAACAAGCTGAACGAGTCAGCTTGTTTTTTCCCGAATAAATCGTGCCACTTGCTCGGTATTTGTATGCTGTTCCATAAAAGTTAGAAAGTCATGTTGCATGATTAATTTCGTTAATTCGCTAAGTGCATTAATATGCGTGTAGGAATCAATCGAAGAAAGTACAATCAGCAGTTTAACTTGATCCTTTGGTTTCTTGGAAAAAGCGACTGGTGTCTCAAGCGCGAGCAAGCTCATTCCAACTCGAAATGCTCCGTCTCCTGGCGCTGCGTGCGGCAAAGCCACTCCGGGTGAAATGACAACATAAGGTCCGAGCGTCTCAATTCCTGTGATCATCGCTTCTTGATAATTTTTTGAAATATAACCTTCTTCAAGGAGCGGCTTTGCAGCAAGCCGAACCGCTTCTTGCCAATTTGGTGTGTTTTCTTTAAACTGAATGCGTTTTGCTGGGAGCAAATCGGAAAGCCCAGGTGAAACCTCGCTCACATCGTCCAACGCATTTTGGAACAAAATCGTTTTCAAATTTTGCGCAAGCGCTTCACGGTTTTCCACTTTCGCATATTGATCGATCACATCGAGAACGCTTGCAAGCATGCGCGCATCCGAATCACGCTGCGCCACATGTGGCATAATTTCCTTTAAAAGCTGTTCCTTTTGCGGTTCCGTTAAAATCGGACTCACGATAAAAGCCGGAATATTCGTGAGTACTGGAAGCGTTGCAACAATAAAGTCTGGCTGATAAGTTTTTTTCTCAAATTCTCTCAGAGAAATCGGCTCCAAAATTTCAATTTGTCGGTCCGTAAAAAGTTGTTTTAACTGGCGTTCGATCATCCGCGAAGTCCCGACGCCTTTTGAACAAATAATCAGTAATTTTTTCCGTTCCACAAGCACACTTTTTTTCCGTGATAGAAACCCGCCGAACAAAATCGCCACATAAGCGACTTCATCTTCTGGAATCGGTTTAGCAAGCAGCTCGCCAAACGGCAACATCACTTTCCGCGTTATCTCATAAACCTCCGCGTACTGCGTTTTAATATCCGAACGAAGCGGATTAATCCACTCGATGCCAAACAAAATCCGGTAATAAGCCGGCTCAAGATGAAGAAGCAAATCTCGTTTGAGCCGCTCGTGATCCTCAAAATTCACACAAGCCAGCCGTTCAAATTCCGTGATCATCTTCTTCACAGCCGCTTTTAAATGCCGCGCCACCTCAGATTCTCCAGAAAGACGATTCGCCCCTAAAAGCAGTCGTTCAAGAAACGCGAGTTCCGCTTCATTCCAGGCCACCAAGCGCGGCATTCTGCGATAAATTTCCTGCGCCCACTTTGTTTGCTCCCCTTCTTTCCCTTCCAAAAAATGACCTTGCAACATTCGAAAACTGAAAAAGCTGACAATCAAACTCAGCCGCGCCACAACCTCATCCGTATACCGCATCCCAAAAAGCTTTTCCAGTGCCACAAGCGAGCGAATCGCATCATTTTCTAGCTGCAAAAAGTCCGCATCATAGGAAGGCGCTTTTGTTCGAAGCAACTTTTTGAGTTCCGCTTCCGATTCAAAAGCGGGACTATTCAAACAATGGCGCAAGAAAAACTGGCGAATTTCTGCTTCATCCCCAACAATCTGGTTTCCATTTTTCCGTCTGTATAAAAGCTTTAGCCCCGCTTCACCCAGTTCTGCTTTAATTTGCTTCAAATCCTGAAGCGTAGTATTCCGGCTCACTCCGTTCGCCTTTGAAAGCGTCTCTTCAATCACACGCGCATCCGTAGCAAGCAAAAAAAGAAGGATTCGCGCTTTCCGTTCGGCCATAGTAAAATCAACATTATTTGTATCATAATTTTCGATTAATCGTAGAATCTCTTTCTTTTCATCTTCTGGCACATAATATCCTTGCCTGCGTACCATCTGAATACCACTAAAACCAACCTGTTCAAGTTCAAAGTTTGTTTTTTCAATCTCATATTGTAAGGTTCGTTTCGAAATCCCTAGTACTTCTTGCAACTTTTGTGGAGCTATATAACCGCGATTTTCAAGTAAATAATGTAGCAACTTAATTTTTCGAATATCGAATTGAATCACTTTCCATCAAACTCCCTCGAATCTCATTTTTCAACTTTCACATACAATGAAACCCTTTTTAAAATTAGCTATTAATCCTAGCATAGTGGAAGTGGAAAATCCTGTCAAACTGAGGTTTTTGTAAAATAAAAAAGCACCCTCTAGAGCTTGGTCATTCTCAGTAAAAGAAAAAAATAAATAAAGAGCTCCTATTCTTTATCAGGTCATGAAATTTTTATAAGAATAAATCAAATAATAATTTTGCTATCTTTTTAATCGATGATATAATGAAAACTTAGATTAAAAAAGGAGGTGCTGTTATAATTTTTTATTCATGGATTAAAATTATGATTCCACCATTTCCCTTCAAAGGATGTTTTTTTCATACTTAACAAATAATTAATTTAAGGAAGATTATAATGAAAAAAACATCCAAAAAAAACAATAATAAAATAAGTTTACCATTACTGGTCTGTTTAGTAGGTTTCCCTCAGCTAAGCGAAACTATCTATACACCTTCTTTAACTGAGATTGCCCTAAAATTCAGTACCACTCTCAATATTTCTCAAATGACTCTGAGTATTTACTTTCTAGCATTTGCCATTGGAGTAGTGTTTTGGGGAATTGGTTCAGATTACTTTGGACGAAGGAAGGCAATGAATTTTGGAATATTCGTATATATAGTTGGTAGCGTTCTTTGTCTTATAGCAAATAACATAATCCTACTATTTATCGGTAGATTTATTCAAGCTTTCGGTGCAAGTACTGGATCAGTCACTACTCAAACCATTTTAAGAGATAGCTATACGGGAACAGAGCGGCATCAAATGTTTGCTAAAATATCAGCTGTTTTGGCATTTTCTCCTGCGCTTGGTCCTCTTATAGGTGGGGTCATCACACAATTTTATGGTTTCCGCATCGTCTTTTTTGTGCTAGTGGTTATGGGGATGATTTTGCTTTATTTTAGTTTAAAGAATTTACCAGAAATGGCAAGTGATACGCAAGCCAACCTTAATTTATATAGTATGTTTAGGATTGCTAAAGAAATGATCTTAGACCCTCATACTGTAATTTTCGGTTTACTTATTGGCTTGTTTAATGGGATTATCTTTAGCTATTATTCAGAAGCACCTGGAATTTTTATTGATACGTTTCATTTTACACAAAGTCAATATGGATTTATGGGATGCGTCGTTGCATCAGCAACCATGATTGGGGCGTGGCTATCTAGTAAATCATTAAAAAAGAGAAATGCAATACAGACAATTAAAAAAGGACTTGTTGTATCATTTATCTCAACATTATTTTTGGTGGCAACTGTGTTTATACAGTTGAGCACTACAAGTGAGCTAATATTATATATATTGGGGATATTTTGCTTACTTGTTGGAATTGGAATATCATTGCCAAACTGTTTAAGTTTAGCACTTATTCATTTTCCAAAAACAGCGGGTACGTCAGGGGCCTTTTTAAGTTTAGGATATTATCTAATTGTCAGTCTTTGTACATTTATAATTGGAATAATCCGCACAGGTTCATTGCTTGTCTTTCCAATATTTTGTGCTATTATTCTTGTTATAGCGCTAATATTCGTATATTCCTTAAAAAATAAAAAGGCGATGAATAATTAATAATTAAAAAAGGCAGGATCCCTAAGTTTTATAGAGATCCTGCCTTTTAATTTATCTTAATAATCCCCAAAAAGATACATAAAGCTTTACTATTCAGTTCTTAAAAGGAAGTTTTCAAAAATAGCCCGATACAATGCTTCCCGTTTTAAATTTCAATGTTCCTATTCCATCCCTAAGTCTAATCTTTCGAAATTCTTGAAAGACTAACTATACTTCTAGAACCCCGTGATAGGCGAAGGGTGTCAAACTAAGATTTTGTGAGAAGCTAAAAGAAGAGTTGCATCACAAGAGGTTCCTTACCGTGAACTTATCCCATAAAATTTTCATTAATAATATCAAAAAATACTTAGCAAAGGAGTTTTAAGCCTCTTTTTCTCTCTATCTTAAATAATAAAAGCCTCAAGAATGATTTCTCAAACGTTAATCATTCTTGGGCTCTCCAGATTTTGTATAAAACAGCATATGAAAAAGTTTAAAGATTAGTCTACAGGTTCCAAATACTATGCTTTGTCATCCATAATTATGGTTTGCCTTAGTTCCTTGAATAGGTCGGTGCATTTTAGCTTATTTCAAGATCATGCAGTCTCTATTTATCGTTTCTTTTTCCGCTCATGCCAATCGCCAATAATATTGATGAAAATATAAGCTGCAAAAGCTACTCTAATCCAAAATAGTATGGTGTTGTTTGGTAGGACTATGGGTAAAACAAAAAGCAAGAGAATAGCAATTAATATAAAACAAATAGTTATCATTTTACTAGACATAATGGGCATCCTCAAAACGCTATTAGGGTCAGAATTTTCATGACCCACCAAGAAACGGCTTTACTCAATCCTATTTTTCTACAACCAAGATAAATAGCATCAGAAACTTTGCCAGTAAAGTGATCGATAAAACTCAATATAGCTTCAAATCCAGCAACTCCGCCCATTGCATTTTTAACTTTTTTAGGAATCTTATTCCATGCTTTTCTTAAGATTTTTACCGCCCAACTCAGTTTGCCCCGTTCTTTCAAAGTCAGTTTTTTTCCATCTTCATCATACGCTACCCCATTTTTCAATGTTATTCCTGTATCTTGAACCTTCATCAATTCTGCAATTTCAGCTTCAGATAACCCCAAATTCTTCAACTCCTCTTTTGTGGGCACATACGCACCTGAGCCTTTCTCCGGTGCAGCAGTCACTTGATCTTCTTGTATAGCTGCACGAACAGACAATATCGAAGGAAATACTACACTTAAGATTAATCCCATAATACTGGTTAATAACGTTGTTTTAATAAGTTTTTTCTTCATGTTGTTGCCTCTTTTCGTTGTATTAGTATTTGGTAATGAGTTTAGCTCAAAATCAGATCAAAAACTGTATTGAAAATTCTGGTTTTTATAATTAAAGAATTAAAAGTATGAAATTTAGCTG
>NZ_JAATJW010000075.1 GCF_011800755.1 Listeria valentina
TTCAGTGCGCTCAAAAATTAGTTTTTCCTTGAAAATAATTTAAAAGTTCAGCTTGACTTATTACCACTAGACTTTTTGCTTTAAAAAAGCTTGCCACATTTTTTGATACGGAACTGGGAAAGCAAGTTCTGCCATCTCATTTTCCGTTAAGCATTTTGTACGTCCTGTTACTTCCCCTTCTAAAATGCGTGCTTGTTTAAGTTCAACTTCCCAAACAAGGTGCGAAAATACATGCTTCACATGCGTCACGACTTCATCCGAGAGTTCCAGCGTAAGTCCGTATTCCCGTAAAAATTTAAGTTTCACGAGTTCATCATTCTCATCTGGCGCGGCTTCCACCGTTGGAAACTGCCACATGCTAGCGAGTAAGCCCGTGCTTTTTCGCTGTTCAACAACATATTTCCCGTCTTGCTCAATCATGACCGCCACAAGTGGAATCGTTTTGGATTTAGTTTTTTTGATTTTAACCGGATAATCCAATTCTTTTCCGTCTTTGTGCGCCTCACAGAATTCTTGAAGCGGACATAATAAACACATCGGTTTTTTCGGCGTGCATACAAGCGCGCCAATTTCCATAAGTCCTTGATTAAATGCGGAAGCATGTTTTGGATCAATTAGTTCATATAAAATAGCTTCAAAGGTTTTTCGTGTTTTTGGTTTCATGATATCTTCGTCGATTTCAAAAATCCGTGAAATCACACGCATCACATTGCCATCAACGGCGGGCTCTTGCTTCCCGTAAGCAATACTCAGAATGGCTCCTGCTGTATAAGGTCCCACGCCTTTAAGACTTAAAAGTTCTTCTTTTGTATCTGGAACGACACCAGAAAACTCTTCAATAACTTGTCGCATTGCAATTTGCAAATTTCGAACGCGTGAATAATAGCCTAAGCCCTCCCACGCTTTTAAGATTTCTGCTTCTGCTGCATACGCAAAATCACGCATCGTAGGAAACTTTTGCATAAAGCGTTCAAAGTAAGGCAGAACTGTATCGACTCGCGTTTGCTGGAGCATGACTTCTGATACCCAAATCCGGTAAGGATCTGTATTTTCACGCCAAGGCAAAACGCGCTTGTTTGCGTCATACCAAGAAACAAGTGCTGCTCGAAAACTTGAAATTTTAGATGAATCCCAGTTTAGAAATTCATGTGTTTGCATTTTATTCACCATAATTCTCATAAATTTTTAATGTGCTGTTCTTCTCAATGTGTAGTATAATATAGACGAGGGAATAGAATAATAAGCTTGACTTTTACTATTATACAGAAACTCTAAGTTTTTGAACAGGCTTCTGTATAGAAAAGAAGAGCTGATTAGAGTTTATTACTCTAATCCCATTTTGTTACAGAAAGCAGTCGCTTTCTTTTAAAGTGGCTTCTTTCACTCTACGAGGAGGAAAGCTTTTGGACACTGGCACACACGTTGTTATGGGGATCGCACTTGGGGGACTTGCAACGGGGATTGACCCTGGAATCGCAAGTAGTTCACCCGCTGTGGTCGGCATCATGGCAGCAACGATCATTGGTTCTCAAATTCCTGACGTCGATACGGTTTTAAAACTTAAAAACAACGCGGACTACATTCGCAATCACAGAGGGGTTACTCACTCTCTGCCGATGCTTCTGGTTTGGCCGCTCCTTATTTCAACTATACTTTACTTTATTTTTCCGCAAGCGACTTTTATTCATTTACTGCTTTGGAGTTTCATCGCAGTTGCGCTCCATATCTTTGTTGACATTTTTAACGCGTATGGCACGCAAGCGATTCGACCCTTTAAGGATACCTGGGTCGCCTTTGGTTTTATCAACACATTTGACTGGTTTATTTTCGGTTCACATGTTGTTGCGATCACCCTTTGGCTACTTGGCACGCCCGCGGGTCCAACGTTCTTTACACTCTATGCGGTCCTAGCGCTTTACTATGTCGCACGAGCCGTTACACAGCAAATGATCAAACGAGCGGTTCAATATTTGATTCCTGATGCTGAAGAAATCATTGTTGCTTCAACGATTCATTTCTTCCAGTGGCGCGTTGCCGTCACAACGAAAGATCATTACTACGTGGGACGTGCATTCAAACGAAATATTTCGATCTATGAAAAATTCGATCGTTTGCCTGTTCCAGATAATGAACTCATTCGTGCTGCGAAACAGGATAAAAATTTAGCTGCTTTCGTTTCATTCTCCAAAGTCTATAACTGGCGGATTGAAGAAAAGTTAGATGCAACCTATGTCACGTTTACGGATCTGAGATACCGCAGTAACGGGCATTACCCATTTGTTGCAGTCGTGCGTTTAGATGATAATTTAAAAATTCTATCGTCTTATACAGGCTGGATTTTCTCAGATGAAAAACTGCAGAAAAAACTAGTTCCTGTCGCACTTTAACCTTACCCCATACAAAAAAGAGAGTTTTTTATCACTCTCTTTGCAAGAAACCGGGAGGTAAATGGATCATTTCATTTACCTTCCGGCTTTTTTATTGGCCTTTACAATTTAAAGCCCTGTGCTGCCAAAACCGCCATCGCGCGTTTCGCTCACCACTTCATCTGTGTCAGCCACAAGATACTTCGTAAAAATCCCTTGCGCAATTCGTTCTCCCTTTTGAATGGTCACGGGTTCGCTCCCAATATTTCGAAGCGCAATTCCAATATTCCCATCATTAGCCTTGTTCTCATAATAAGAAGCATCAATAATGCCCGTATTATTCGACAAGTTAAGCCCGCGCTTAATACCCATCGAAGAACGGACATGCATCATCAATACTTCATCCTTTAACATGTAACTTTTCACATCTGTGAAAAAAGTATGCGTGCCGCCAGGATAAAGCGTCGCATCTTCATTCGAATAAAAATCATAACCAGCTGAACCAGCATCCGAACGTTTCGGTAACTGAATTTCTTCGCCTTTAAAAAAACGACTATCCTCACGAACTATTTCAAAACCACGTTGTCTCACTTTATTTCCCCCTCATTTCCATCTTTTTGCTTCCTTGTAACCAAATGAAGCATCGCTCCGTGATGCTCAATTTGTTGTCTGACATAATCAGCCGCATACTCTACCCCGCGGTAAGGATAGCCTGCTTTTGCATACGAGCTTTCAAAATCGCTCCACAGCATTTCCACCCACCAAAGCGCTTTTTCCTCATCAAGAGCCGGGTTTTTCTCAAGCAATAACTTCGTTAGCTCTTCCGTGTAACCATTCACTCGTCTTCCACCTCTTCAAAATCAATCTCATGTTCCGCCAAATAAGACTCAATATTTGCATAGCTAAATCCCTTTTGCATCAAGGATTGGATCGTTTTTTGCTTCGCTATTCGCGGTTCAAACCGTTTGTTCTTACGCATCAATTTTTCAAGCTGTTTGCGGAGAACCTCGGTTTCATCTTCTTCACTTAAATCACTTGTCGCTTCGCTTGCCGCCATTTTCACTTCAAGCTCCGAAAAACCCTTTTGCAAGAGGTCCGTCCGAATTTTCATTTTCAAGCGCTCTTTAGCCAGATTCCGGCTGCGCCTTGCGATTTTTGTTGCTTCTTTAAGCGCGTTTTCCTCGCGCTCTTCCGCCGTATACGCATCCAAACTTTCCTCAATGCCTTCCCGTGTAATGCCTTTTTCGATGAGTTCTCGGCGAATTTTCCCAGGACCTTTCGTTGTTGTTTTCACTTGCGTTCTCACATAAAGTTTCGCAAATTCAGCATCATCTAGATAATCCATTTCCACAAGCTTTTGAATGATACTATCCCGGTGCATGGGTTCAATTTCTTGCTTCGCCAAAAAAGAACGAATTTCTTTTTCTGAACGAACTCGGTGTGATAAAAATTGAATCGCCTTATTTAACCCGATGCGAACTTGATCGGCTTCTTCAATTTGTTCAATTTCTTCTTCCGAAAGCGTTTTGCCTTTTGACAGGTGAAATCGTGCGAGGACTTCTTCATCCACACTAAAACGATACTTTTCATCAACAAAAACATTGTAGCGCTCTTTTCTTTTTTCCTGTACTCGGATTGCGGTAATTTTCATGAAAAAACCTCCCTGTCTATCTTACCATACTCGAAAATGGGTTTCTATTGTTAATTAAACGGGAAAAGGCAAAACGAAATGAGGTGAAGAAATGAATATTTTAATTGCCGGAGGAACTGGATTTATCGGCAGATGGCTAACCAAGTCCTACATGGAAACAGGAGATCAAGTTTATATTTTAACGCGAGAAAAGCGAGCTTCCTTCGAGAACGTTCATTTCATTCAGTGGCTACAAGATGACACTTCACTTCCTGATTTGAGTGAGATTCATTTTGATCTCGTTGTCAATCTTGCTGGAGCAAACTTAGCGACTAAAAGGTGGACTGCCAGACGAAAAAAAGAAATCGTCGATAGTCGGATTCAAGCAACCGCAGCTTTACTTGCCATCATCAAACGTCAAAAACAAAAACCAGAAGTGTGGATCAATGCAAGTGCGATCGGCGGTTATCCGCCCTCATATACTGAAATCTATTCGGATTATTACCGTGAAGAGCATCCTAAACGCGCTTCTTTCCTTGGAAGAACCGTCACAGAATGGGAAAAAACAGCCGCTGAAGTGGAAAAACTCGGGATTCGACTTGTCGTCGCCCGGTTTGGTCTTGTGTTAGGCCGCGAAGGTGGTGCTTTTCCTTCATTTGAAAAAGTATTTCGAAGCGGACTTGGTGGAAAATTTGGTACGGGCGACATGTGGTATTCTTGGATTCATATTGACGACCTTGTCCGCGCGATTCGTTTTGTAGCATCCGATGAGAGCTTAACGGGGATTGTTCATTTTACTTCCCCACATCCTACCCAAGAGAAGCAGTTTGCTGAAAAATTAGCTAAAAGATTGCATCGGCCTTCCCTCTTTACAATCCCGGAAGTGGCGATCAAGCTTGCTCTCGGAGATAAGGCGGCGGCCATTTTGGATAGTCACCGGGTTTATCCCGAGCAACTTGTTTCTCATCATTTTGAGTTTTACTTTGATACGGTTGATCTTGCTTTGAGTGACTTAATTGACTAGAAAAAGCTTGGAAGTCGTGCTGACATTTAGCGTTTGTCAGCGACTTCCAAGCTTGTTTCTTGCGAAAGGTGAAGTTCATGTTTAGCAAGTATGAGCGCTTGGTAGATCACTTGATCCATATCCAAGTACTGATAGCTTCCGAGCCTGCCGCCAAAATGAACCTGTGGCAGTGCGCGTGCTTTTTCTGCATATTTTTTATATCGTGCTTGGTTTCGCTTATCATTGATCGGGTAAAATGGTTCTTTCGTCCGGTCCCACGGTTCAGGATATTCTTTTGTAATGACCGTTTGGGAACTTTCTTTTTTCGCAAAATGTTTGTGTTCAATGATGCGCGTGAAGGGCGTTTCTTGATCGGTGTAATTGATGACTGCATTTCCTTGAAAATCAGCTTGTTGCCATACTTTTGTTTCAAACCGCAACGAGCGATATTCAAGTGCCCCAAATTCATAATCGAAAAATTCGTCAATCATGCCTGTATAAATGATTTTTTTAAATTGGCTTAAATAGCTTGCTTTTTTGCTAAAAAAATCAGTATTCGTTTGTACCGTGATGTTAGGATGGTTCAACATGCGTGCCACCATATCCGTATAGCCCGCTTTTGGAATTCCTTGAAAGGGATCATTAAAATAGTTATTATCAAATGTCCAGCGAAGTGGAATTCGCTTGATAATGAAACTTGGGAGTTCGTTAGGCTCTTTTCCCCATTGTTTCTTGGTATATCCTTTAATTAACTTCTGGTAAATCTCGGGGCCGACCATGGAAAGCGCTTGTTCTTCTAAATTGGTCGGCTTTTTCACCCGGTACGGGGCAGTCTCCGCTTGAATGATTGCTTTTGCTTCTTCAGGAGACGTCATACCCCAAAGTGCATGGAAAGTGTGCATGTTAAAAGGAAGTGGATAGAGCTTCCTGTAATAGTTTGCGATCGGAGAATTGATGAACGGAAGGAAATCTGCAAACTGATTCACGTAACGCCAAACGGCTTGATTTTTCGTATGGAAAATATGAGCGCCGTATTGATGCACTTCAATTCCTGCGATTTCTTTTGTATAAATATTTCCCGCGATGTGCGCTCTTTTTTCGAGAACCAGCACTTTTTTGCCCGCTCTAGCAGCTTCTCTAGCAAAAACAGCTCCAAACAGGCCTGCTCCGACAATTAAATAATCTGCTTCCACCAAGTCATCTTCTCCTTTCTAATTAAATCCATAAACTTTTTGGCAAACTCGGTACATGCCAAGTGTCGTTTTTCGGCCGACTAAACCTGGTAAATGCACAAATTGACCAAGAAGGCTAAACCGGAGCCGATAATAAAGCGACGTATCGGTTTCGTAGATATAATCCCAAAGTTGCCTTTTTTTTAGCAATTGGTCATGGCTTTGTTGTTTCATAAGTAAAACCGAGGAAACGGAAGTCACAATTTCTAAGAATTGTCGCATATAACGTGCGCAAGACCGCTCCAAATTTTCTTGCTTGCTGTAGTAATCAACCATTTTAGTGTTCACAAAAAGCTGTTGGTCAATCCGCCCGATCATAACGGATTCATTCACGGACTGATCGCTTCGGCCAATAAAATAGTGGTAGAAGTCAATGTCTAAATACAACATTTTTTTCACGAACGGGAGCGGATAAAAAGCGAATAAATTGTCTACATAAAAAGTATGATGTGGCAGCTGCGGCACTTTTTCACGCAAAATCGCTGTTTTGAAAACGAGTGAGTGCATGAGCAAATACTTGCCTACTGGAAATCGAACTTCACGCCAGCCGAACACTTTATTTTGCGGGAGAAAACTTCGATAATGCACTGTTTTTTTGTGGCGAGCGCCTTGTTTTTCATACACATAGTTGTTGATGATCATATCAGGTGCCTCGCTTTTCTCCACTTGTAAAATAGCTTGAAGGAGTGTTTTGAGCGCATTTGGGTCAACCCAATCATCGCTATCGACTACTTTCAAGTACATCCCGGTTGCTTCCTCGATTCCAGTATTCACTGCAGCCCCGTGTCCACCGTTTTCTTGATGAATCGCACGCACAATTCTGGGAAACGCCCGCTCGTAACTTTCCGCAAGTTCGCCTGTGCTATCTGTCGAGCCATCATTCACAATGAGAATTTCGAGATGCTCGCTTGTTTCCCGAACAAGTGAATTTAAGCAACGTTCTAAATAATCTTCTGAATTAAAACTTGGGACGACAATTGTGAGTTTCTTCATACGGACTCCTTCTTCATAATTTTGAACTTCATCATTGGATAATTGATCACCACTTGCAAAACGATGTTGACTAAGTTAGCGATGGTCGCTGCAAGTCCGCCAACATATGGATGTAGCACGCGGATGACGTAAGGTGGTAGCCAAACGGATACAAGACCAGCTACGGTGACGGTTAAGATATACCAAGGCAAAGCTTTTAAAATGGCATTATCCGCTTCAAAAACAAATTTGCGTTGCACAAAAAAGTTCACAACTTGAGCGCAGATGTAGGCAAGCAAAAAGCTTAAAAAGCCGCCTAATCCACCGTTTTCTGGCGCATAATTGAAAATGAACCAGTGAAAAGGAAAGGATTCAAAACTTTTAAAAAGAAGCCCCGTCCCAAGCCAAAGCATAATAAAATTAGTAATTGTCGCCACATTGCTTAGCAAGTTAAATAAAATAAATTCTGTCCAATCTGGATGCTTTTGCTTAAAACGATGAAACCAAGCAAATCGCGCGTTGTTTTTTTCTTTAGTCATAGATTTCTATTCCTTTTCTAGAATTTTTTTACTGATTTTTTTGCAATTGCGACGTGCTTTTAAAACGGAACGAAGTCCTTTCCAAAAGCTCCCGTTCACAATGGTTAAAATCCCTTGAACCATTTCGCGATCGATTTTTCCCGCTGTCATTTTATAAATTGCACGAAATGGCATGTTATAAATGAAAAGCACGTTTAAGTTGGGCTTCCCATTTTTCTCACTGCGCCGTTTCTTTTGTTCAAAAATGTGAAAAGCAAGGCGCGCTAACGCACTTTTGGCAAACTGCATGTCCCCGATCGTATCGTTTTCAAGCAAGGGACGCCTTGTTAAGGCTGCTTCTTCTTTCGTCACTTCTCGACCGAGTAAGGCTTCAAATTCCGCAAGAGGAACTTGTTTCATTTGTCCGCTAAAATAATGCGGAAATTTTTCCACTTGGCTTTTTTTCTTAGCTACCGTTCCTTTTTGTTCCACGGTCGTGCTCAGTTCAATCGCTTCTGAACTTGTTCCGATTTCAACTTTGTAGTGACCCGGCTCGATTTCAAATTGGTTGGTTTCTGTATCAAAATAGCGGAACGTGTACTCGTCAAACGGAAGAAAAACGGTTTGGGATTCGCCTTGTTTGAGAAAAGTTTTCGCAAATGCTTTCAACTCACGCTTAGGTCGGAAATTTTGACCTGATTCCATTGAAACATAAAGTTGACTAATTTCTTCTGCGTCAAATTGGCCTGTATTTGTTAGCTGAAAGGATACACCCGTTTCGCTCAATTCAATGTCTGAATAGGTAAATTCGCTATAGCTGAGCCCAAATCCAAAAGGATATTTAACGGAAACGCTAGCTGCTTGATAGTACCTATAGCCAACAAAAAGAGCTTCGAAATACTGGGATGCTTTCCCTTTGGCAGGAAAGTGATCGCCAAGTACGGTGTCTTCTAGCCGAAATGGATACGTTTCATTTAGTTTCCCTGAAGGGGAAGCCTTTCCTGTCAAAAGATCAAGGAGCGCAGATGCTCCAGCTTGTCCACTTAAATAGCCGGTTAGGATGGCTTTTAAGTCGGTATCGAAAGACAAATCAAACGATGAGCCGCCTGCAAGAACCCCAATTAGATTCGAATTCACTTGTTTGAGTGCATGGATGAGTTCTAATTGATTTTGCGGCAGTGTAAATTGCGTTCGGTCCATCCCTTCGCTTTCCCTTGATTCATCTAAACCTAGATAAAGCAAAATGACGTCAGCCTTTTTCGCGAGTTCCACTGCTTCTTTCAGCAATTCAGGTTTTGTGGCAAGGGAGTTTGTTGTGTATCCCGTTTCGAAGCCGACAAATTCGACCGGATAGTCACGAATGATGTCCGTTGCCGCTTCTAGTCGCGTTGGATTCACAAGTGATGAACCGGCTCCTTGGTAACGCGGCTTTTTCGCGAATTCACCAATCAAGGCTACTTTCGTTCCTTTTTTTAAAGGCAAAATGGCTGCTTCATTTTTTAGTAAAACGGCACTTTTTAAAGCGGCTTTTTTTGCAAGCTGATGATGCTCGCTTTCTTGCTCACGTGAGAAAGAGCCTGACTTCGTTTCTTTATTTAGAAGGACAGTCAATAGCTCACTGATGCGTTCATCGAGAATTTGCTCGGATAACTCACCGCTTTGAACGGCTTGGATGATTTCATTTGCGCCGGCTGCTCCGGTTGAAGGCATTTCTAAATGACTGCCATTTTGCACACCTAAAACGTGATCGTTACTGCCGCCCCAATCGGAAACAACAAATCCGTCAAATCCCCATTCTTGTTTTAAAACATCGCGCAATAAAAACGCATTTTCGTTTGCATAAATGCCATTCACTTTATTGTAGGCGCTCATCATTGCTTTTGGATGCGCTTCTTTTACAGCGATTTCAAATCCAGTTAAGTAAATTTCTCGGAGGCTTCTAAGGTCCACTTCTGAGTCAGAAGCCATTCTCCTCGTTTCTTGACTATTTGCTGCGAAGTGTTTTGGGCAAGCTATCGTTCCTGTTGCTTGAATTCCTTTTATGTAAGATGCAGCCATTTTCCCGGCTAAATAAGGGTCTTCGCTAAAATATTCGAAGTTTCGTCCTCCCCTTGGGTCGCGCTTAATATTGAGCCCAGGGCCGAGCACAACATCAACGTCTTGACTAATCGCTTCTTCGCCAATGGCTTCTCCGATTTTTTGCGCAAGCGTTTCATCCCAGCTGTTCGCAATCGTTGCTGCCGTTGGGAAACAAGTTGACTTGCGGCTTTCGTTTAGACCTAAATGATCGGCTTTCCCTTCTTGTTTTCTTAAACCGTGCGGACCGTCTGACAAGAAAAAAGAAGGAATATTCATTCGGGCAATTTCACGTGTCTCCCAATTATTTTTCCCGGAAAAAAGAAGTGCCTTTTCTTCTAAAGTCAGCTTGCGAGTAAGTGCTTTGATATCCATTTGCTTCCCTCCCTCGTAAAATATATTTTAGAAAGATAAATGATCTTCCCTAAATGTTTCATTTCTTTTCCTTACGGAATAAG
>NZ_JAATJW010000076.1 GCF_011800755.1 Listeria valentina
TGATACACTCCCTATAAAGTAGACACTAGGAATAAAAAATCTAGTTCACTTTAGAAGGAGTGTATTTTGTTATGACTATAAATAAAACTGATTTTAATACTAGAGTTTTTCTAGTAAATGAGATTATTAAAAATGGGAAAAGTGTTGCCACTGTTGCTAAAGAAAATAGTATTAGTCGAGGAACTTTATCCGACTGGTTTAGAAAGTATAAAAAATTTGGTCCAGAAGCGCTAAAGCCCTATCGAAAAAAATATAAATATACCTATCAAGAAAAACGAGAAGCGGTTAAAAGTGTTATTGTAGATGGAAAATCAATTCAAAGTACTGTGGAAAATTTTAATATTTCTTCCAAAGCTGTTTTAAAAGCATGGATAAAAAACTATAATAGTCAGAAAGAATTAAAAACTACAGGAAGTGGGCTTTCTACTATGAAGAGTAAAAAACCGTCAAAGAAAACATCCGTACAAGAACGTTTGGAAATAGTCCAATATACAATAGCACAAAATTATAATTACCAATCAGCGATAAAAAAATACGACGTTTCTTATCAGCAAATATATACGTGGATAAGAAAATATAATTCCAAAGGAATTCAAGGTTTACAAGATAAGCGAGGTCGTAATCAACCTATTGAAGAGTTAACAGAATTTGATAAATTGAAACTAGAAAACAAAAAATTAAAAGAACGTAATGCGTTTTTAGAAATGGAAATTGATATTGAAAAAAAGTTACAAGAGCTCAATCGGAACAAAAAAACTTTTCATTAAGCTATAAAGAAAAGTATTATCAAGCGATTTTCGAGCTCCATGAAACCAAAAAATATAAAATAAAGAACCTTTGTGATTCTATAGGAGTAAGTCGAAGTGGCTATTACAAATGGTTAAATAAAGAAAAATCAGCACAAGAAATAAATATAGAAAAGTTAGCCTTAAAAATAAAAAAAATCTTCAAAGAATCAGATAAAACTTTTGGTGTGATTCGTATTCAATGTGCTCTAAAACGCGAATTCAACATAAATGTTAGCCAAAAAAAGATACGTAGACTAATGAGAATTATGAATTTATACCCTGAAATTCGAAAAAAACGACCGGATTGGATCAAAACTACTCCGGAATATACTTTTGATAATGTGATTCAACGAGACTTTATAGCATCAAAACCTAATGAAAAATGGTTTACTGATGTAAGTTACTTGTTTTATGGTAATCATCAAAAAGCCTATATAAGCGCAATTATAGATAGATATGACATGAGCATAGTTTCTTATATGATTAGTAAAAAGAATGATAACAAACTCGTTATGGATACAATAAAAGCTGCATACAAAGAAAACCCTAATATCACTCCCATTATTCATAGCGACCGTGGATTTCAATATACATCGCGTGAATACAATAATTTAAGTAAATTATTGTCATTTAGAATTAGTATGTCTCGAGTAAGCAAATGCTTAGATAATCAACCTATAGAATCATTTTGGGGAGTTTTAAAATCTGAATACTACTATAGAAATACTTTCCCTACCTTCGAATCATTAAGAGCAGGTATTACTAAATACATTAAATTTTATCAAAATAAACGATATGTACCTAAGTTCGGTGGGTTAGCTCCAATTGAGTTTAGAAAAAAAACCATATAAAAAACTCCTAGATTTAATCTAGGAGAATATTTTTTATATTTCCTCTGTCTACTTGACAGAGAGTGGTTCAAAGCTTATGGTAGGTTATTTTTTATTATGGTTATTGCTGTCTCGAATGAGTAACACCAAGGTCGCAAAAGCGATCATAAGTGTCATAGTCTCATAAGGGGACATGAATTATTCCTTTCTAGGGATAACGCAATAATAAGCCATAAGGCATCACCCCCGATATTGGAGATTTAGCCACCACCATAAACTACTTGCAGGCTAATTATAACATACGTGAAATAGAATCCCAATTTAAGATAAGGGCACAAAAAGTCATTTAAATAAAGCAACTAAGGATACAAAGATAGCCGATGCTCCGATTGTTATAGATAATCGATCTTTAGGATCAGCAACTGCTTGGTAAAATTTCTTTTGGAGGAATAGAATTGCTTTTTTGGCTTCATAAGGAATAAACCACAGTAAATAAAGAAAGAATAGCAATCTTATCCAGATAGGAAGACCAGATGTAAGATTAATGAAACCAAGGATAGATATTAAAGCAAATAAATGCCTTGAAAAAAAGAGTAGTAAGGGGGAAACTGTTTTGCTTTTCTTCTGTTCTTTATCAATTCTATTTCTATTCAAACAAAAAAATCCTGTATAGAGGATCAAAATGCCCAAAAGAAGCATATAGGTAGTTTGTTTTTGGGATTCACTTAAGGAGAAGTTCCATTTTTTTAGATCCCAGGTGAACAATAGGAGTGAAAGAAGAATCGCATCACAACCTGCATAAATAAGAAATTTTCCAAACCAGGTATTAGAATTTTGTTTTATAGCATTTTGAATCTTTTTAAGCAGAGTAGGACTTTCAGAAGTATCTTCAGAAGAATTTTTAATTTTAGTCAAAATTGCGTCCCCTTTCAATTGTATTAGTTCCATTCTAATAGCTAAAAGTAACATTATTCAAGTCTGGAGGTTAAAAATTTCGGACTTGCTCCTATAGATAGACTTTATATCTAAATCTGATATTTGGAATATACGTTGATAAGTATCAAATAAGTCAAATTAGGGTACACCCTAAGTTGACTTTTTATTTTTATTGTTTTAAGCCGATGTCACTTTTCTATTTAAATGGCAAAAATTTTCAGCAATAAATGGCAAAAGCTACCAATTTTTGGTAGCTTTTTATATACCTATCACTAAACTATCTCTTGCTGCTTCGACAACTTCTACAGTAATCTTATCCATTTGATTGATTCTTAAAATACGATCAATCTGTGCAAATAAACGATGAATAAGCCTAAAATTTCCTTTTGTAATTTTAATGATAGTTGTGATAGCCTCATAATCAGAAAAATCTTCTAACTTAATATCAATTCCTAAGTCTGACCATTTGTATTCCAAAATATGATGTGTTTCATCCTTACTAAGGTTATCAAATTCATGCGCAAATCCTATGCGAGAGTAAAGTTGCGGATAACGAGACAACCTTTTTTCAATACCAGGCATACCGATAAGAACCATTGCCAGATCATTTCTATCATAAATATCTCTTAGCTGTTCTAAATGCTGAAGCTTTAAACGATCAATTTCATCGACAATAATTAAATCAATTGCTTCATAGGTTTTAGGCACAGAAGGATCTTCTTGATTGTATTTTAGTACCATATGCATTGCTTTAGTCAGACCTATTCTACTAGTTATTGTATTAATATCAGAACTGACACGAGACATCTTTTCAGCTGGTGCAGTATAAAAAACTTTATTTACACTTAATATTTCATCTGTAGCATTTTTTCCAATATCATCAGCACGATGATAGGCAATTTGCTTTTCTATATTATCCCAGTTACAGTAATACCTTGAAGATAATGTTTTACCTACGCCAGGAGCACCATAGCAAATTCCAATATACTTATATTTAATACATGCGTCACAAAATTCAGCAAATCGTTTATATTCTTTTGTTTCAATAAAGGTTTTATTCATTATAGTACCTCTTTAAAGCTGATTTCTTAGGTGGGGTAGTTATTTCTTCATACTTTTTCTCTTCAATTAATAATTCTACAGAACTTGGTACTTGTATTTTTTGTTTTAATAATTTTTTTCGTTTATTTCTAGCAAAAATTAAATCATCCATATTGATTTCATAATTTGAAATATCTGGAGAAATGGCATTACAAAGAAACTGATTCTTATAAAATACTCTAATTTCTGCCAAATCATTTGGCGTATAACGGATTAAAACAGGTTCTCCAACAAACGCAGATAAATTAGGATTAGTATATCGTAATCCTTGGAAATGAATTCCATCAGAGTGGACTTTTCGAGTTTTGGGAATTTCTAATAACAATAGATCTAACTCTTCTAAACTATTAGGCATATTCGGTAAAAATAATTGCTCACTCCATTTTTTTATCGGACTTACTTTAATAGAAGAATGATTTGTTTGATTATATTCATTGATAAGAAAACAGTGTAATTTCTCTTTAAATTCTTGAATAGTTAATAATTTTTCGTTGCAGTTATTTTCAATATAGCCTGGCAATCCTTCTAAAAGCATTTGGTTAATTGTCTGGAAAAAACGTTCAATTTTCCCACGCCCTCTTGGAATTCCTATGGCAGAAAAAATGAGGTTTATTCTTAAATCAACAGCGACTTGTTCCATAAAATTTGAAGTAAAATCACTTCCGTGATCCGTATAAAAATTTTCAGGAATACCACATATAGGCCACGAAGAATCTTTTTTTGTCCAAATAGCTTGATGTAAGGTTAATGCGGTATTGATTGCTGAAGGGGCAGAAAAACTCAAATAATAACCAGCCACAGCTCGACTATAATCATCTAATATAATAGTCAACCAGGGACGATTTATATTCCCTTTTTCATCAAGTAAATTGATATCTAATAAGGTATGATCTGCTTGCCAAATTTCATTCGGTCTTGTTGCTTCCCTTATAGCAATTAAATCATAATTCTCTTTATATATTTTCTCTCCCTCATGGGCTAACTGAATGAGACTTTTGGGAATCCTTTTACGTAATTTATAAATTTGAGAATAACTTGGTATATCCAGTTTGTTCTCTTTACAATAGTAAGCAATTTTTCGAGATAATGTCTTTGTACTTATTTTTTTGTATCTCAATACGAATTCTTCTATTTTTTGTCGAACTTCTTCTGAAACTCTAATTTGCTCAAAATCAGTTCGTGTCTTCCTAATTAAACCAACTAGACCATCATGTTCATATTTTTGTACCCAACGATAGAGTGTACGAGTAGGTACTTTATTTTTAATAGCTATTTCTTTTATCGTTTCTTGTTTATTAAGATAAGGCTCAATAATTTTATATTTTTTCATCGCATCTATTCTTTGCTGTTCTGAAAAATTAGTGAGCGTTTGTTTTTCCATCTTTTTCCTCCATTTTATCTAAATAACGATAAATCGTTGTTCGAGAAACATTCCAACGTTCGGCAATAGTTTTAATGGGTGTTCCACTATCAACTAGAGTCTTTAATAATTCTAAGTCTTGTGCTTTTAATTTTTCAGGGCGTCCTCCAAATCGCCCTCTTGCTCGAGCTGCTGCTCGTCCTGCTGCGGATCGTTCCAGGATCAAATTACGCTCAAATTCTGCAAATGCCGCAAACAAATGAAACATGAGCTGTCCTGTAGAACTTGATTTGTCCATCGTAATATTTTCTTGAAGACTATGAAAACTAACACCACGCTCATTCAGTCGATTGACGATTGAAATCAAATCTTCCATATTTCTACCTAAACGATCTAAGCGCCAAACGACAAGTGTATCGCCAGAGCGAACAAAATCAATGGCCATTTCTAATCCTGGTCGATTACTTTTTGCCCCACTCATATGATCAGTAAAAATTTTTTCACAACCAAATTTATTTAGGCTGTCTTCTTGTAAATCCAAATTTTGTAAACCAGTAGATACTCGGGCATATCCTATTTTCAAAAAAATCACTCCTTCATTAATTTAATTGTAGCATAACTTTATACCAACGGTATAAATGAACATAGATTTTATGATGGGTTTGTGAACACTAAAAGTATAGAAAAACTTAAATTTAAGGTAAAAAAATGAAGTGTCCATAAACGCCTGATTTTATGAACACTTTATTTTGAAAAAAGAACTAAGAAAATTATTTTGAATAAATTTCTTAGTTCTTAAATATTTATAGTTTATGTCAAATAAAAAAATATACCATTTAAATAGAAAAATGACAAACGTTCGACAAGACCAACAACCGACTTGATGAAGTCAAAGAGCAAATTCCTGAACGGCAAGCATGAGGGCAACAAATCGAGGTGTTCTTGAAATAATTGGAGCAGGTTGGTGTGGTCGATCAATTCGATGATGATTTGTTTATTGGACTGGTTAATAGTATTCAGGTTTCGAGGGATAAAGCTGTGGTACTATTTAAGGATGAGACTGAGGTGGAAGGTTAGGATAAAGAATGTCGCATGATCGTTTATAGAATCCCAAGCGACTTTCTTAATGCGAGTTGTCATAACTGATCTTGACCTCTTGAGGTAAGTCATCAGGAATTTGTGCTTGAACAGCGTTCTCATCCCCTTGTTTAATTGCCTCATCGTAGTACCAGCATTTGAATTTAATCATATCAAGCATTTTTTGCATCTGCTGAATTTCATTTTCAATCGTTTCTTTTTGACGTTCAAATAACTCTTTTCGCGTCTCAAAGGTTTCAGTTCCGAGTTTTGTCCACTCCATAAATTGTTTGATATCTTTTATTTCTAGTCCGGATTTTTTCAAACATTCAATGACACGTAGTGCTTCAATTTCATTTTCCGAAAATTTGCGGATTCCTGAAACTCGTTCTATTGTGGGGAATAATCCTTCTCTATCATAGTAACGAAGTGTAGAAATAGGAATATTGAACATTTTTGATATTTCACCAATTGAATAAGTCATAATACCTCCAAAATAATTTCGACGTAGTCCTTGACCTAAAGTCAAGTTTAGGTATTAGAATTATATTACCTTACAAAAGCAATGTCAATTTCAAGGAGGAAATCAACATGAAAGAAGAATTGAACATCACTCAAGAATGGGATAAAGTTTTCCCTCAAAGTAGTCAAGTAAACCATCATAAAGTAACCTTCCCTAATCGCTTTGGGATTACATTGGTTGCTGATTTGTATGAACCCAAAGTCCAAACAGGTAAGCTTCCGGCGATTGCAATTAGTGGACCATTCGGCGCAGTCAAAGAGCAATCATCAGGTCTTTATGCTCAAACAATGGCTGAACGAGGATTTTTAACAATTGCTTTCGATCCATCATTTACTGGAGAAAGCGGTGGCTTCCCTCGAAATGTCGCATCAGGTGATGTTAATACAGAGGATTTTCAGGCAGCTGTCGATTTCTTATCCGTACAAGAAAATGTTGATCCAGAAAAGATTGGTTTAATTGGAATTTGTGGCTGGGGTGGTATGGCACTCAACGCAGCAGCAATTGATACCCGAGTGAAAGCTACAGTTGCTTCAACGATGTATGATATGTCCCGAGTGACTGCGTACGGCTACTTTGATTCAGTTGATGCCGATGGACGATATGAATTACGTCAACAACTCAATGACCAACGCATCGAAGATTTCAAAAATGGAGATTTTGCTCGAGCAGGTGGTGTCGTAGATCCATTGCCAGAAGATGCGCCTTACTTCGTCAAAGATTATTTTGACTACTATAAAACAGATCGCGGCTATCATAAACGCTCATTGAACTCGAATGAAGGTTGGAATGTCACATCTTCGCTTTCATTACTGAATACCAAGTTGTTAGCCTACAGTGATGAAATCCGTAACGCTGTGTTAATTATCCATGGTGAGAAAGCTCACTCACGCTATTTTGGAGAGGATGCTTTCAAGAAGTTACAAGGCGATAACAAGGAGTTGATGATTATTCCGGGAGCATCACATACTGACCTTTACGATCAGGTGGGTATTATCCCATTTGATAAGATGACTGAATTCTTTAACCAGTATTTGGAAGTGAAATAGAATAAAGGTATAGGTACGGACGTAAAAAAAGAATGGAGGATATGATAATGGTTGAAAAACAAACGGCTGGAAGAGATGCTTTAGGGGAATTTGCACCAAAATTTGCAGAATTGAATGATGATGTATTGTTTGGAGAAGTATGGTCGAGAGAGGATAAGCTTTCCTTAAAGACTCGCTCCATTGTAACAATTACGTCCCTGATTTCTAAAGGGATTGTTGATTCATCTTTGAGTTATCACTTGGAAACAGCTCGGAAAAATGGTGTGACACAAACAGAAATGGCTGAGATTTTAACACACCTTGCTTTTTATGCAGGGTGGCCTAATGCTTGGGCAGCCTTTCGTTTGGCAAAAGAAGTCTATGCGGATGATTTGAATGAAGAAGAGCACGGTGGCTTCTTTGGACAAGGCAAACCTAATACGGATTATGCGCAATATTTCATTGGTCAAAGCTATTTGAAGCCACTGACTAATCCTGAAGAGACAATTTTTATCGCCAATGTTACATTTGAGCCTGCTTGTCGCAATAATTGGCATATCCATCATGCCAAATCTGGTGGAGGTCAAATCTTGATTTGTGTAGATGGTGAAGGCTGGTATCAAGAAGAAGGGAAACTTGCTCAAAGTTTGAAACCAGGAGATGTTGTGACAATTCCGGCAGGTGTCAAACATTGGCATGGTGCTAAGAAAGACTCTTGGTTTAGTCATCTAGCTGTTGAAGTGCCTGGTGATGAAACGTCAAATGAGTGGCTGGAACCGGTAACTGACGAAATGTATGATAACCTTTAGGAGTGATTTAAGTGGAAGTTAGAATTCAGGATATCATTCAAGCATATGGAACTAAGGATGAGACCTCACCGAATATAGCAGCATATGCGAATGAGCTGTATCAAGAAGCAATCAAAATTGGCATGGAAATGAATACCGCATACCATACGCCGGAAGAACTTCGTGAGATTATGAGTCGCTTAATCGGAAAAGAAATAGATGAAAGTTTTCGAGTTTTCCCACCGTTCTATACAGACTTTGGGAAAAATATCACGCTTGGTAAGAATGTCTTTATCAACTCTGGAACTCATTTTCAAGACCAAGGAGGCATTGTGATAGGAGATGGTGCCTTCATAGGGCACAACGTAGTACTCGCTACAATCAATCACGACTTATATCCCAAGAATAATCGCAAAAACCATTATGCGCCCATTGTTTTGAAGGATAACGTCTGGATTGGTTCAAACACCACGATTACTTCTGGTGTGACAATTGGCGAGTGGTCAGTAGTCGCAGCAGGTGCAGTCGTAACAAAAGATGTGCCACCATATAGTATTGTTGGTGGTATACCTGCAAGAGTCTTAAAGACAATTGATCCAGAAGGAGACAACGACTAATAAACCAAAAAGGAATCGACCTTGCATCCTCGCATGCGGGAACGATTCCTTTTTTCGTACTCACAAATACGCTTAAATCCACAACCATCGCTAAACTTTTACAAATTCCCTACTACTTTGTAAAAGTGCAACAAGGCAAAATGTAATTGTATCGCTAAGAACGTCTAAATAGAAGCACTGTGTACATGAACCGTACGCACAGTGTTATTGGGATATGCTACTAATGGCTCTTTCTTTACATGATTCAGATAATAGAATATTACTTAAGATGAATATACCTGACTATAATAGGTAATCTTTAAGTCGTACTAAAATATATTGATCTAGCAAAGAGGAAATTTGGACTATCCATTATTCCAGATAAAAGAATTTATATAGAATGTAGAAAATAAAATGTAGAAAATAATAGGATATTTAGTGTTCACACGACGATTCTAAGATCATTTAGAATTAATTAGACCTGTAGTTGGTTAAACAAGGAGAATAAGACGATCTCTAAATTGTCATTTATTACTAAAAATTTTTGCCATTTAAAAATAAAAGTGACAAGCCGATTATAAGTGTAAAATTAGGGTGTAAAATAATTGGTTTTAAAAATGGAGGAGTTTGAAATGATTGTTGGCTATGCTAGGGTGAGTTCTTCTGATCAAAATTTGGATCGACAAATTTCAGAATTCCAAGAACATGGAGCTGAAAAAATTTTTGTCGAAAAAAATCAGGTGCCGATTTTGTAAATCAAACTGAATTCTTTAAAGCCTTAGATTATGTAAGAGAAAATGATTACTTTATGGTTGAAGCCATTGATCGACTTGGACGAGACTATGAAGAAGTATTAAAAACGGTGAATCATTTAAAGGAAAAGAAAGTGGGATTACTGGTAACGAGTGTTCCCATGCTAAGCCAGCCACTAGCTGATCCTTTACTTGATCGATTTGTGAAAGATTTAATGACGCAACTTTTAGCAATGATGGCTGAACGTGAACGAACAGAGAGTAAGCGAAGACAAGCGCAAGGAATTCAAATTGCGAAAGAGAAAGGAATTTACAAAGGGCGTCCAACTTTATATGCGCCTAACGCGAAAGATCCACAAAAAAGGCTTGTTTATCAGGAAATCGTTCGAATGCTAAAAGAAGGAAAATCAGTGAAAACAATT
>NZ_JAATJW010000077.1 GCF_011800755.1 Listeria valentina
AACTTATTCCGTAAGGAAAAGAAATGAAACATTTAGGGAAGATCATTTATCTTTCTAAAATATATTTTACGAGGAGGAAAAAAGAATGAAATTAATAACAGTTAAAAACGAACAAGAACTAAATGAACTTACAGGAGAACTACTGATTGGATGGATGTTAAGCAAGCAAACTCGCTTTAATCTTTCCATAACAGCAGGGACAACGCCAGAAGGAGTTTATCGCTATTTAGCGCCTAAAATAGAAAAAAGTCCAGCTTTTCGCCATGTTCATTATTATAACTTTGATGAAATTCCAAGTACCGATCCAGCTTTTATCAGGATTACCATGCGCGACTTAAACAAATTATATTTTGATCCGGCTAAAATTGATGCTAGTCAAATTCATCACCTGACAAGCGAGAACTATATAGAACATGATGAACGACTTAAACAAGACGGGGGATTAGATGCCATTCTTCTAGGAATTGGACAGGATAGTCATTATTGTGGCAACCTACCTGGAGCGACTCGATTTGAAGATCAGACTGTAAAAGTACAAGCAACAGGTGCCTTACGCACGCGAATTTCGGGTCATTTCGATTCTCCAGATCTCGTTCCAGATCACTGGGTGACGATGGGACCAAGAAGTATCATGGCAGCAAGAAAGCTAGTCTTAATCGCACTTGGAAGTCAAAAAGCAGAAGCCATTTGGCACCTCGTTAAAGGTCCAGTAGACAGCAAGTATCCCGCATCGATTCTAAAGTTGCATCCTGATTTAACCGTGATTGCCGACGAGCAAGCCATGAAGGAGGTTCGGTAACCATGGAACAAAAATTTCCAGCTGATTTTCTATGGGGTGGAGCAATCGCCGCATGTCAGGCAGAAGGCGCTTTTCAAGAAGGTGGAAGAGGACTTGCTGTCTCTGATGTTTCGTTTTATGATGAGAAGCTTGATCGGAAAGATTTAAGCAGGCACCGAAAAATGACGAGTGAAGATATCGAAAAAGCCATCCAAGATCAAGGAACGCGCCACTATCCAAAGCGCCATGGAATCGATTTTTACCATCATTATGCCGAAGATATTGCGCTTTGTGCGGAAATGGGATTTACCGTATTTCGCTTTTCTATCGCTTGGAGTCGCGTTTTTCCAACAGGCGAAGAAACAACACCCAATCCAGAAGCTTTATCTTTTTATGACCGAGTGATCGATGAAATTGTGCGACACGGAATGAAGCCACTTGTTACACTTTCGCATTTTGAAATGCCGCTAGCCTTGACAGAGAATTACAACGGCTGGCAAGACCGGCGACTCATTTCCTTTTTTAGACATTTTGCGAATACCATGTTCGAGCGCTATAGTGACCGCGTCAAACTGTGGATTAGTTTCAATGAGATCAATGCAGGCAACTTTTCGTCCTTCAAATCGACAGGAGTCGTTCAAGACCGGACAGAAAATTACGAGCAAGCCGTCTATCAAGCCGTTCATCACCAATTTGTTGCTGCGGCGTTAATCAAACAAGATCTCGCAAGAAAAGCGCCAGATAATCAGTTGGGCTGCATGATTGCTTACTTTGCAACTTATCCGGCTACTTCCAAACCAGAAGATGTATTAGCGGCACAAATGGAAGACGAGCTCGCCAACCTTTATTATACAGATACGATGATTCATGGCCACTATCCTCATTACGCTAAGCGAATTTGGAAAGAAAAAGGCGTCCATTTGGATATCCTAGAAGAAGACCGAACGGTCATGCAAAACTATCCTCCAGATTTTCTGGCGATTAGTTATTACATGTCAAGTGTGGCTGCAGCAGATTTAGATGGAGCTGAGGAAACAGAGGCTAACTTGCGTCAAACGCTAGTCAACCCATACTTGGAATCATCGGATTGGGGCTGGCAAATTGATCCTGTAGGTTTAAGATATTCACTTAATCATCTTTACGGACGATATCAAATGCCACTATTCATCGTTGAAAATGGACTAGGAGCAGAAGATGAGCTTACAGCAGACTTACAAGTGCATGATGATTATCGCATTCACTATCTGGAAAGTCATATTCAAGCGATGGCAGAAGCGGTGGAAGACGGAGTAGAACTTATGGGCTATACAACCTGGTCTGCCTTAGATATTATTTCTTCTGGGACATCAGAAATGTCGAAACGTTATGGATTCATTTATGTAGACCAAGATGATTTTGGAAACGGCAGTTTGAAGCGCTATAAAAAAGATTCATTTTATTGGTATCAAAACTGGATTAAAGGGCAGTAAAAAAAGAACGCTTCTCTATTTTTTGAGAAGCGTTCTTTTTTACTATTTCGTTAAAGCTACAACTTGAATAGATTTTCCAGTTACATCAAGGAAAGGCAATTTGACACGCGTATCAAGACAGTAAGCCTCGTATAAATAAGGTTTCAGTGAAGTGGTTTCATCACTAACTTGCTCCACAAATTGCGTGATTTCTTGGTAAAGAACTTCTAGGTTTTTAATCTTTGCCAGTTTTGCGTCTAAACGATTTTCACTGACATTGACATTCGAATTTTGAATGTTGGTATCAAATTCTTCATTAATTGCTGCTCGTGTTTTTTCAACACGCGTATAACGTTGATCATCCCAATCAATTTCCACAATTTGACAATCATCCAGGTGAATAAAATGGCCCGACCAAAGTTTGCCATCGATTTCGACAATCATTTTACTATCTGGAAAAATCTCTCTATCCCGGTATTTTTTAAGCAAATAATCAAACATCTGTAAGTGTGCTAAACTCTGACTCATTTCCATCAGCTCCTTCTTTGATAGAATAACATAATGTGAATTTGTGAGCAATTAAGTTTTTCTAGAAAACCAAAAATAAATCCATCGAAGGTGAGGTTTTGAACGTTTATTCCAAAAGTCCTAACAAAGCGTTTAGTAAATCGTGTAAAATGGGTATAGCAATAAAAAGCGCATAGGAGGACAAAACAACATGGTAAACGAACAAAAACTTGCTACAGAGGATGGGGAAGAACTTTTCATTCGTGAATGGTTAGAAGTAGAAGCTCCAATCGGCATCGTTCAAATCGTCCATGGGATGAATGAACATAGTGGTAGATATTCAGAATTCGCTGCAAGATTAAATCAAGCTGGTTTTGTTGTGATAGCAGATGACCATCGTGGCTTTGGCTTAACCGCCAAATCGGAAGCTGAACTTGGGCATATCGAGCCGAGTAAGGGGCTTGAAATGTTGCTTCAAGATCAAGAAATCGTAAAGTACTACATCGAACAAAAATTTCCTGACTTACCTTACTTTATTTTTGCACACAGCATGGGGAGCTTTATTACGCGCATTTTTATCACACGGCATTCGGCGGACGGAGTTATCCTCTCAGGGAGCGGCTTACAACCAGCTTTGCTTCTTGCTTTAGCTATGAGACTTTCAGGTCACTTTATAAAAAAACACCCACTACGTAAAAATGAATTACTCAATAAACTTGCCTTTTGGGGATTTAATCATACGTACCACGAAAAGCATCCGTTTAGCTGGCTATCCCACGATCCGCTCGTCCAAGAAGCGTTTGCGAATGACCCGCTTTGTGGACCAATTGTTGGAACATCCGGTTTTTTTGATACCTTATTTCGAGCTATTTTGGCAGCGCAAATTAAAGAAAATGTCGAGAGCGTACCTAGCGGAATCCCGATTCTCCTATTGTCTGGAACAGAAGACCCAGTGGGGCATTACGGGAAAGATATTCCGAAGCTTGCGGTAAGATTTTCAGAAGCTGGCGTCCAAGATGTGACCTATAAGTTGTATGAAGGTGCTAGGCATGAATTGATTCACGAAATTGGAAAAGAAACTGTGATGTTGGATATTATAAATTGGATGGAACAAAAAAGAAGCGAACGCTAATGTTCGCTTCTTTTCTTAACGGATTTGACCTTCGCCGAAAATCACATATTTAGTAGTCGTTAATTCGCGCAATCCCATCGGACCACGAGCATGGAGTTTTTGAGTGCTGATGCCAATTTCTGCTCCAAAGCCAAATTCAAAGCCGTCTGTAAAGCGGGTAGAAGCATTCACATAAACAGCCGCGGCATCGACTTCATTTTGAAACTGATTAGCAGCAAAATAGTCGCTTGTGACGATCGCTTCTGAATGTTTGGTGCCGTATCGGCTAATATGTGCGATCGCTTCATCAATATCCGAAACGACTTTCACCGCTAAAATAAAATCAAGAAATTCGGTCTCAAAGTCGGTTTCTGTCGCTTCTACAAAGTCTTGTAAGAACTCGCCAGCGCGTTTATCCGCACGAATTTCAACAGCGAATGGAGCCAGACGTTTTTCGATTTCTGGCAAGAAACGGGAAGCAACGTCTTCATGAATTAATAAGGTTTCTGCCGCATTGCAGACCGACGGGCGAGACGTTTTGGCATTCACTAAAATATCAATAGCCATGTCCATTTCCGCTGCTTTATCAATATAAATATGACAATTACCAACGCCTGTTTCGATAACGGGCACCGTAGCATTTTCAACAACAGTTTGAATCAACTTACCGCTTCCTCGTGGAATAAGCACATCCAAATACTCATTTAAGCGCATAAATTCCCACGCCGTTTCATGGGAAGTATCCTCGATAAATTGAACCACTTCTTCTGGAAAACCAGCCGATTTGGAAGCCTCTTGTAATACTTTCACAAGAGCTAGATTGGAATGAAAGGCTTCTTTTCCACCGCGTAAAATGACTGCATTCCCGGCTTTAAAAGTCAGGGCAGCTGCATCCACTGTCACATTAGGACGAGATTCATAAATAATTCCAATAACACCCAGTGGCACGCGTTTTTTACCAATATTTAAATTGGCTTCGTTTTTCCACATTTCATCCACCGTTCCAATTGGATCAGGTAGAGCGATAATTTGTTCCACACCGTTTGCAATATCATCGAGTCGCGCTGGTGTTAAAAGTAACCGGTCGATCATGGTTTCCTTCATGCCGCTTGCTTTAGCAGATTCGATATCTTTTTGATTTGCATCCAAAATGAGTTTAGTTTGCTTGCGTAAAGCAGTGCTCCAAGCGTTAAGTACGCGGTTTTTACTTGCTGAATCAGCGAGAGCCAAAAATTTACTTGCTTTTTGAGCGCTTTCTCCTAGGTTAACGAATCGGTTCATGAGATGATGCCTCCTGCTTGGAATTTGTAAACAACGTTCCGACTTTTTTTCCTGCAATAATGTCATAAATAATATCTGGGTTATCCCCGTTTGCAAGTACCATCTGACGATCATTTTTTAAGCAGTAATCAGCAGCAGCGAGCTTGGTTAACATGCCACCAGTTCCGAATTCAGAGCCTTTCCCACCAGCCAGTTGCAAGAGGTCATCCGTTACCTCGTTTACTTCATCGAACATGGTAGCAGCAGGATTTAATAGGGGATTTTCATGATAAAAACCATCAATATCAGACAGCATAATGAGGAGTTCCGCGTTAATTAATTTAGCTACAATCGCAGATAAACGATCATTGTCACCATACTTTGTGATATGTTCAATTTCTTCAACAGCAACCGTATCATTTTCATTAACAATCGGAATAATACCTTGCTCAAGTAGTGTATTGAAAGTATTGATGACATTCTCACGACTGATCGGATAATCCGTAACATCGCGAGTAAGCAGAATTTGACCAACTGGATAACCATATTCTCCAAACAGTTTGGAATAAATATGCATTAATTCACTTTGACCAACTGCTGCGATAGCTTGTTGTTCTGGAATGGAAGAAGGACGCTTTTCAAGTTGAAGCTTTCTTAAACCAACACCAATTGCGCCTGATGAAACAAGCACAACTTCTTTTTCTTCGTTGCGGAGCTCCGAAAGGACACGGGTAAGTTTTTCAATGGTGCGTAAATTGACATTCCCGTTGGAGTGCATGAGTGTACTAGTGCCGACTTTCACGACAATGCGTTTACATGAATGAAGTGATTTTCGCATAGCGGGTCTCCTTTGAAATAGAATACTTCTATTGTACTACAAAAAATCCAAATAATTAATAGTAGGAATAGAAAAAACGCCTAGGATTTAGGCGCTTCATCAATTTGGTTCCATTTTTTGGCTTGCTTGATCATAAAGGTGAGACTATCTAAAATATATTCACCAGCCGGTTCTGATAGCGTATTTTTACCGAGCTGTAAATCAGATTCATATTCAATGTCCTCACAAATTTTTTCTAGACGATATAAAATATCAGCTTGTTTTTCTTTCGTTTCAAGGTCATAGGAAGGGATATTATTTTCTCCTAATAAATAATCCACACTAACACTGAACAGCTCGGCAATCTTTGTCACCATTTCAAGATCAGGTTGACGAAGTCCATATTCCCAGTTTCCATATGTAGAAGGCGCTTTTAAACCCAATCTTCTCGCAGTCTCAACTTTGGACCAGCCTTTTTTATCTCGTAATAATTTCAAACGTTGACTAAAATCTACCAAATGATTCACCCCTTCGCCTAAATTATACACAAAATGAAACTATAAAGCTAATAAAAACACAGATTGTCTTTTATTTAGAGTTTTTATTTGAGTTTAATCCATGTAATTGATTGATTTTTTCGGCATTTTCTAAAATAAAGTAGATGTTTTTTTGGAGAAAAGCTGAGGTGTGGGATTTCAAAATGTCTGCGCCTAAATAAAAAGTAGTAGGCCCTTTTAGTTCAGCAGCCAAATCTTCTAGTTCCTGCTGGATGTCTTTGGAGGCTTGTCGAGGTTTTTCCTTTAAAGTATTTGTATCGCCAATCAAGTAATCGACCGTGACGTCGTATAAACTGGCAATTTCTTTCACCATGGAAAGATCGGGTTCGCGAATGCCATATTCCCAATTTCCATAAGTCGACGGGGCTTTTAATCCAAGGCGACGTGCAGTTTCTCTTTTTGTCCAGCCTTGTTTTTCCCGTAAAAGAGTGAGTTGTTTGCTTAAATTCGTCATGTTTATCATCTCCTCGTTGCCATTATACATGAATATACACAAAATAAGAATAAAACAACACAATTCGAAGTTTATTTTTATTGACGAATGCATAATGTGTTGATAAAATAGAATGGACAACTCAGTATGTGTTAGGAGGCTAGATGAATGGATCAACTAAAGACGAAGAATATCAATGTAGCCAAAATCAGAGAAATCCGCTTGAGTAAGGGGATTACACAAGCATTTGTCGCACGAAAAATGGGATATAAGTATACAAGTGTGTATGTAACAAAAGCACAGACATTATAATGAGTCTGTGCTTTTTTATAGAAAACTTATTTTAAGTACTTTATAAGGCTTCTCAGCAGTGATTTCAATTTTTTGTACAAACATGCTGATGAAGTCTATTTTTTCATCTTGAGTTAGATTTTCCCAATTTATCCGCATTTTCTTAAGAACGTTATTTCTTCGCTTAATTTGTTCAGGAGAAAGCGGGGTAGAAGTGACGTAATTTTTTTGTTTGGATTCTAATTCAGTAATCAAAATATTTGTTTCTTTCATGAGGTCTGAAAATTCATCATCACTTATAAGATCAGCCGCCCAAGCTTTTTGATATTTTTTTCTTTGTGAAATAAGAGAAGCTAATTCTTTTAATAGTTTTTCTTGTTCTTTTTTGCTTTTATCTCCGCCCGTTTTTTTCAACGTTGTTTGTTTGAATGAGAAGTTTTTTAGATAATCGATAAAAGCACTTTCTATTTTTTTCTCGCTTACAAAAATAGAGGTGTCGCGTCTATTTTTACATGTTCCGCATCTATAATTATTATTGTATGATGTTATACCACTTATATCTTTGTAACTTGTCCTTGTACCAGTCAAATAACGCCCGCAATTGGGACAAATGATTTTCCCTTTAAAAATATGCTTGGTGTGTCCGCGTCGTGTAGCATGTCCATTGCTACGAACTTCCAACAACTTTATTAACTTATTATAGGTATCTTCGTCAATTAGCGCTTCATGATTGTTAGTGTATATTTTTCCGTTCCAAGGAACAGCACCGATGACCGCTGGATTTGTTAAAATGCGTTTCAAAGTCGTTGGTGACCATAAATCATTAGAACGGATTGTTTTAACGCCTACCATATCCAAGTAGTGGCATGTTTGACGTAGTGAATAGCCCCGCAGAATTCTATCAAGAATATCAAGGTAAACAGCTTTCTCCTTTTCGTTGACTACAAGTTTACCGTCGACACCTTTATCATATCCGAATGGAGCCTTAGGCGTATACTCGCCTTGTCGCGCTTTCTCAGCCATCGCGAAAGAGACGCGCTCAGAAGTGTTCTCTCGCTCAAATTGAGCTACTGAACTGATGATAGTAATGAAGAAACGTCCCATAGCGCTTGAGGTGTCATAAGCTTCTGTTGCTGAAACAAAGCTACAATCATAATCATCAAATAGACTTAGAAGGTAGTGCAGATCAACAACAGAACGCGTTAAGCGGTCAAGACGATAGACTAGTACAGTGTCTATTAATCCTTTTTTTATGTGGCTAAGTAATTCTTGAAGTAGGGGACGATTCAAGTCTTTTGCGCTACGCCCCTCGTCTACATAAAACTTAAAGTCATTCCAATCTTGAGTGTGACAGTATGACTTTAATTTCTCTTTTTGTGCTGAAATAGAATAACCTTCTGCCGCTTGCTCCTCAGTTGAAACACGTATATATATCCCTACTGTCATTGTACCCCTCCTAAACAAGCACGTACGTTCTGTTTTTACTTCAAAAGAAAAGCCCGAAGGCTAAACTTTTATTTTACGACATTAATGTTATCCGCATCAATTCCCGGAATAGTTAAATCAGCACCTATTGTTGATTTATAATCATAATTCCCGTAAATAGTTCCATACACCTCAATAATATTGTCCTCAACAGCATCAGTAGTTCCATTATAAATAATCGCCACTGTGTTATCCCAATTTCCATATTCGTTTTGTGTCATGTCGACACGAAGAAGCGTTGTTCCTCCGTCCTCGATAGCTTGAATTACTTTACCCTTAATATAATAGGGCTCCCCCACATACTTATCGGCATTTTTATTAAGCATTTGAAATGAGATAGAATTTGCATTTTTCTTTGCCGTAGTTTGCTTTTCCTTTTCTTCATTCTCATTTTTTTCTTCTATTGCTTTTTTGGCTTCTTCTGAATGTGTAACGGTAACTGTTTTTTCTTCACTTTTTGAATTCCCTTTTTTAGCATACAAAGTGTAGTCGGTTTGCCAATCAACTGTTTGGGCAAATCTACCAGAAGATGACGCTTTTGTTTTCAATGTTTTAAAGTCATCTTTGTGTCCCATACCTAATTCATCATATTTTATTATCACAGTTGCGTTAGGTTCAGTAGTCCCAGAAATAATAGCTGTCATACTTGCGTTTGTTTCTAACTTTGTATTATCCAATTCGATGCTGATTTTTTTCTTGTCTGCATTATGAGAAGAAGCTTCATTGTTGCCACAAGCTGTTGTGAAAAGGCTAAATGTTAAAATCAATCCTAGAACAAGCACTTTTTTCATATAATTTCTCTCCCTTTTTCTGTTTATTCAACATCCATAATCATATGAATGAGAACTATTATCCTCTTTGTAGATTTGGATAGTATTGCCAAAATTAAAGTAACAATTTGTTTTTCTATCATAATACATTAAACCATATTTTTGCTTAAAATGAGTTACAGCTTCACGCAAAAATTTTTCTGTAACATTTAAGTGTTCTGCTACTTCGTAGTACTCAGTTAAACCTTCATCAAAGCATTCTTTGAGCTTTGCGAAAGGAATTAAAAGATAATGTGCTTTTCTTCTTGCTAGTAACTCCTGTTTAACATTCCGCAAATTTTTAGTTCTTAGTATATTACCTGCTGTCAATGATTTGTGACATATTTCTTCAATTACTAACGTATTTTCTTCTACTTCAGTAAAACCATTTAACAC
>NZ_JAATJW010000078.1 GCF_011800755.1 Listeria valentina
ATGAAAAGGAGGCTCTTTATTTTGAAAATTTTTAAGTATTTACTCTTTTTGTGTCTACTTTATTGACATCTATCCAACCAACAACCTCAACTTTGTCATCGCTAGACGAAATAAATCGATTGATATTCGTGAAGATATAGTTTCCATTACCGTCTGTAGTGGCTTGTGTTTTTACTACATCATTTACCCACAAGCGTACTTTCGCAATACCTTCTCCATGTGCACCACTCAACTCATCATCTTCACCAATGTTAAAAGCATCTGGAACGGAGAGCTTATACCATTCATCGAATAAATTCTGCGCTCGCCCAATTAATTGCTTTAAAGCCTCTTTTTCTTCATTCTCTGGAAGAGCGGCTACCTTACTACTCGCTTCATCAATTTGCTCCTGTGTTACTTCTGCTTTCAATTCTGTCTGTTCGTCATCCGTAAAAAGAGCCCTTACTGCTGCACGGGCTTCTGCCAAAGCTCCCCGCTCATCCAACAGTTGTTGTGCTTTCGTTAACAATTCGGTTAGTTCTCTTTTCAACGTACCATTTAGCAAAGCGTCAACTTGGACTTTTGCTGCATCAATATCAGATTGTGTGACGTCATCTTTTAATTCATTATGACTATCATCTATAAATAGAGCATTTACTTGTCTCACTAGCTCCAATGTGTCAAACTGGCTTTGTGCTATCGCTAGTAATTGAGTAAGCTTGTTTTTTGTTTTACCACTCGGTAAAGCATCAACTTGTGCTTTTGCTGCATCAATATCAGATTGTGTGACGTCATCTTTTAATTCATCATGACTGCTATCTACAAATAAGTCATTAACCGATTTCCGTGCTGCTTCTAGCACGTTGAACAAGCTTTGCGATTTCGTCAACAATACAGTTAGCTCTGCTTTCAACGCGTTATTCGACAAAAGATCAACTTGTGCTTTTGCTGCATCAATATCGGATTGCGCAACTTCATCTCTTAATTCGTCATGGCTATCATTTGTGAAAAGGGCATCCACTTTTTTTATTGCTTCACGTTCATAAAGAAGCTCCTGTGCTTTCATTACTAAGTTAACTAACTCCGTTTTTAATTCGCCATCTGGAAGCATTTCAACCTGTGTTCTTGCCGCATCAATATCAGACTGTCCAATATCATCTTTTAATATGTTGTGACTATCGTCCGTAAAGAGCAAGTCTACTTTTTTTGTAGTTTCGCGTTCCTGAAAAAGTCCTTGTGCTTTTATCACTAAGCTATTTAACTCTGTTTTTAGCCCGCTGTCCGGAAGCACTTCAACTTGTTCTTTTGCCGCATCAATATCAGACTGCTCAATATTTTCTTTTAGTGCATTATGACTATCATCTGTGAAGAGTAAATTCACTTTTTTTATCGCTTCGCGTTCCTCAAACCATCCTTGCGCTTTAGAAACCAGTTCCATCATTTCCGCTTTATCAGCTACATCATCTGAAAGTGACTCTGCTGCTCTTTTACTCTCTTCGATCTTGCTGCTACTCACACTACCCGCAAGTTCTTCATGGTTCAAATCAGTGAACAACGAATCCACTTTCATCCATACCCCACTATATTTTTCTTTAACAACTGCTTTTTGAAAAACATTAGCCATTCTAGTTCTTTCCCTTTTTTCTAAGAAGTAACTGACTCTCTCTGATGAGCTTTGCGCGACAAAATCAGCTGTACTTGTAACCGGACTACGTCCTTCGATTGGTACTACATCCCTGTCTTTCACCTCAAATTCTTCTCCAAGCATTATTCCTACCATGCCTTCTACCTCTGATATAATATTAAAAAAACTCCCCGAAGCTGTATAAGTCCTATTAGGTATTAAATTGCTGACATTTTGACTAACAGCTACATAGTCTACTGCCGAACCTTCATCGATATTCACCGAAAACACTGATCTGTCAAAATCTATTCCTGCTCCCAGTGATTTTTGCTCTTCATCAAGTAACGGATACATCATTATGCCAGAAATATATTCGCCCAAAGTTCCCCTGAGACCGTCATAATATACATCCCAATCTTCAAAACTTAGCATCTCTCCGTTGAATGCCTTAAATTCCTCATCCTTAATCAGTTGCTCACGATTGTATTCATCTGAATGTTTACTTACCTCCATCTTTTGGATCTGTCTCGACTTCAACGCTCGTTTCTCTGCAAACACGCTAATAGGATTAGTTAACGGAGATACAGTTACAACCAAAGCCGCCGAGGCTGCTAATACGGTTTTCCCCCATTTTTTCACTTGTTTTTCCACCTTTCATTCTACTTGAATTATTTTCAAACTTACGGACTTTCCATAAATTTTTCACGTATATCACTCAATTCATTATCTATGCAGATTCAAAAACTCTAGGAGAAACACTATCTATTCGATAATTGAATAAATATTCGTTTTATGTCTATATCAAAATCGTTCGTTTACTTCATTAATATTTGATTTTCATGTGTTTCTAATAATTTCGAAACTAGCTCGACTGCACCATCGACATCTTTTTTATTTAAAAAGCCAATTAATTGCCGTAATATCTCTATCTCCTTATTAAAAACAGTTACAGTTTCTGCATTTCTCTCTGCATACTGATATTTTTGAAGTGTTGCAAGCAAATCATACTGCGAAATATAAGAACGCATCATTCCAAAAAATAACACATCCATTTCTAATAACTTTTGAATTGGAAAATAAGTTAACTGGTTTTCTGCTACTTCCTGTAAAACCTTTTCCAAATTAAAATGTGTATGTTCAAATAGAACATGATCGAAATATCTCAGGAAAATAAGATAGTAGTGATAACGAATTAACAAAAATTGTTTTAACTGCAAAGTGTCCATTTTCAGTTTATGAACGACTAATGAATTCCCATATCGCTTTAAAAGGCCTTCATGCTCCAATTGTTGGAGCGCCGATCGAATTGGAGTTCGACTCATACCATAGCGACTTGCTAGTTCAAGTTCCGTTACATGTTGCTGATTGACCCATATACCTGCACCCATCTCATTAATAAACTTATCGTGTGCAATTTGATTGAGTGCCTTCATCCTTTCACCCCCTTCTTTATAGACATCAACTCCCTATTTAAAATGAAACATTTTGCATAATAACAATCTTTTTCGGGAATTAAAAAATATAGCTCATATTGTGTGTTCTTAGTATACATTTTCTGTTTAAAAAGATTTTTTTAAACTAGCGTGTTTTTTGTTCGATTTAGCAAAGAAAAAAGAGACTACCTTATTTAGCATCTAGTAAAAGCATGAAGAATGCTATATAATGAGTACTAATTTCAATATGATAGGAGGAACAAAAGTGGCTTATCTATATACTTATGCCTTACTGATGTTACTCATCAATCTTCTTTACATCTATGTTTTAGGAAAAAAAGAACTTTTTCATTCGCGATTCGTGATAACTTTTGTAACCGCATCTGCTACTCTAGCACTACTGTTCTACCTAAATCTTCTCCCTACCAGTTTGCTGGGTTTCTTACTAGTAGTAATGAATTTACTCATTCTATTTTATTTTAGTAAAAATTGGGTTGTTGGAACTTTAGCAAGCGCTTTTATATATGCAGCATTTCAAATTATCTGGTTTTTCACGTTTTATGGATACCATGCTACCACTCAAAATGTTAGCCCTTTCCCCTTCTTGATCGTTGAGCCATTTACATTTTTCATTCTAGCTGTTATCATGGTGCTTGCGCATTTCGCAGTTTTGTTCACTATCAATCGCTATATACGCAAATATGATATTTACCATATTTTGTTGCAAGTGCACCAAGGTGTTCGATTTATTATATACAGCGTTGCTCTCATACTTATTCTGCTCTTTATTAATTTTATTATCTTCTATTTTCGGGAAGAGGCTTTCTTCACTTGGCTATCTATTTTGATCATATTAGCCTACCTTCTTCTTCTCTTGCTCTCAATTTCGACAGTCGTATTCATTATCAGACAAAGACTACAACAAATTTTTCTAGAAGAACAAATTTCCTATGTCGCTAAACTAGAAAGTGAAAATTCACTCGTCCAATCTTTCCGGCATGATTACAAAAACATTTTACTGACGATTGGAATTTTTCTTGAACGAAATGACCTTTATGGCTTGAAAAAATATTATAATGAAGAGCTAAAAATTTCTTCTTATCAAGAACTTGAAGACCGTGTGGATTTTCTTGACTTAAGAAATATGCAAATTCTTGCTTTAAAGGGATTAATTGGGAACAAATTAGGTATCGCTAAGCAAAAAGGCATTGAAATCGAACTAAATATCCCTCTTCCAGTTATTCGGCTTAGCGTTCCCTTGATTGATTATGTTCGTTGCGTTAGTATTTTGCTAGACAATGCCATTGAGGAAAGTGAGCATACGGATAATTCCAAGATCATAGTTTCCTTAAAAACTAATAACCACGAAGTCATTATCCAAGTGGCTAACCGCGTTTCCGATCCTAAAAAAATCCGTATTTCCGATTTGACGCGTAAAAACTTTTCCACAAAAGGAGAAAATCGCGGTAAGGGACTCCATACCGTAAATCGGCTTGTAAAATCTTGGCATAACGCTTCCCTTGACATTGACCTACAAGAAGATTTACTTTATTTTGAAATTGAAATTCCTGAAGTAGGAGGAAATTAAATGGACATTTTTGTTATTGAAGATAATGTATTCCAACGTGAACGGGTTTGGAAAGCCGTTGCACAAACGGTAGCTTCAGAAAACTTTAATGCTCTCACCCGGCAAGAAACCATAACCGCAGAACAATTATTACAGGAAAAAAGTCTTCATAGAGGGCCCAATATTTATGTACTTGATATTGACTTACACGAACATTTAAACGGGATCGAATTGGGCAGAAAAATTCGATCAACAGATACAGACGTCTATATCATTTATGTAACGAGCCACGGCAACCGATTAAAGGAAATTATTGATGAGTATATAGCCCCTATTTCTTTTATTCCTAAAGCTGACAATCACGAGCTTACACAAGAAGCCATAAAAAAAGCCTTTAAACAAATTGCTATTCGCGAGGACTTTCGTAATCAAAAAGAGGAAATTTTCACGATTCAAAGAGGGAGTACTCAAAAAAAAATTCCGCATCGAGATATCTTATATTTTGAAAAAATCCCTCGTTCCAAAAAAATAAATTTATACACAGTTAATGGCGTGCTTATGATCAATCTTTACTTAACGCAGATCAAAAAAGAGCTGACAGGTGACCAATTTATACATCTTAATTCCTTCATTATCAATGCCTTAAATATCCAAGAAATCAACTTAAAAGAAGGCTTTGTTGAATTTACCAACCACGAGCGTCTTTTTGTAGGAAAACACTCTCTCCGAGCGATTAAAAAAAGCCTTACCCAAGTATGAAAACCAAGTTTTTTCTTCTAGACGGAAAGTTTTCCTCGCTTCACCTCATAGTCTTTTGCACAATACTGATTCACATTAAAAAGCAGAGTTCAATCAAAATCATGAACTCTGCTTTTATTATTTATGAAGTTATTGACTAATCGCACTCTTAGAAAATTGATTTTGATAGTTTTAAGTCCATAAGGAGGGATCATACTTTTTATGCTCCTAATTTAATTGTTAAATACGATTTGCTTTCTTTTTTTGTGGCCACACAATATGAAACGCAATTGATTAAGTCAATGATAATAACAATTGTCCAAATATAAATAACATCATCCAGGGCTTCCGTGCGACTCCTATCATTAATTAAATAAACCAGTAAATACAAAATACCTGTACCTATAATGTAAGAAAGTAAATGTTTCAACCAATTTTTCGCATAGTTTTTAGAATAAGCTAATCCTACAGGTTTGGGTCCTTGTTTCATCACATAATATCTAAATCTATCATCTGCCCAATTTATCATGTTTTTCCCAAAAACAAGAGATACAGAAATATATACCGCAGCTATTGCATGAGGGACTTCAGCAGTTGCGCCATTCATAAGATCTACAGTTGTTGTTATGAGCAGCATAATATCTATAACAGGTGTAAGCGCTAGAAAGAATATACCTAATTTTTTGTTTTAAGACATATCTGGTTACTAGCCTGAGTAATATAACGACCCAGAAGGCTACTTCACAAAAAATTATGAGCCATTCTCCTTTACTTCGTTAGTCTAGCTATTTCTTCATCTACAATTGCTTGAATATCTTCATTTGAAGTTTCGTTTGGGTTAAGCAATTTATGCAGAGCTAAACCGTCAATTAAGGCGTGTAATTTTATAGAATTAAGGCGGATATTTAAATTTTTTTTCAACAAATGATGTTCATTTAAAAAAGTTAAAATATTATTGCATAATTGATCCAGTACATCATCAAGCGTACTTTGACCATACTCATGTATGTCATAACGAAACGCCATCCAAACTTCCATATCAGCTAATCTGTCTTGATCTAAGGGTAATACGGTTAGCAAGCTTGCTTTTGCTTTGCCAATTGCATTAAGGTCTTCGGACGTAAATATTGCTTCTACTCTCCTTCTTATTTTTAATTCTACCGAAGACATAACGGCGTTTAATAACTCTGAATGATTTGGAAAATAGTACCTAATCTGTCCAGGCGTCATCTGAGCTAATCTCGCAACTTGTCTTACAGTAGATCCCTTAACACCATTTTCTGCAATGGAACCGAAAGCATATTGAACTATTTGTGTTTTCTTTTCTTCATGATTAATTATTTTTGGCATATTTATAGTCTACCATATTTTAATACAGTCGTGTTAAATAAAACAAACTTTATAATAGCGGATAAAATGACATAAATACCTTTTATACGATAGCTAAGAGATAGCTTGCCATTTAAGGTACAAAATTCATATCCTATAAAAACAAAACTGGCGCTTTTAAAACCCTAGATGATTTATAAACACAAAAAAGTCTAGAATTTATAATTTCTAGACTATCTTTAATTACTAAACTTTGACCTTATTGTTCACTTTTTATACAATTAATAAAAAGGAGCCGATCATATGAACTATTTAATTCCATCATTGATAACTTTAACTGTTGCTGTCGTTATTTTTATACTTAGGTTACTTTCTCGTTTATTTTTTTCACTCCACTTGAAAGATCTATACAATCAGACTTAGACACTACCACTTTATACATAATTAAGTCATTATTTCGTTCAGTTATAGTATTTCTTTTAGGTTGTCCATATTTTGTTTTTTATGAACAAACCCATCCTAATGTTTCTGACACACAATTGAACCTTCTTGCTATTTATTTTATTGCCCTAACACTAATTATTAGCTTTATATCTATTCCTACGATAGTAAAATCAAATACTTTATTTGTAAGTAAAACCCCACAATTTAATATCACACTTCACCAAGATGATATTATAATAGAAACAAGACTTATAAAAAAATTCAATAAAGACTCATTTCTAGTTCAAAATATGGATACCAAGGAATGGTTAATTGTACCCATCATCTCCGATGAGATTCGACCATTAAAACCAGTCCCACATGATACAATATTAAAAGAACAAGATGAGGAGATATATAAGCAGTTAAAACCTTTATATGAAAAAAAATCCCAAACAATCTACCTGCTTTGTTTTTTATTAGTTTTACTCTATTTATCGTTAGTTTTATTACTACCCTCCGCAACAATTTAGATTTTCCTGTTTTAGCCGTGATATTTTTTTTAAGTCTGATGACTCCTTTTTTAATTATGTTTTTACGTATTGATCATGCATATCGGAAAATAAAGAAACAAAAAATGTTATCTACTCCTAATACAAACACTTCAAAAGACATTTAACGTTATTGTAGAGATAAAATGAGCAAAGATTTTTACTTATTAGAATGAAGTGAAAGGTGATTTCACGTTCAAAAAAATCCTCCCCCAAAAAATCGGGAGGATTTTCTTTGTTTTTTGATATGATCACTATTCTCCATACAATGACAGTAAGTATGAATCCAACCTGGTTAGGAGAGACACAAAAAAGATTTGCTCAATTTAAAGACGGTTTACTAACAATAACAGCTGATGTCAATGATTCTAAATTAATTTGGAAGAAAGCAAAGTAGTGATTAAATTTGTTGAATAGAAGCATAAATACAGCAAAAAGACTTGTAAAATATGACGATTTTATAACAAAAAATCTGTTTTTAGTAAAAATAGTTTAAAAAAAGGGTCTATTTAAAGAAAATAAAAGAAGATATACTGAAGTTAGATAGTTTTTTTCGCAAATCAGTCAATACAACAGAAGTAAATTTTAAGGAGGAGAAAAATTGATGCAAAAAAAACCTTATGATTTAAGAAGAGTACTAGAAGAACTACGGACAGAGGATCCTAATCAGTATCATGAAACAAATATCGAAATAGACCCTGATGCAGAACTCGCAGGTGTTTATCGCTATATTGGTGCTGGTGGGACGGTCATGCGCCCAACACAAGAAGGTCCAGCTATGATGTTTAACCAGATAAAAGGTTTTCCTGATACACGTGTTTTAGTAGGACTTATGGCTAGCCGGAAACGGGTAGGAAAAATTTTGAAACATGATTATCGTGATTTAGGGCACCTCTTGAAAAATTCAGTAGATAATCCGGTTAAACCTATTAAAGTAACTAAAGAAGAAGCTCCTGCTCAAGAAGTGGTTCACCTGGCAACTGATGCTGAGTTTGATATTCGGAAATTAATAGCGGCACCTACGAATACAGAATATGATGCAGGACCTTATATTACAATGGGCCTCGTTTATGGTTCAAGTCCAGATAAATCGATGAGTGATGTGACCATTCACCGCATGGTTTTAGAAGATAAGGATACGATAGGCATGTATATCATGCCAGGAGGCCGCCATATTGGTCATTTTCAAGAGCAATTTGAAAAATTAAACCAGCCTATGCCTATCACGATTAATATTGGACTAGATCCTGCTATCACGATAGGTGCTACTTTTGAACCGCCTACAACACCTTTAGGCTATAATGAGTTATGGGTTGCTGGAGCACTTCGAAATGAGCCCGTACAGCTTGTAGACGGAATTTCGGTAGATGAGGTTGGAATTGCTCGAGCAGAATATATTATTGAGGCAGAAATCATGCCAAATCAGACAATGCAAGAAGATATTAATACAAATACAGGAAAAGCAATGCCTGAATTTCCTGGTTATGATGGAGAAGCTAATTCAAATGTCAATGTGGTCAAAGTAAAAGCTGTGACACATCGAAAAAATAATCCTATTATGCAAACAACACTCGGTCCAAGCGAGGAACACGTTTCTATGGCAGGAATACCAACAGAAGCAAGCATTCTCGAACTGGTTGATAAAGCCTTGCCTGGAAAGGTACCCAATGTTTACAATCCGCCTGCTGGTGGTGGCAAGCTGATGACAATCATGCAGGTTAGGCAGGAAAGTGAAGCAGATATGGGTATACAGAGGCAGGCAGCTATTTTAGCTTTTGCAGCTTTTAAAGAATTGAAAACTGTTATTTTAGTAGACGAAGATGTGGATATATTTGATATGAATGATGTTATTTGGACGCTCAATACACGATTTCAAGCAGATCAGGATGTTGTTGTTCTTCCAGGTATGAGAAATCATCCACTTGATCCTTCGGAATTAGAAGCCTATGATCCTAAGTCGATTCGTGCAAAGGGGATGTCTTCTAAGTTGATTTTAGACGGAACGGTTCCTTATGATATGAAAGATAAATTTGTTCGTGCTCAATTTAAAGAGGTACAGGACTGGGAAAAATATCTAAACTAGCAAATTTAAAAATTTTATCTACTAAAAGATAGGAGGATGTATGTGGAAAAAAGAAGATGGATTATTGGTGTTACAGGAGCATCTGGTATCTCG
>NZ_JAATJW010000079.1 GCF_011800755.1 Listeria valentina
TTTTCCATTTTTATAGAAAAAAACGCCCATCCCTCTTCTTTCTCATGGAGGGATGGGCGTTTTTCGACAGTCTGAAATCGTGGCTCTATTTGAAGAGCCACGATTTTTTATTCACCTATTAAAATTCGTTCTGGGCGACTATAAATGTTCATCGTTTCATCTCGAATAAAACCAACAGCAGTAATCCCAAGTTCTTCTGCCATTTGAATCGCGAGTTCTGTTGGGGCAGAACGAGATAAAATAATGCCGCATCCGATTTTTGCCGTTTTCACTAAGATCTCCGAAGAAATTCGACCGCTGAAAATCACAATTTTGTCATTTACACCCATTCCCTCTTCTAAGCAGTGTCCATAAATCTTATCAAGCGCATTGTGACGCCCAATATCCATCCGCGTGAGCAGCACTTCTTCGGTTGAACACAAACCCGCATTATGCACCCCGCCCGTCCGGTGAAATGTTTTCGAAGCTTCTTCAAATTCAGCCATCAAGCGAAAAATCGTTTCCGGCTTTAAGCTGATCGAAGTTTCATTAAAGCTTTCCAGCAAGGATGCATCCGATTGAAAATAGAAATTTTCGCGTGACTTTCCACAACAAGAAGTAATGTAGCGCTTCGCACGATATTTCGCATTAAATTTGTTAACAAAATTCGCCGTCACATACGCATGCCCAGTCGATTCTACAATTTCAATTTGGTCAACATCTTGTACGCCACGAATAACACCTTCCGAAGTTAAGAAGCCGATGACCAGATCTTCTAAATATTCTGGTGTACAAACAATCGTAACGAGCTCTTCTCGGTTCACATAAATGGTTAGCGGGTATTCAACCGCAACAAGCGCTTCCTGATTACGCTTTGCTTTCCCACGTTCATAACGAACCATTTTTTCGTTTGCACTCGTCTCCATCCTGCTCCCCCTCTAAAGAAAAGCCTCCAAACCATACACTTGGAGGCCCTCTTCGTTATTTTAATCCTTTACCCATTTCCTTCAGAAAAGCAATGCCATAACGCAGCGCCCGGTTCACATCCGGATCTTTCATCGCCTTCATCAAACCGAACAATCCAACAATTGATTCATTTTTTGCCGCTTTATCCGCTTCGCTCGCAGCACTTTTCATTTGACCAATCATCGCTTCCGTTTGTTCAGGCTTTGTTTCTGTAAGAAATTGACCAGAAATCATCAAATTATTGATCGCATTCGTCGTCGGTTCTTTGCGCCATTCATTTAAGAAAGTTTTTGCAATATCTTCTTTCGCTTTCATGGCGCTATTTACCGCTTCAAGCGCTCCTGCATCATGAAGCAATTTAACAAACTCCAAAATTTCCTTAAAGCCTGATTCATCTTGTGCAATAGTTTGTTTTAGTTCTTCTAATTGTTCCGCTTCCTTTTCTTCCGGAGAAGGTGAAACATCACGAATTTTTGAAATTGGTTCAGCCATTTTCTTTCTCTCCTTTACAACCGCAGCTTCCGCCACAAGCACAATTCACTTTTGAAATAGGAACATAGTCATTTCGTTTCCATTTCCGTTCTACTTCTACGCCATTTTGCGGATAGCGTTTACGGTTCCGTGGGTTATGATCTGGGAGCGGATTTTTACCTTCTTTTTGTAAAACTTCCATCGCTACTTTTGTTTGTTTAAATGCCGGTGTTTTCGTCCGAACATCTCCCGTACTACTTGTTAGCAAGTTTACAGCCGTTTCACTGCTTACAGAGTGCATTGGCACATAAACCTCTTTTCCTTTCATTCGGTCCGTTACAACTGCACGCAATTTAATATGACCATACGGCGAGCTTAAACGAACGAGCGAGCCACTTTCAACACCGCGTTCTTTTGCAAGCGCCGGTGAAACTTCAACAAATACTTCTGGAAGTTTATAATCTAGCCCCTTCGATTTGTCCGTCAAGTTCCCTTCATGGAACTGCTCAAGCAAGCGCCCATTATTGAGCTGCAAGTCATATTCATCTGGGAATTCAATCGGTGGCACGTAAGGAAGCGTTGAGAATTGCGCCTTGCCGTCAGGGAAATTAAATCTTTCCTTGTAAAGAAGTGGCATATCTTGACCAGTCTCATCAACCGGCCACACTAAGCTATCAAAGCCTTCCATCCGGTCATAACTTACGCCACGGAAAAATGGTGCTAAACTTGCAATTTCGTCCATAATTTCGCTAGGATGACTGTAATTCCAGTCCGCTCCACAAGCGCGCGCTACTTCTTGCGTAATCCACCAGTCAGGTTTTGAATCGCCAAGCGGTTTCATAACTTCGTATAGACGCTGAACCCGGCGTTCTGTGTTCGTAAACGTTCCTTCTTTCTCAAGAGAAGGCGAAGCCGGTAACACAATATCAGCAAATTGCGCCGTTTTGGAAAGAAAGACATCTTGTACGACAAGAAAATCAAGTTTTGCTAGGGTATCTTGAACGTGATTTGAGTTGGAATCCACCCAAGCCATTTCTTCACCAACTAGATACATACCGTGCAAAGTGCCTGCTTCAATCGCATCGAGCATCTCGTTATTTTTCAGACCTGGAGTTTCCGAAATTGGAACCCCATATTCCGCTTCAAAGCGAGCTCTTACTTCAGCATCGCCAATCGGTTGCACGCCAGGAAGCACATTTGGAAGCGAGCCCATGTCACAAGCACCTTGAACGTTATTGTGTCCGCGAAGTGGGAAAGCCCCAGCTCCGTTCCTGCCAAAGTTTCCTGTAACAAGAAGTAAATTCGAGATTGCAGATGAAGTGTGCGAACCAGCAATATTTTGCGTAACGCCCATTCCCCAACAAATCGAAGTGCCATCTGCTTCGTGAACCATTTCGGCAATTTCCTTAAGCGTATCTACAGAAAGCCCCGTTTCTTGTTCCGCATATTGTAAAGTAAACGGTGCTAAAAATTCCAGATACTCATCCACATTCGAAATTCGTTCATTCATAAAGGCTTCATCATGCCAACCTTGATCGATGATATATTTCGCGACCGCAGTTAGCCAAACAAAGTCCGTTCCTTGTTTTGGTCGAACAAATTTATCTGCTCGCTCTGCCATTTCGTGTTTACGCAAATCTGAAACAAACAGTTTGGCACCATTATATTTGTGCGCCCGCTTGATTCGACTCGCAATAACCGGATGCCCATCCGCAGGTGAACAGCCGACAAGCATGATAAGTCCTGCTGATTCAATATCTTCAACCGTTCCCGAATCCGCCCCGATTCCAACAGTCCGTGTAAGACCATCAGAAGCTGGTGCTTGACAGTACCGTGAGCAGTTATCCACATTATTCGTTTCAAAAACTTGGCGTGACAACTTTTGCACCAAATAGTTTTCTTCATTTGTAGTCTTCGAAGAACTGATAAAGCCTAGTGCATCGCTGCCATATTTCGCTTGAATTTCCCGCAAGCGCGTTCCAATCGTTTCAAGCGCTTTTTCCCAGCTAACCGGTACAAATTCGTCACCTTCTCGCATGAGCGGTGAAGTGAGACGTTTCTTGTCATTCACAAAGTCCCATCCGAACTTCCCTTTCACACAAGTAGCAAACTTATTAACTGGACCTTCCCCAGTTGGTTCTACTTTCAAAATTTTACGGTCTTTTGTCCAAACTTCAAACGTGCAGCCTACGCCGCAAAACGTACAAACCGTTTTCGTTTTCTTCGTCCGCGTATCGCGCATGGCCGCTTCGACTTCAGAAACCGCAAAAACCGTTTGATAGTTCGGTTCCACTTTTTTCACAAGGTCAATCATCGGATCAAGCACATCTTCGTCCATCCCCGTCATGAACCCAGCCTGCCCGAGCATGGATTTCTCCATCATCGCGTTACAAGGACAAACCGTCGAACACAGCCCGCAAGAAACGCAAGATGAGAGGTTCGCCGGTTTGTCATCATCCCAAATAACCCTTGGCTGATCTCTTTCCCAATCGATCGATAGCGTTTCATTGACTTGGACACTTTGACAAGCTTCGACGCAGCGTCCACAAAGAATACATTGATCTGGATCATAGCGATAAAATGGATGCGAAAAATCATTCAGATAGCCCTTTTCGCGATACGGACGTGATTGGCCTTCAATGCCTAATAGTTCTGTTGTATTATGTACACGACAATTCCCGTTATTATTATCGCAAACCGTACAGTACAACAAATGGTTTTCTAAAATGCGGTCCATCGCTTCAAGTTGCGCATCCGTTGCTTTTTCAGAATCCGTTTCAATCTTCATACCCGACTTAAATTCAGTACTACAAGCACGCATTAATTCGCCGTCCACTTCGCACATACAAGTGTCGCAGGATTGGATAGGTCCCATTTGCTCACTGTAGCAAATATGCGGATGTTTAATTTCTTGTTCATTCAGATAGTCTAAAATTCGTTGTCCTTCATCCACCTCATGTGGCTTCCCGTTAATCTGAACGGTGATTCTTCCAGCCATAAAAGCTCCTCCTCCTTACTATTCAAGAAAACGATTACATACTTTTAATTATAGCAGATTTTATGTGAATTTCACAGTAAAACTTTAATTGAGAACGCTTATCAAATAGCATAATACAGCCAATTCAGCCATCTCGAATGATTGTTCAAATAAAAAAAGCTGCAACCGGAAATATATACCCGATTACAGCTTCTCTCTAACTATTTTTAAAAAAAATCTTTGACGTTGTTTAACAAATCAGTAGGTGCTCCGAGCTGTTCCCCGATGGAATTTTTCACTTCATCCACCTTGTCACTTAAGCCACCCGTTAATTCACTTGGATCGACTTGTTCAATGGTTTCTGTCACTTTATCTGTTCCAGCTTCAACTTGATTTGTCACTTCTTCCGTGCTTTCCGAAATTTGTTCGCCAGTGCCACCAAGGAATTCCGTAAGCTTATCCCCGGCCAAGTTTTTCAATTGATCAAACAGCGGCATAAAAACGCCTCCTTCGATTTGATTTGCTATCAAGCATAACATAGAATTTGAAGTTTCTCGCCCCTCTTGACCATCTGTTAAACAACTTTAATAAAATTTACAATCTCTCAAAAATTATTTTGCATCCATCACAATATCCGCATCCAGAATCGAAGCTGGCGAATATGGATTACTTGGCGTTTGCCATTTCAAGTGGGAATAAGAAACTGGCGCTTCCTTATTAAAATGTTCCGCTGCAATCGTCGTCAAGGTTTGTGGCAGTTCTCGTTCTCTTCTCAACAAGGTAACTGAGTGATCTTGGGTAGTCCGCCAACTCCTTGGCTCACTTTTTTAGTAACGGTTCCTTGAACAGTTTCAGCGATTCCAGATGAAACAAATTTATAACCATCTGGTACTTCTGATTTGATGTAATAATCCATTGCTGACAAACCGTCAAAATCATAAAGACCATCGCTTGCTTTAAATACTCTATTTAAAATCATTAGTTACATTTCTAATAAATTTCAAAAAATGCATATTTAGTTCGTCTTTTACATCTATTGGCAAATTGTGCCCAGCTTCGTCAAGAATAAAAACCTCTTTGTTCTTTTTATGCACTTTATCCGTCATCAATTGTTCTTGGTCTGCAAAACCAACAATCTGATCAAATTTTCCCAATAAAGTGGTTCCATTCACTTCAGAAATATCATTAAATAAAGTGTTTTCAAATGAAAATGCGTAATCGTCATCCTCGATATGTTCCCAGAATTCGTTGATCCCTTTTTTGACTCCAGGTAAAATAGATTGCTGATAATCGAACCAAGTTTGCTCTTTAATACAAACATTCATATTTAAAAAATCAGAGAAAAATTCCTGATTACAAACTGGCTCTACTTTTTCTTCAAAGATATTTTTATGTTGAGCAAGATCTCTCTCTTTTTTTCTCGCTTTAACTACGGGGCAAGTCAAGAAAAAACCACTAACTTGATTTAAAAATATACGGGCTAACCCTAAACAAAGATAACCACCATATGAATGACCACAAAGGATAATTGGCTGTCCCTTTGAATGACGATCAATAAAATATTTCAATTCAAGCAAGACGTCATCTGAATTTTTTGTTCCCCGATTTATTCTAGATTCTCCCATACCAGGTATATCTAAATAAACTCTGTTAAAACGTGATTTAGTGTCAAATAGGCCTTCATAAAAATAAATCATACTCTCTAAACTCAAACCATTTCCATGAATAAAATAAATAGGCACTCCCTCACCAAATTCTTTATAATGAACATTATTCATTTCTATCCCTCACCATCTATATTTATAAGAAGCCAAGTTCTTATTTCTAAGCAAAATTAAAATTTAATAAGCATATTTCCATATTATCATAATTTTGCCTTTTTCTTGAAATTTCCTTTTGGTAATATTATTTTTATATCCACTGTATGAATGCTATTATTTCCTTTTGCCTAACTTTACTGCTCCACTCAAATATAACCTATCACCCTAATAAACAATGGGCCGATAAAGAAAACTCCATCGCCCCAAAATATAAAATTATTTATTTTTCTATAATATTCTGTTTATCATAATGGATCAATCCCAAAATTGTTCTTCTTTTTATATTTATTTTATTAACACCGCTCCAATTCAAAGGTATATAATGTAAAGAATAAAACATATACTATTATAGAGGAGTATATTCAAATGAACATCAAAAAAATTTCCGAAAAATATAAAATAACTCCAGATACTTTAAGATATTGGGAAAGAATAGGAGCTATTCCGCCAGTAAATAGAAATCCTTCTGGATATCGTGACTATGATAAGGAAGATGAGGATTGGATTGTTTGGACACTCAGAATGAAAAATGCTGGAGTATCTTTGGAGCGAATAATTGAATATATCCAATTATTTATACAAGGTGATCAGACCATTGAAACGCGAAAAGAGTTACTTCGAGAACAACTCTCTGTCATCGATGAACGCCGTTCTGAGATACAACAAATGTACGAGGCACTTGAAGAAAAAATTGAGAATTATGAAGAACATATGCTTAAATACGAGGGGAAGCTAAAAAAACATAAAGAAGAATTACTTTTGAAGGAGTTCTTGTTTATCTATTATTGTATATTTTACTATCACAAATAACAGACTTTTTTTGTACTTTTACTAAAAGCAAATCTCCTGAAAATGACTTTAAATCTATTTTTAAAATATTATTTTTGGATCTACCACTTGCCTTGGAGTTTACTCCATAGTTTATATTGTATCTAACAAAAGAAATGGAGGACCTTTAAGATGGAAGATAATATCAAAAATAAAGTCATTATTATTACTGGTGCTTCTAGTGGAATTGGAAAAGCAACAGCAAAGTTACTTGCACAAAAGGGGGCAAAGTTAGTTTTAGCTGCTCGACGTGAAGAACGACTGCTTGAATTAACAAAACAATTAATAAGTAAGGGGAGCGAGGTTTTTTATAAGACTACAGATGTTACAATACCGGAAGAAAATGGGCAACTCATTCTATTTGCGAAAGAAAAGTTTGGAAAGGTTGATGCCATTTTTTTAAACGCTGGTATCATGCCAAGTAGTCCTATCTCTGCTTTAGAAACGGCAGAATGGAATAAGATGATAGATGTTAACCTGAAAGGTGTACTTAATGGAATTGCAGCGGTAATTCCTGAATTTGTTGCACAAAAATCAGGTCATATTATTACAACAAGTTCAGTTGCAGGTCTTAAGGCATACCCAAATAGTGGTGTTTATGGCGCAACAAAATGGGCTGTAAGAGAGCTAATGGAAGTAATTCGAATGGAATCTGCAGCGGAGGGAACAAACATCCGAACGGCAACTATTTATCCGGCAGCAATTCAAACTGAATTGTTAAATTCTATTACAGATAAAAGAGCAGCGGAGGGAATGAATGCATTGTATGAAAAATATGAAATTTCACCAGATGCGATAGCGCGTATCGTTGCTTTTGCACTTGAACAACCTGATGAAGTAAATATTAGTGAGTTTACAGTTGGACCGACCTCACAACCTTGGTGATTTAATGAAAGGAATACTGCTTTCTCTCACTGATAGCAGTACTAAATTTGGCTTACTTAGACTATCTGCATCATTCTAATATATCAACTAAAATCAAATGGAAAAAGGAGACTTTTAAAATGGAAAAAATAACAGCTGGGCAAGATCAATTAGGCGATTTTGCACCCCAATTTGCTGACCTCAATGATAACGTGCTCTTCGGACAAGTATGGAGTCGTGAAAAACAGTTGTCAGCTCATAAAAGAAGCATTGTCACAATTACTGCATTAATCGCTGGTGGAAACTTTGAACAATTAAACTTCCACATGAAGACAGGTAAAGAAAATGGCATCAGTAAACAGGAAATCTCAGAAATTATAACACACTTAAGTTTTTATGTAGGATGGCCTAAAGCCTGGTCAGCATTTAATATTGCAAAAGAAATTTGGTCGGAATAAGTAAGTAAACCCGCTCAATGACTATACACAGATGAAATCCCTATGATACATGCTGGTATCAAGCACTGGCATGGCGCCATCGAGAATAGTTGATTCAATCATATCGCTATTACAGCAGAAAAACCTGTTTGGTTAGAAAAAATATCTGACAGTGGTTACTCTCGTCTTAGTTAATATTTTAAGTTGTTCAAATAAACTTTTGATCTTTAAGGAGAACTCTATGAAATTTGAAAAATTAGGTTATACAGATATAGAAATTTCAAAGTTATGTATTGGAGGCATGAGTTTTGGGAAAGCTGGCACCATGCATGATTGGACATTAGATGTTCAGACAACTGAGGAAATCGTAAAATATGCTTTAGATAATGGAATAAATTTTTTTGATACTGCAAATAGCTACTCCAAAGGAACAGGTGAAGAATACTTAGGGAAGGCGCTCAAAAAAAATATATCAAGAGAAAAGGTTGTAATCGCCTCAAAGGTCTATTTTAATCCAGGTCGTCTCTCTAAAAAGGCGATAAATCAAGAAATCGAAAGTACCCTTAGAAGGTTGGGCACAGATTATTTAGATCTCTATATTATTCATCGATTCGACTATCAAACACCTATTGAAGAAACTATGGAAGCACTAAATGAGTTAGTTCAGAGTGGAAAAGTTAGAGCCCTTGGAGCGTCAGCGATGTATGGCTATCAATTTCATAATATGCAAAACGTTGCAAAGGAAAACAATTGGACTCAATTTTCTGCCATGGAAAACCATTACAATTTATTGTATAGAGAAGATGAACGAGAGTTAATACCTATATGTCAACAAATGGGAGTTTCCCTAATGCCTTATAGTCCTTTAGCAGCCGGTCGCCTTGCACGCCCTGAGTGGTTAAATTATTCCATACGAAGCAAAACGGACCTAGTGTCACATGGAAAGTATGACCGAACTAAAGAACATGATTCTCAAATTGCTAAACGTGTATCCGATATTGCAAATAAATATGGCGTAGGTATGTCTCAAGTTGCCATTGCGTGGCAATGGGCAAAAGGTATAACTTCTCCAATAATTGGAGTTACAAAGAAGAAGTATATTGATGATGGTGTTAATGCATTCAATATTAAGCTTTCAAGTCAAGATATTGAATATCTTGAGGAATTATATGTTCCTCATCCAATAGTTGGAGCCATCGATCAAAATCCGCCTGAAGGTGTTGTTCTTTTAGACGCAGAAAAAAAAGTGAACCACTCTCTGTCAAGTAGACAGAGGAAATATAAAAAATATTCTCCTAGATTAAATCTAGGAGTTTTTTATAT
>NZ_JAATJW010000007.1 GCF_011800755.1 Listeria valentina
GATATGTATCATGTACTAATGTTTTAGAGGTATGTTATTCTGAATGGTTCCAAAACACCAATTTTGAACAAGTGGCTGCTTTTAAGGTTTTAGAGCCATATTATTGATTAATTCTGAAATAAAAACTAAATGTTAATTAAAGATTAGTAGACCATCTTTCCAAGTTAAGGCTTGTGAATTAAGTTGAAGAATCTCTTCATGTTATTTTTAGCGTTGTACATCAGAAAAAGAGAAATAAGATGAAAAATGGCTGATTAAGTGTTATGTGATTCTGATTTTTAACGTAGCAGGGGTTTTTGTCGGGGAGGCTCAGAATGTGGTTGATCGCTATCAGCTTTTAAGCGCCATCTCGAATCTAATTTTTTGAAAAAGGAAACGAAGATTTATCTGGGAAAGAAACAAAGCGAGTCGTTTGCTCAAATTATCTTTTGTGAACGAGATGGTGGGAAATTTGTGGCTAGGGAAATAATTGAAACAAGATAGGAAAAAGCATTTGGCATGCGCCAAATGCTTTTTTTAGTCTTCGTAGATTTCAACTTTATCGCGTAAAGCTTTTTTTGTAAGGTTGTTTTCTTTCATATAGCGCGCAACTCTTTTGGCACTAAAATGATACTCGAACACAAAGAAAACGAAGCCAATTACGATTAGTGTAGCCAGTATGACAGCTTCTTGCATAAAATCATCCTTTCGAAACAAACTCTCTTTTTTTATTATGCTTGAAAATCACGAGAGGCGCAATTTTTTTAAACGAAAATCCTTCTGCAGGTGTAGGAAAAAAGATGTGGTTCCTGTTATAATGAAGAAACAAACTGGAAAAGGAGAGCGGTTATGAAAAATTCATGGAAGATTATTATTGGAATTGCGGTTGTGTTATTAATCATTGGCATTCCATTTGTAGCAACTTATAACTCGCTAAATAAAAAGCAAAATGAAGTGGACGCGCAGTGGGCAAATGTCGAAAGTAAGTTGCAACGGCGCTATGACTTGATTCCTAATCTTGTGAACGCTGTAAAAGGCGATATGAAACAAGAAAAAGAAGTGTTCGGAGCGATTGCGGATGCACGCTCGGCGGTTTCTAAAGCAAGTTCGCAAAATGAACAAATTAAAGCGGCTGGACAAATGGAATCTGCGGTTTCACGCTTGATCGCAACGGTGGAAAACTATCCGGAACTGAAATCGAGTGAAAATGTGACACGATTGATGGATGAGCTATCTGGAACGGAAAATCGAATTTCCGTTGAACGTGATAAATATAATGAAGTGGTCAAGTCTTATAATACGAAAGTGAAAAGCGCACCGACAAGCTTTGTTGCTGGGATGCTAGGGTTTGAAACGAAACCTTACTTCAAAGCGGTTGAAGGTGCTGACAAAGCTCCTGAAGTCAATTTTGATTGAGGCGATTTATGATGAGAAAACAAATCCCGATTTTTAGCTTGCTGCTTATACTCCTTTTGACTTTATTAATCGGTCCGGGAACGGCGTTTGCTGCAGATTTACCAAAGCCTTCGAAAGAATTTTATGTATCGGATGGAGCCGGGGTTTTGGATAGCAAAACGAAGGAAATGGTGCTTTCGGTCAATTATGCCTACCAAAAACAAAAGGAAAAACCACAAGTTGTGCTTGCAACGGTGAAAAGTTTTGGCGGGCTTTCGAAAGAAGAATATGCCAATCAGCTTTTTAATAAGTGGAAAATTGGTTCTGGTAAAGACAATAATGGCGTTTTGATTCTGCTTTCAACGAAGGAACGTGAAATTCGAATCGAAGTCGGCTATGGGCTTGAAGGTGCGATCACGGATGGAACTTCGGGTGAGATTTTAGATCATAATTTGTCGTATTTGAAAGATGACGATTTTAATCAAGGTCTCGCAAATATCTTTTCGGAAGTAGCTATTCAAGTGAATAAGGAATACGATTATCAAGATAAAACGATTTTTAAAGATTATACAAGTGAATTAGAAAAAGCACTTGAAAACAGCGAAGATAGCGGAGACGGCTTAGGGACGCCTGGAATTATTGCGATTGTGATTGGTGTCATTATTTTTGCGATTATCTTTGGTGGTGGAAATAATGGCAGACGAGGCGGTCGTGGTGGACGCGGTGGCGGCTCTGGAATGGGACCGTTTATTGGCGGTGGATTCTTTGGCGGTTCAGGCGGAAGCGGCTCTTCTGGCGGCGGTGGTTTCTCCGGATTTGGCGGCGGAGGATCTTCCGGCGGCGGTGGCGCTGGACGTGGATTTTAAGAAAAAGGATCAGCAATTGCTGGTCCTTTTTTGGAAGGAGGATGCGTGATGGGATTTGTGCTCGGCCTTGCGGTTGGAAAGCCGAAAGAAATAGATGTTGGACGAAATAAAACGATGATGTCAGGAATCGCGAAAGAACAAGTGGAAGCGGCTATGCTTCACTTTGCCGGCTTTGATGGGGATGCTTCATTTGATTTGAAGCACCACGGCGGGCTAGACCGGTCGGTTTCTATTTTCCCAAGTGAACATTATTCGTATTTTGAAGAGAAGTTTAATTGGATTCTTTCTCCAGGCACATTTGGCGAGAATTTAACGGTTTCAGGGATGCTTGAACAAGATGTTGCGATTGGGGATGTTTTTCAAGTGGGGGAAGTGTTGATTCAAGTTTCGGAAGCTAGAAATCCTTGTGCGACAATCGGGAAGTATCAATTGCTGCCAGAGCTTTTTCAAGAGGTCCGCAAAACAAGTCGGACAGGCTTTTTATGTCGAACGATCTCGGAAGGGAGAATTCAAAAGGGAGACGAAATAGTACGTGTGAAGCGAGAAGCGGAGCCCATTTCTGTTGCTTTTTGTCATGAAAAAGTCTTACACCGGATGGGCACGCGGGAAGAATTGGAACGGATTAGCCAAATTGAACCGCTTGCTACGCGCTACCGGGATGAGGTGCTTGGAAAGCTTAAGAAAATGAGATGAAAAAAGAGCCGCTCGGAAGAGCGGCTCTTGGCGTGTTTTTGCGTTTAATTGACTAGGGGAAATTCGGACAGCAAAAGCCTAATTTAGCGGATTCGTAGTCGATTTTTCTTGCTTCTTGCCCCAAGCATGCAAAGGTAACAAAATAGCGCAAACAAAATGGTAATAATTAAGCTGTGGAACAAGGCTACGTAAAGGTTAACGCCTGTGTAAACTGAAAGAATACCGGTTACAGCTTGAATCGCAACAAGGATAATGGCAAGAACCATGCCGTAAGTTAGTACGCGATAATGTCTGTAATCACGGAAAACGAGCCAAGTCACATATAAAATCCAAACAACGAGTATTATAGCCACGATTCGGTGGAAATATTGGACATAATCTTGTACGTTTTCAGGCCAGACAAAGCGGCCGTTTTCAAAGGGCCAAACTGGAACTGCGAGGCTGGCTTTTTCGTGCCGCACGAGTGCTCCTGTATAAACGGCTAGATATGTATAGATGGTCAAAAAGTAAATATTGAGTCGAAGTTTTGTTCCCATCACGAGATTTCGGGCATCAAATTTACGATCGACTTCAAAGATAAGCAGTGCGAGTAAAACGATGCTTGAATAGCAAATGATGGAGATACCGAAATGAAGCGCCATGATATAAGGGTTTTGCCCCCAAATAACTGCTGCAGCTCCCATGAATGCTTGAAGAATTAAAAAAACAACAGAAATAATAGCAAGTGGTTTTGTTTCTCTGCGATCTTTGATTTTGATCCACGCACAAATCGCAAGTACGACAACGAAAATGGAACCAAGTCCTGTCGTCATTCGGTGTGCCACTTCAATGAGTTTTTCAGGTGTGACGTCTGTTAGGTGGACGAGTTGCCCGTTACAAAGCGGCCAAGAATTTCCACAGCCGTCTGCTGATCCAGTTTTTGTGACCAGCGCTCCTCCGAAAACGACGAAAGTCATTGCCAGAATGGTGAGAACGGACCAGACTTTTAAAAATTTATTCATGTTCCCCTATCTCTCCTTTAGATGAATCTTAAAACGATTTTCTTAATTTTAGCTACCTTCGTTCATTTTAGCTTGTTTTAATGGATAAGTAAAGGAATCCTTTGTTACTGCGGTTTTCACAAAGTTGTAAGGTTTGTTTGTACGGTTTTTCACAAACATTCTGACTCTAGAAATGTTTTAAATAAAAGGATTTTTCGCGATGTGTGAAGACTATTTGGTTGACAAACCGTGTGCTTTTTTCACATAATGATAAGAGAACAATGCGGCAATTTATTTAAGGGGGAGAAGTTTTGAGCAGAATCGAAAATACTGGCGAATGGCAGAAAAGGGATGCAGTCAGTAAATTTAATGTGCGCGATTTTACGGAACTAATAAAAGTAGGAATCGTAAATTCAAATACAATTACAGCTTTCACTGGTATGTGGTTAGCTTTTCAATTAAATGGTATTTCTTTTATGCAGAACTTGGATGTTATCTTTTTTACGATTGCAGGTTCTGCCCTTATTGTGGGGGCATCAGGAGCGTTCAACAACGTAATTGATCGCGATATCGATGGCAAAATGGAGCGAACGAAAAATCGCCCTACAATGACAGGGAAAATTTCCGTGGGAAAAGCTCTTCTTGTAGCCGCTTTACTATTATTAATCGGTACAGGCATGTTATTTATGACCACTTGGCAAGCAGGTGTGCTTGGGCTTTCAGGTGTTTTTCTTTATGTTGTGGTTTATTCGATGTATGCGAAACGGAAACTTGTGAGTAATACAGTGATTGGTAGCTTTTCAGGAGCTGTACCACCGCTAATCGGTTGGTTTGCTGTTGATCCTCATTTTAGTTTAATCCCGGTTATGCTCTTTTTAGTGATGTTTGCTTGGCAACCACCGCATTTTTATGCAATTGCAATCAGACGTGCTGAGGAATATCGAGCAGCTGGTATCCCGATGCTTCCTGTCGTGAAAGGATTTAACCGTACAAAAGGAAGTATGCTTTTCTGGGTATTGGTGCTTTCTGTTCTTCCATTTTTCATGACAGAACTAAGCTTTGTTTATGTAAGTTTAGCAACGATTTTAAACGTGGGCTGGCTTGTGCTTAGTTTGTATGGTTTCAAAATGAAAGACGACTTAAAATGGGCACAGTGGATGTTTATCTATTCGCTTAATTACATGACGATTTTGTTTGTTTCCATGATTGTTATTTCCATTTTTCTTTAATGCAAGTGAGCCTCAGAACGAGGCTCACTTTTTTCTTTAAAAAATCTTGAAGTTTTCCTCATCAAATTCTTTTTTTCAACTGGTATAGTGGGAATAGAAAGGATGCCGAGGTGGTACTTATGAAAATCGCAAGTTTTGAAAGAATGAAGCAACTTGTTGAAAATGGTAAATACGCCGATGCCGAAATGGAAAGTCGTAATATGATTACAGAAAACCCATCGCACTTTGCTGGTTATCTTTGTCTCGCCTATCTTAACTTTGCTGAAGAAAATGTCAGTGAAGCGGCGCGCAACCTTGAACAAGCTCTTTTATACAACCAAAATATCGTGGAAAGTTATCAACTTGGCGTGAAAATTTACGACAAGCTAGAGGAAAGTGAGCGCGTCGTCGAATTAGCTCGTTTCGGTCTTACACTTGACTATGAAGAAGGAGAGTTCTATGCTGCTCTTGCCAAACATTACACAAATGATGTGAAAGAAAAAGCAGCTCTCTATGAAACGGCGCTTGCTTATTCGCCGGAACGTTTAGATTTTATGGGTAGTTTAGCTTACTACTTGTTCCAAATGGATAAAACAAGTAAACGAGTGCTTGCTTTGCAAAATACTGCTCTTACAATAGATCCGCTATTTGAACCGAATTTAGTTTATTTTGCAAAAATCTGTTATGCCCGTGGAGATTTTGAAGCAGCACGTGAGTTTACACGTAAATTATGCATGATTCAGCCGGATAATGCAGAGTATAAATCTCTTTATAATCAAGCGTGGGCAACTAAGAATCCATTTTGGTCGCTTTACGAACGTGTGAGATTATTTGGAAAAAGGATTTCTCTTACGCAGCGAGTCATTTTGATTAGTGGATACATATTACTTTTTGTTCTTTTAACGGAACTGATTGGTTATGTAGCTGTTTTAATGTGGATCCTGCCACTTCTCGTTGTGGTGATTGCTATTTTGTCGCAGACTGAACGCAAAGAACAACTAACAAGACAAGACCGAAAAAATAGGTATCTGCGTTTACCACTCGCGATTATTCTGCTGATGTTACTTGCTTTTCCAGCAGGTGTTCGAACAGTTTCGACGCTTGCAGATTGGGTAACTCCAGATAAACTTAAAAAAGAGTATCCGATTACTGAACCTTTTGAAAAACAAACGGATCCATTTACGCAAAAAGATTTTCCTTTAAAACTTCAGAAATAAATTTAGGCAGAAATTCTTGGAAAAGTAGTTAATTCTAAGTTTCTGCCTTTTGTTTGCGAATAAAATCGTAAGGAATAAAGCAAGCTTGGTAGCTTTTCATGAAAAAAAACGCTACAATTGGAAACAGGAAACAAGCCAAGAGGAGGGCAAAATTTGAAATTTGTACTAAGAGTATTGGTGCTACTCGTGATTTGCCTTTTTATCGGTTACAATACAGATTTATTTTTTGAAAAAACGGCAGAAAAAAATGAAGCACACGATAAAGTAGAACAGAAGAATATGCCAACAGAGGCAAAGAAAGCAAATGAAACAAGCGAGCAGTTACCTGCAGATGATGAAAGCTTGGGCACATTTATTAATCAAGACTTTTCAAAAGTGAAAGAAAAATTCGGGGATCCGATTCGAATTGATAAAACGCCTTATGGGTATGATAACTATGTGTACAACCAGCCTAATACGAGCTATATGATTGTTGGTGTACGCGACCATAAAGTGCAAACCATCTATGCACTCGGACAAGACTTGAATTTAAAGCCATATCAAATTGGAATGTCTGTAGAAAAGGTGTTCACAAATGCTAAGCTCCAATCTGAGATTGCTTTCTATTATGAAAATAATTTTTACCGGTTTGAGCTTTCAGAAAATGATTTAAACATGCGCCCTGTTGTGAGTCTCGGAAGCGGCGTTTATGTACAGCTTAATTTCGATAAAATAAAGGGTAAATTAACAAGTGTGCGCTATTTGAATAAACTTTCCTTTATCAAGATGCACCCTTATGAACTGAATTATCAAGGACAAATTTATAAAGAAAATGTTTCAGATGATTTATGGAATCAAGTGGACAAAGCAGCAGATTTAGAGGTTCTTGAAATTACGAACGTACTTCGAGAGCGCTACGGCGCAGAACCGGTCGCAGATGAGCAAAACGTTGCGAAAGTTGCTTATGGACACAGTGTGGATATGGCAGAAAACAAATATTTTAGTCACGATTCGCCTACTTATGGTTCACTAGGTGATCGGCTGAAAGAAGGGAATGTCGTCTACACGAAAGCAGGAGAAAATATTGCCTATAATTATATCGATGCGGCTGCGACTGTTGAAGGTTGGCTAAATTCACCAGGTCATCGTAAAAACTTGCTAGAGAAAACGTATACGTATATGGGATCTGGGACATTCCGCAAGTACTACACACAAAATTTTGTTACAAAATAAAGGACGCTTACGTTAGTTCATGCTATAATGAGTAGGTACAAGCGAAAAGTTTGGAGGGATCGGTTTGTTTGCAACGATGGAGAGTTTGGCGCTACTTGATTTATCAGATGAATTGTCTGCCATGATTCTCAGTTCAGAAGAAGCGAATAACTATCTGAAAAAGAAACAAATGCTGCAAAATCCAGAAACACAAGCGAAGATCCAGGCATTTGCAAAGATTAAAGAGGCTTACGAAGAGGTGGAACGCTTCGGCAGATATCACCCTGATTATAAAGAAGTAACTCGAAAAACTCGTGCTTTAAAACGAGAACTCGATATGGATGAAGGCATCGCGGATTTTCGCCGAGCAGAGACAGATTTACAGAATTTGCTTGATGAAATCAGTCTTTTACTAGCGGGAGCTGTCTCATCCAATATCAAAGTGCCAACTGGGAACCCGTTTTTCGAGCAAAAGTCAGCCTGTTCATCGGGTGGATGCGGAAGTGGCGGAAGCTGCGGCTGTTCGGCATGATGACTTTCAATACAGAGGCTTAAAGCTGGTAAAGGGGATAAATAACAATGGAAAATGATAGACAAGCTGTTGTGGTTTGGTTAAATCATTTGAAGCAAGTCAGATCACTAAAACGGTTTGGCAATGTACATTATGTTTCGCGAAAACTAAAATATGCCGTACTATATTGCGATATGTGTGATATTGAAGAAGTTTCTGCGAAGCTGTCGCGCTTTAATTATGTGAAACGCGTTGAACCTTCTTTCAGGCCATTTCTGAAAACAGAATATGAGTCGAAAAAAGAGAATATGCATGATCATAGAAGTGATGATGTTCAAATCACGATTTAAGATTAAGATGAGGCAGTGCTGTTTTAAACAGCGCTGCCTTCCGTTCATCTAGGAGGAGATAAATTTTGAGAGTTATTGCTGGTTCGAGAAAGGGACATCGCCTAAAAGCAGTTCCGGGAGCAAATACTAGGCCTACAACAGATAAAATAAAAGAAGCGCTATTTTCAATTATTGGCCCATTTTTTGACGGAGAAAAGGCACTTGATTTATTTGCTGGAAGCGGAGGGCTTGGAATTGAAGCACTGAGTCGAGGTGCTTCAAGCTGCGTGTTCATTGATCAAGCAGGTGCCGCGATTAAAACGATCAAAGAAAATGTTCAAGCCTGCCACTTTGAAAAAGAAGCACAAATTTTTCGAAACGATGCACATAAAGCTTTAAAATTACTTCAAAAAAGTGAACAAAGCTTTGATTTAGTTTTTCTAGATCCGCCGTATAAGAAACAACAATTAGAAAAGTTACTTTTGGAACTTTGTGAGCTCGAGCTGCTTCAAAAGGGGGCGCTCATTGTATGCGAACACGATAAAGAAGCGGAACTACCCGATGAGATTCCACAATTTCAAAAAATAAAAACGGCCGAATACGGAATCACTATCTTATCAATTTATGAGTTTGGAGTGTGAAGACATGGAAGAGAGAATAGCTGTTTACCCAGGTACTTTTGACCCGATCACAAACGGACACTTGAATATTATTGAACGAGCTGCCCGAAACTTTGACGTCCTCTATGTGACAGTGCTCAAAAATTCGAGCAAGAAACCGCTGTTTGACTTGGAGGAACGCATGCGGCTAATAGCCGAATCAACCGTACATGTTCCGAATGTCCGCGTGGAAAGTTCGGCTGGCCTTTTAGTTGACTATGCGAAAGAAAAATCCGCACATGCGGTTATTCGAGGATTGCGTGCTGTGAGCGATTTTGAATACGAGCTTCAAATTGCCGCGATGAACAACAAGCTCGACCCAGAATTGGAAACTTTTTTCATGATGACAAATCCGAGTTATTCCTTCTTGAGTTCAAGTATTGTTCGCGAAGTGGCTAGCTACGGGAGAAGTGTTGACGAATTAGTTCCGAAGCCTGTCAGTCTAGCGCTAAAAGCTAAATTTTAATTGGAATTGCAGATAAGGGGTTGTTTCTAGAAATGCGTAAACAGTGGAAAAAGTTATTAGTTATTGCGATACTACTCATTGTTATTGTGGGATTTTTCATCCCGGTGCCTTATTATATTACGAAACCAGGATCAGCGGAGGAACTTGAACCGCTTGTGCGAGTTTCGGGGCATGCGAGTAAGTCGAAGGGATCACTAAGCCTTGTGACCATCGCAATGGCAGAAGCTAATATTTATACATATGGGCTTGCCAAACTACTTCCTTATCATGAACTTGAAAAAGAAAGTGATGTTCGTTTGGATAATGAAACGAATGAAGAGTATAACGTTAGACAGATGTATATGATGAATGAATCAAAAAACAATGCGATTCAAATTGCATATAAAGCAGCTGGACAAGACGTGAAAATCAAGTATGATGGCATTTATGTAATGAGTGTATTGGATGATGTTCCGGCGGCTAAGTACCTTCATGCAGGAGACCTTGTGACTAAAATTGATGGCAAAGCATTTAAATCAAGCAATGAATTTATTTCCTACGTAAAAGGCAAGAAACCAGGGGATAAGGTCAACGTTGAATTTGTTCACAATAAAAAGAAAAAACAAGCTGATATTGAACTAACTAAAATTGATAAAAAAGGAACGACTGGGATTGGGATTACGCTTGTCGATGACGAAAAAAATGAGACATCGCCAAAAGTAGAAATTGATTCTGAAAAAATTGGCGGTCCGTCTGCAGGCTTGATGTTCAGCTTAGAAATTTATTCGCGCTTCCAAAAAGAAGACATAACGGCTGGTAAGAAAATTGCAGGAACTGGGACGATTAGTCCAGATGGAGAAGTGGGCCGGATTGGCGGAATCGATCAGAAAGTAGTGGCTGCTGATAAAGAAGGCGCTGCGATCTTTTTTGCACCAAATGATGAACTGACGAAAGAGATGAAGAAAAACAATGCAGGAATTAAATCCAATTACCAAGAAGCTAAAGAAACGGCGAAGGAAATTGACACTAAGATGAAAATTGTTCCTGTGAAAACTTTCCAAGATGCCGTTGATTATTTGAAAAAGCTACAAAAGTAAATGAGTGATGAGAAACCGCTGTAGAAATCGCGACTTAGGTTCTTAAAGGTTTGAATGAATTTCAACTTTTAAAGAAGCTTCGGAACTATTTCAGGCGGTTTCTTTTTTTGAAAGAGGGAAAGAAAGAATAAAAGAGCTTTGCTGAGAATGGAGGGATTCAATTGAAACTTAAAGTTCGAAATCAAGCCAGAATCAGCGCTTATTTTCCAGCCTATAGAAGCTCTAATGGGCTTGATGAAGGAATTCGAATGACTGAGACTTTATTTCAAAAATGGCAAGAGAGTGAAGTTAGTAAAGAACTAAATAAGCAACGAAAATGGTCACTATCTCCACTTGTTGCACGGACTCAAACAACTGGATTTAGTCGACCAGCTGCGATTGAAAAACGACCGCTTCTTGAAGTAGACTGGCAGCCGCTACTTTTTGCTGAATTAGGAACATTGAAAGATGAAGCCAAGGAAGTCTCTGTGCTAGACTACGGAGCAGACCCTGAAGGGAAAGTAGATTCCACACGGGCATTTAAGCAAGCGATGCGCCGGGGTGGGCGAACTGTTCATGTGCCAAAAGGGACATTTTTAATTTCTGGGCTAAAAGTTCCCTCGAATACAGCCATTATTGGGGCAGGAGAGACAGAAACACTGCTTTTATTAAAAAAAGAAACCCCGAAAAAGCGACAAGGCGTTCGAAATCGGAATCTTTTTGCTGGAAATAAACGAATTCGGCTAGAGGGCTTTACCTTAAACTGGGATGCCTCGCGTTTTGATGAAAGTGAGCCTAGCTCTTCGGGCGGGATTAACTCGAGTGGCATCACACTTGCTCATGTTCAATTTGCGCTTGTTCGAAATGTAAAAGTTATAGATCCCGGCTTGCACGGGGTGGATGTTACAAGTGCATTCTATAGTTACAAGGGAGACGGAACAACTTCAAGATTCCGCAGTGCCTATATCTGGATTGATCATGTTGAAGCGTCAGGGTTTGGTGATGATGGCATCACAACACATCACAGTGATTATATTTATATTTCGCATTGTTTTTTGCATGATCCAAGTGGCAGGACCCATGAAAAAGGCTTCTCGAATTCGAATGGGATCGAAGTAGATGACGGATCTAGGCATGTAGTGTTACACAATAACGCCACCGAAAATTGTTTCGGTGGCGTGGAAATCAAGGCGCATGAGACAAGCTCTGCCGCTTTTGATACTCAAATTATTGGTCATATTTCTTCTTCGGATAATCGTTCCTATAACTTTCGCCATATTGGTCACCATAAAGGCGAAGACGCTGAAAGTCAAACGGCAAGTGGCATTCGTGCAAGCTTTTTAATTGCAGAGACGCCCACATGGACGCCGCTTTATCGGGATAGTGAACCACGCGCGTTAGTTGTTTCAGCTTATAATAAGGTCAGCATTACGCAATTTCTCACGGTTGATGAAAAGGATGTTCCAATACTCGCTATCCAGTACCGCGCAAGGCAAGTTGCGCTCGATAAAGTTTACTTCAAAGGAAAGGAACCGGAAGTTCGACTGGGCAAGGAAACGCGCGACATTAACGTATCAGAAATAAAGCAGTGGCCGGGCACTGAATTCAGCGTTTAATTGTGCTGAATTCCCTTCTAGTAAATGGTAAAGTCTTGATGCTTGGACGTCATATTGAATGAGCTCCTGACTAACTTTTGAAGGTGTGGAAACGAGCGGAAGCGCCAGTTCTTTTTTGATAGTGGAAAGGTATGCTTGCCCTTGTTTTGTCATCCCTAGCAGGCGGAGATAATTTTCAGGTTGATCCTTTTTTTGAAATTGCAATAGAATCTGCATAGCTGTTCGGCGAATGCGCGCTGCACTGTAACGCTTTGTGACGGTCGCACGCAAGAAATTTTCTGCTGTTTCTTCCAAAGCTGCGCGTCGCAAGCGATTTTCGATGCCTTCTGTCACGCTGTTGATCGTCGTGAGAGATTCGTTTCGATCGCTTAAAAGGCGGTAGCGCAAATAAGGATAGGTGCTTGAAAAAGATAACAGCGGAGCCTGATAGTCTTCTAGCGAAGCATAAACAAAGTCAGGAACCTTCTTTTTGATGGCAGGAAGGCTATTCTCAAGTAGAAGCTTGCGGAGCGCCGTGGCACTGGCAAAATCATTTGAATTGGCCTCTGTTGAATGATAATCATTGGTTCGCTTAAGTGAATAAAGCTCAAGATCTGCTTTTTGTTTTTCGTTTGCGAGTGCGTAATGCAGACCAAGAATATTGTTGGGCTTTGTGACATCTAGCTCGTTCGTGAAGGAAGCAAGGGTTTCCGTGTAAGCTTCCCCATAACTTAATTTTTTTTCTGCCAAAGTCTGTCTTAACTTTTCTTCAAATAGGGAACTAGATGCTAGTTTAGCGGTGGTGCGAAATTGTGCGGCATCCCCGTTTTCGCTTCCAAAAAAAAGTGCATCCGTTTTTAAATCTTTAAGCAATTGAATGGCTGCTGATGCAAAGATATCTGCTTGCTGGACAGCAAACCGAACGGGCAATTCGAAAACAAGATCACAGCCAGCCTCAAGCGCCCATTTTGTGCGCAATTCTTTTGAGACAATGGCTGGTTCACCTCTTTGGACAAAAGAGCCGCTCATGATGGCAATCACGATATCTGCTTTCGTTTGCTTTCTTGCTTCTTGTAAGTGATATAAATGTCCATTATGAAGCGGGTTATATTCAACAATAATTCCTGTAGCACGCAAATTTTCTCACCTCGTTTACTTTTTTGCTTCCCTAAGCATATCATCTTGCGGAAATCCTGCCAAGAAACCGGAAAAAACATTGACAAAACCCTTTGAAAAAGCTATAATAGCTTTTGTTGCGCTTGGAGTGATGAATGATGAAATGGTCATTAAGTCAATTAAAAAAATACCGTAACGAACCTTTTAAAATCAATGAACAAATTGATTTAGCTGAATACTTGAAAGCAAATAATCAAGATGTGCGAGGGGCTTCTCCTGTAACGGTTCAAGGCGAACTCGAAATGCAGGGAAACGATGTAGTCGCAAACTTAAACATTAGCGGATCGCTTGTGCTTCCGTGTGCAAGAACGCTTGTGGATGTTGTTTGGGCATACGATATTCATTCGATTGAAACCTTCGTCCCGTCGAAAGAAGATCTTCAAGATGAATCTTTCCATTTAATGGAAAAAGATACGGTGGATTTGACACCTGTCGTTGAAGAACTTTTACTGGTTGAAATTCCCATGCAAGTGTTTAGTGATGAAGTACCAGGAAGTGAAGAACTTCCAAAAGGGCAAGATTGGGAGCTCCAAACAGAAGATGAATTTCTTCATGAAGAAGCTCTTAAAAAGCCAAAAGTGGATCCTCGTCTTGCGGGACTGGCCGATTTTTTTGATGAAAAAAAAGACGATTAGTACCGATCAAGCTGGAATAAATTTTAAGGAAATCCTTAAAACTCAAATTCGCTAAGGAGGTGTATAGAAATGGCAGTACCTGCTAGAAGAACTTCAAAGACTAAAAAACGTAAACGTCGCACACATTTCAAATTACAAGTTCCAGGCATGAATGAATGCTCGAACTGTGGAGAAATGAAACTTTCTCACCGCGTATGTCCTGAATGTGGACATTATGATGGTAAAGAAGTAGTGAACGGCTAATTAAACCGTTTATAAACAAGTGATACGTACACTTGTAAATTCATAAAAGCACGACAAGATACCATGGATCTTGTCGTGCTTTTATTTTTGGACATTTTCGCTTAAAATAGTAAGAGATAGGAACGGGAAGCAAGTCAGGAGGCAGAGTATGAAACCAAAAATAGGCATTATCGGTGGTGGCGCGATTGGTCTTTATTTCGCAGCGCAACTTAGCGTATATGCGGATGTTACTATTTTTGTTCGCCGTGCTGAACAACAAGTCAAGCTAAATACGGAAGGAATCAAGTTTGGTACAAAGATCTTTTCAGTGAAAAGTGCGCTGATTCAGGAGCAGGATTTGAGAGAACAAGATTTGCTTTTAGTGACCGTGAAAAGCTATCAACTAGCTGAACTGACTTCACAATTAGAAACATTTCCAAAAGAAACACCACTTGCTTTTTTGACAAACGGAATCGGGCATCTCAAGTGGCTTGAGGAATTATCTGCTAAAACGATTTTGCTTGGTATCACAAGCCATGGCGTGGTGCGTACCGGGGATCGTGAAATTGAATCGAGCGGAAAGGGAGAGACGAAACTCGGAATTTGGCGAGGGAAACTTGATGAGCAACTAAAAAACCAATTCACTCAATTTCGAGATTTTTCCATTCAATTTTCGGAGGATATCTTCAAAGCGATTTACCGCAAACTATTAATCAATACAGCTGTTAATCCGCTTACGGCGCTTTTAAATGTGCCGAATGGATCGCTTCTTACAAACAAGGAATTTAATAACTTTCTGCGTGAAGTGGTTCAAGAAGCAAATCAAGTGCTACATGTAGAAGACGGGTTAGATATAGTGGAAGAAATTTGCCGAAATACAGCATCCAACTGGTCATCGATGGCGATGGATGTATTACATAAAAGACAAACGGAAATTGATGCGATTGTTTTACCGGTTCTTGAAATGCTCGCTCGCGAAGGGCTTTCTGCCGAAAAGCTTGCAACGCTTTATCAACTCATTAAAGGAAAGGAGCGCGAAAATGCTAAATTGGACGACTGAAATTTCAGCTTGGTTGATTGTTTGCCCAGTTTTTTTGTTTTTCTTTCTTTATTGGGGGTTAAAGTGGGGGCTGAAAAGTCAACCTCGCGCGCTTAGGTGGAGTGCTGACTTAACGACACTTTTTTTCATTCTAGCGGATCACTTCTGGATGGTACAGCTATTCGGGCGCTCATTCTTGCTGTATATTCTGCTTGTGCTATTCATACTCGGTATTGGGATCGTTATTCTTTTTGCGCTTCGAGATGGGGAACTTCGTCTTGAACGCGTTTTTCGGACGTACTGGCGCCTGTGTTTTTTCATTTTTGCTGTCCTTTATCTCTTTCTTTACTTCACAGGACTCGTTCTTGCGATCAGCTACTAATAAATGAAAAAATCTTTTTTGGGCAGGAAGTGGGGGATTTTGTTTTTTTGCCCCATTTCCCCCCACCGCATTTCAAATTCTCATAAGCCGCTTTATACCAATGCTTTAAATCTCTTTCTCTTTGCGAGAAAGAGATTTTTTTTTGAAATTTTTAGGTTTAGGGTGGAGTAAAGTGGGGAGATGTGGTAAAGTGGTAAATAAGAAAGTGGGGGAAGTCTAATGTTCATGGGCGAATATCAACATAACATTGATATAAAGGGCCGTTTGATCGTGCCAGCAAAATTCCGTGAGCTATTAGGCGAACAATTTGTGATCACTCGCGGACTGGATAAGTGTTTGTTTGCTTATCCGCATTCGGAGTGGAGTAAATTGGAAGAAAAACTTCAATCGCTTCCGCTGACTAAAAAAGATGCCCGTTCATTTACACGGTTCTTCTTTTCTGGAGCTTCTGAATGCGAACTTGATAAGCAGGGGCGGATTAATATTCCACAAACTCTGTTAAGTTATGCTGATCTTGAAAAGAAATCTGTGATTATCGGAGTTTCCAATCGTGTGGAAATTTGGAGCAAACCGGAATGGGAGGCTGCTTTTGAAGAAGCCGAAGAATCCTTTGCGGACATTGCTGAAAATATGATTGGATTCGATATTTAAGGAGGGCTAAGATGTTTCAACATGAAACGGTTTTGCTGCATGAGACGGTAGACCGATTAGAAATTAAAAAAGATGGCATTTATGTGGATGCAACGCTTGGCGGTGCTGGGCATACATCTTATCTGCTAAGTCAACTTGGCGATGAAGGGCGCGTTTACGCGTTTGACCAGGATGATGTGGCCATTCAAAATGCTAAGAAAAACTTAAGCGATTCACGTCTTACTCTTATTAAAGCGAATTTTCGCGAACTCAAACTTGAGCTTCTTGCAAAGGGAGTAAACGAGGTAGACGGGATTTTATATGATCTTGGCGTGTCTTCGCCGCAACTTGATGAGCGCGAGCGTGGGTTTAGCTATCACAATGACGCCGCACTCGACATGCGAATGGACCAGTCGCAAGAGCTTTCGGCAAAAACGGTTGTGAATGAGTGGAGCTATGAGCAACTAGTTCGAATCTTTTTTCGTTACGGTGAAGAAAAATTTTCGAAGCAAGTGGCGCGTGAGATTGAAAGGCGACGAGAAACAGCTCCGATTGAAACAACTGGTGAGCTTGTGGATATTATTAAAACGGCCATTCCAGCACCAGCAAGACGAAAAGGTGGACATCCTGCAAAACGGATTTTCCAAGCGATTCGGATTGCTGTGAATGATGAATTATCGGCAGTTGAAGATTCACTGGCGGATGCACTGACGATGCTTCGGAAAAATGGAAGAATCAGCGTGATCACTTTTCATTCGTTAGAAGATCGGATCGTGAAACAAATCTTTCAAGAAGCTGCTAAAGGACCAGAAGTCCCAAGAGGATTGCCGGTTTTGCCAGATGAATATCAACCGAATTTTAAACTAGTTACAAGGAAACCCATTCTACCAAGTGTGGAAGAGGTTGAACATAATAATCGGGCACGTTCGGCAAAATTACGTGTCATTGAAAAAATCAAATGATGTAGGAGATGGTGTCTGTGAGTAATGTAGCCTACAAATCCAATTTGGAACCAAAGCGTATACATACGGAACAAACAGAAGAACAAACACAAAAACTTATTAAACGCAAACGAGTCACAACAGGTGAAAAAATAATCGTCGCGATTGCTATCGTAGTGGTAGCCGTTATCGCTTTTCAAATTATTCGGGTACAAGCAAGTATCTACGATGTCAATCAAAGCGTTGAAACAACGGAGTCTAAGTTGTCCGATCAAGAAAAAAATAATGCAGACTTAAAAGTGCAAGTTAACGACTTGGGTCGCTATGAACGTATTTTGCAAAAAGCGAAAGAAAAAGGCTTGAAGCTCGATGGCGATAACGTGAAAGTAGTAGACGGCAAATGAACCGGCGCAGAGGAAATATGAGGAGAGGCGCATTAGCTCTTTTTGTCTTTTTCACTGCGCTTTTCCTCGTTCTTACGGGACGCTTTTTGTATATTCAAATTCGCGGCGTCGTGAACGGGGAACCGCTTGCGGCACTTGCAAGTAAGCAACATGCGAAAAGTGAAGTCATCGAAGCAAAGCGCGGGTCGATTATTGACAGAAACGGAGAAGTGCTCGCTGAAGATACTGCCACTTATACACTTGCTGCGGTCGTCTCAAATCGGTTGTCTAAAACAGATAAAAATCCGATGTATGTTACAAATAAAGAAAAAACAGCTGAAGTGCTTAGCAAATATATTGCGATGTCAAAGGCAGATATCTTGAAGCAATTAAATAAGAAAAAGGTTTATCAAGTCGAGTTTGGAAAAGCAGGCAAAAACATTTCTGTTGAAACGAAAAAGAAAATCGAAAAAGAAGATTTGCCTGGATTGATTTTTACTAGACAAGCAGAACGCTTTTATCCAAATGGGACTTTTGCAACACAGCTCATTGGTTTTGCACAACAAACGGAAGGTCAAAGCGGCGAAAGCTCACTTGTTGGCAAGATGGGCATTGAAAAAAGTTATAATGAGGCTTTAACTGGCGAAAATGGCAAGCTGAAATATAGCACAGACCGCATGGGCTATATTTTACCGAATGCTGATAAAAATGTGGAAAAAGCCAAAAATGGTAGTCAAATTGAATTGACGCTTGATAAAAAAATTCAAACCTTCTTAGAAGATACGATGACAACAGTCAATGCGAAGTATAAGCCTAAAAATATGATGGCCGTTGTCATGAATCCGAAAACGGGTGAAATTTTAGCAATGAGTCAGCGTCCATCCTTTAATCCAACAACTAAAGCTGGTTTGAATGGAAAATCAGCAGGGGTTTGGCAAGATTTACCTGTCGAGTACGCATATGAGCCGGGCTCTGTTATGAAGATTTTTTCACTGGCATCCGCGATTGATACAGGTGTTTATGACCCGAACGCTTATTTTAAATCGGGTATCTATAAAGTTGGAGACATTCCGATCCATGACCATAATGGCGGAGTTGGTTGGGGCACGATTCCTTATCGTGAAGGCGTGGAACGTTCTAGTAATGTTGCTTTTGCCACTTTGCTTAATAAAATGGGAACAGATACGTTTGAAAAGTATCTAACGAAGTTTGGCTTTGGAAAGAAAACTGGCATTCAACTTCCAAATGAAGCAACTGGTAAAATTCTTTATCACTATCCAGTAGAAAAAGTAACGACTGTTTTTGGTCAAGGAACAACTGTCTCGATGATGCAAATGCTTCAAGGCGCTTCGGCGATTGCAAGCGATGGCAAAATGAAATTGCCTTATGTGGTTTCTTCCATTACGGATCCAAATACAAATAAAACGTCGAAAACGCAAATGAAAGTTACTGGAAATCCAATTAGTGAAGCCACGGCGAAAAAAACACGTGAAGAATTGGAACGCGTTGTGAGTGGGGAACATGGTACAGGGAAACTGTATGCGATTCCGGGTTATTCTGTCGCTGGTAAAACAGGGACATCACAAATTGCAGATCCAACTTCTGGTAAATATATGACGGGGAAAAATAATTACATCTTTTCCTTCATGGGGATGGCACCTGCAAATGATCCAGAAATTGTGATGTATGTGACGATGCAGCAACCGCAGCTTTCAGATACGGAAACAGGTGGAGAAGCAGTTTCCGAGGTCTTTAATCCCGTTATGAAAAATAGTTTGCAGTATTTGAATATCAAACCGGCTGCTGAAAAGAAACTTTCGAAAATTAAAATGAAAGATTATACAAGTAAAACGGTGGAAGAAGCGAAAAAAGCGGTGCAACAAGATAAACTTAACCCTATTGTGATTGGAAATGGGAAAAAAATCGTACAGCAAATTCCAAAAGTCGGAGAAACAATTCTTGAAGGACAAAAAGTCATTTTGATGACAGATGGAGATATGACGGTTCCAGATATGCAAAACTGGTCGCGAGAAGATGCGCTGAAAGTATCGGAAATCACGGGAATTCCATTCAGTTTTAGTGGAAGTGGATACGTGGTAAAACAAAGCGCAGCTGCGGGAACAATTTTGAATGATGATACGGAACTCAAGCTTGAACTTGCGGCTCCGGATTCGATTGAAGCATTTACGAAGAATAATGATGATTCGGATAAGGAAAAGGTGAAGCAAGACACGAATATTCAAGAAAATCAAGGTGTAGGTGACCTTTTGACGGGTCAATGATTTTTGCCTAGTAGGTATTCTGGCTTCTTTGTCAGAGAAGCCAGAATACCTATTTTACTGGGCTTTAGGTCATATAGAAATGCTTGTTACTTTTTGCTAAGATAGAAAAGGAGATTTTTCGCCTTATTTATTTTAGGAAAGAGCGAAAAGCGAGCTTAAAGGAGATGGAAGTTGTGAAATTAGAGAAGCTATTAAGCGTGCTGCCGCTTTACTATGGCGCTCAGGATTTGCCGGAAATAGAGATTGAAAAAATTGAACAAGACAGCCGTAAAGTAAACCCAGGAACTCTTTTTGTTTGTATTGACGGGGAAGTGGTTGATGGGCATCAATTTGCTAAAGTGGCTGAGGAAAAGGGAGCAACGGTGATTTTGGCGGAACGTGAGGTGCCTGTATCCATTCCCGTTATTCGCGTTCAAGACACAAAGCGTGCACTCGCGCTTCTTGCCGATCACTTTTATGGTTCACCAAGTCAACAAATGCATATGATTGGTGTAACTGGGACTAACGGGAAAACGACGGTGACGCATTTAATCGATCAAATTTTGCGGACGCATGGCGAAAAGACGGGCTTAATCGGAACGATGTACATGCGCATTGCTGAGCGCACGATTGAAACTAAAAACACAACGCCAGGAAGTTTGACGCTGCAGCAAGTTTTCTCTGATATGAAGCAAGCTCACGTAACGAGTGCGACGATGGAAGTTTCGAGCCATGCTCTTGTTCAAGGTCGTGTGCACGGAACGGATTTTGATGTAGCGGTTTTTACAAATCTTTCGCAAGATCATCTAGACTACCACAAAACGATGGAAGCCTATGCACATGCGAAAAGCTTATTATTTGCTCAACTTGGTAATAAGTTCCAAAAAGAAGCGCCTAAAATGGCGGTGCTTAATGCTGATGATCCGGCTTCAGAAACGATGAGAGAAGCAACGGCAGTTCCAATTATTACTTACGGAATTGATCACGATGCAGATTTTAGAGCCAAGAACATTGAAATTACAAGTAAGGGCTCGACGTTTGATTTAGTTTCGAAAACGGGTGTTCAGAAAGTGCATATTCAAATGATCGGGAAATTTAGTATTTATAATGTACTTGCAGCACTGGCCACTTCATTCGTGCTTCAAATTCCTGAAAAAGAAGCCATTCAAACGCTTGGTGAAGTGAAAGGTGTTTCAGGGCGCTTTGAACTCGTTCATGCTGGACAGGATTTTCCGGTGATTGTCGATTATGCGCATACACCAGATGGGCTGTTAAATGTGCTTGAAACGGTGGATGAATTCGCTAAAAAACGTGTGTTTGTCGTTGTAGGTTGCGGCGGGGACCGAGATAAAGGCAAGCGCCCGAAAATGGCGAAAATCGCAGTCGATTATGCGACAGATCCGATTTTTACATCAGATAATCCGCGAACAGAAGATCCGCGAACGATTATTCGAGACATGGAAAAAGGCGTAGAAGGAAAAGAATATGTCGTGCGTGTCAATCGCAAAGAAGCGATTCAGTATGCGGTCGAGCAAGCTGAAGCAGGCGACGTGATTTTAATTGCCGGAAAAGGTCATGAAGACTACCAAATTATCGGAACAGAAAAAATTGATTTTGACGATCGTGTTGAAGCACGGTTGGCTATTGAAAAAAAACTAGAACTTTAATACAATAAATAACAGTTTGAAAGAAAAGATTGGGGAGAAATCATTGTGTCATTTTATATGTTATTCACCACGCTTGCGATTGCATTCATTTTAACGGTAGCTTTTGTACCGGTCTTAATTCCATTTTTAGTTAAGCTGAAATTTGGTCAAAGTATCCGCGAAGAAGGACCGAAGATGCACGCTCAAAAATCAGGAACACCAACAATGGGAGCTGTCGTTTTCTTAACGGCTATCATGTTCAGTTATTTGGTTATGAGCTTTATCACGAAATCTTTCAGTTTAACAACCGGGTTGCTTTTTATCGCAATCGCACTTTATGGTGCACTTGGATTTCTCGACGATTATATTAAAGTCGTTAAAAAACGCAATTTAGGCTTAACATCCAAACAAAAATTTCTAGGGCAATTGGCCATCGCTGTGTTATTTTTCCTTGTTTATCATTTTGGAAATTTTTCAGAGACACTGCGCGTTCCATTTACACAAATTGAAGTGAACTTAGGCTGGTTTTTCTTGTTGTTTGTTTTGTTCTGGCTCGTTGGTTTTTCCAATGCGGTCAACTTAACAGACGGCTTAGATGGCCTTGTTTCAGGACTTTCAAGTATTGCCTTTGCAGCATTCGGCGTGATTGCTGTCGTGCAAAATCAGTTTGAAGTCGCTTTGTTCTGTTTTGCAGTAGTCGGGGGCATGCTTGGGTTTCTTCTATTTAACAAGAACCCTGCGAAAATATTTATGGGCGATACCGGCTCGCTTGCGCTCGGTGGGGCACTTGCAGCCGTTTCGATTTTGCTGAAGCAAGAATGGCTTCTCCTTTTAATTGGGATTGTTTTTGTTATTGAAACAGCATCCGTGATTTTACAAGTTTCTTATTTCAAGCTGACACACGGCAAGCGACTATTTCGAATGACGCCGATCCATCATCACTTTGAACTAGGTGGTTGGAATGAGTGGCGTGTTGTTCTAACATTTTGGGGAGTAGGGTTACTTGCTGCAGTAGCAGCCATTTTAATGGTACAGTTATAAGCGATTTTTAGCGTCTCTAGAAGGTTCTTTTTGGCCGTTTAGTTGACGCTTTCAGTCGTTTTTAGCAAAAAAGGGAGATATCGGAGGCTAACAAAATGAAAAATATTGAAATGTATTATCATAAAAAGGTACTTGTACTAGGGCTTGCGAAAAGTGGCGTGAGCGCTGCGAGTTTACTGCATAAATTAGGGGCGTTTGTCACGGTAAATGACCAATTGCCATTCAGTGAAAATCCAGAAGCACAAGGCTTGCTCGAGCAAGGCATTAAAGTGATTTGCGGGAGCCATCCGACAGAACTTTTGGATGAGGGCTTTGAACTTCTCGTGAAAAATCCAGGAATTCCTTATAACAATCCGATGGTCGCAAAAGCTGAGCGATTAAACATTCCGGTAATTACAGAAGTGGAACTTGCTTATCAAATTTCGGAAGCGCCAATCATTGGGATTACAGGGACTAATGGGAAAACAACAACGACAACGATTATTGACCGAATGTTAAACGAAATGGTTGCGGGAAAATCACTTCTTGCTGGAAACATTGGCTTCCCAGCATCAGCGGTTGCGGAAAACGCAACGAGCGATCAGTGGATTACAATGGAACTCTCTTCCTTCCAGTTAATGGGAGTTTCTACATTTAAACCCAAAATTTCTGTTATCACAAACATTTACGAGGCGCATCTTGATTATCACAAGACGCGCGAAGAATATGTGGCAGCAAAATGGAACATTCAAAAAAACCAAACGAAAGAGGATGTTCTTGTCATCAATTGGGATCAAGAAGAACTACAAGGATTGACGCGAAAAACGGCAGCTCGTGTGATTCCTTTTTCAACGACACAGCGTCTTTCAGAAGGTGCCTATGTCCAAAACAATCAGCTGATGTTTAATGATGAAGTAATCGGCTCGCGTGAGGATATTCTTCTTCCAGGGGATCATAATCTCGAAAACATTCTGGCTGCTATTGCCACTGTAAAAACAATTGGTGTACCTAATGAAGCGATTATGACGGTTCTTAAAACCTTTAAAGGCGTACCACATCGTACGCAGTTTGTGACTGAATTTAATGGGCGTAAATTTTATAACGACTCCAAGGCTACAAATATTTTAGCGACACAAAGTGCCTTAAAAGGCTTCAAACAACCCATTGTGCTTCTTGCTGGTGGATTGGACCGGGGAAATGAGTTTGATGAATTAATGCCATTTTTACGAAATGTGAAAGATGTTGTTGTGTTCGGGGAAACGGCAGACAAAATTGCGCGAGTGGCTAAAGAAACTGGAACGACGGTGCACTATGTCAAAGATGTTGAAGATGCTGTTCCAGTAGCTTACAAAGCATCTCAACCTGGGGATGTGATTTTACTTTCACCAGCTTGTGCAAGTTGGGATCAATACCGAACTTTTGAAGTACGAGGAAATGCATACATGCGGGCGATTCGCGTGCTAACTGATGAGGTGGAAAAATGAAAATTGTACTAACAGGAGGCGGAACGGGAGGTCACATTTTCCCGGCGCTTGCTTTCATCCGAGAATGTAAAAAAGAATACCCAGATGCTGAGTTTTTGTACATCGGTACCTCAAAAGGTCTTGAAGCAGATCTAGTTCCGCGTGAAGGCATTGCTTTTGAAGCGATTGAAATTACAGGTTTTAAACGTTCGTTTTCACTTGATAACTTTAAGACGATTGCTCGTTTCTTCAAAGGAACAAAACGAAGTAAGGAAATCTTACGACGCTTTAATCCGGATTGTGTCATCGGAACAGGCGGATATGTATGTGGACCAGTGGTTTATGCGGCAAGCAAGCTTAAAATTCCAACGATTATTCACGAACAAAATAGCGTGGCTGGGCTGACCAATAAATTTTTGAGCCGTTATGTGGACAAAATCGCTATTTGTTTTGAAGAAGTCAGCGATTCCTTTCCGTCAGAGAAAATTGTCTTTACGGGAAATCCGCGGGCTTCCGAAGTGGTGAACATCGAAACAACGAATGCACTCGAAGCCTATCAATTAGATAGCGCCAAACCCACCGTTCTTGCTTTCGGGGGGAGTAGGGGTGCAAGGCCGCTTAATGAAGCCGTTTGGAACATCTTGCCCGAGTGGAAAGATAAGGACTACCAGCTGCTTTATGTGACCGGAAATGTACACTACGAAAAAATAAAAGAAGAGCTCAAAACCCTTAATTTGGGTGAAAACATCAGTGTGGTTCCTTTCGTCTACAATATGCCTGAAGTTTTAAACGAAGTCGAGCTTGTGATTTCGCGGGCAGGGGCAACTACGATTGCGGAATTGACTTCACTTGGCGTGCCTAGTGTTTTAATTCCAAGCCCCTATGTAACGGCGAATCACCAAGAAAAAAATGCTCGTTCCCTTGAAAAAAGCGGGGCTAGCGTTGTCATAACAGAATCCGAGCTTGAGCAAACGGATTTAATGGCACAAATTGATGCGATCATGTCAGATAAGGCGACGCTTGATGAGATGGCGTTTCACGCTGGTGAGTTAGGTATTCCTGATGCTGCTAAGCGACTGGTGGACTTGTCTGTGAGTCTCATGAAAGCTTAATTAAGTAAACGAGAACAAAGGAGGTGAGGTTTTAAATGGCGAAAAACAAAAAAGTGGTTTCGATCGAAAGCCGCATTCCTGAATTAAAGAAATATCGTAAGAAAAGATTGGTTCGCCATTTAATTCTTCTGATAGGTTTCTTTGTTCTTCTGATTCTCGCAACTTTGTATTTTTTGTCTCCGATTAGCAAAGTAGAGACGATCTATGTTTCTGGAAATCGTGAATTAACGGAGCAAGATGTGCGATCGGATAGTGGCGTTCAAAAAGGTGACTATATGATCGCTATCAATAACAAAAATGTAGCAGAACAACTTGAAAAAAATAAAATGATCAAAAAAGCAGTCGTTGAAAAAAGTGGGCTGCGGAAGGTTAAAATCAAAATTACTGAATACAAAACGATCGGGTATCAGCCAAGAGACGGTTTTTACTATGAGATTCTTGAGAATGGCGAGCTATTACTAGAACGAGCAAGAAAATTCCCGATTGGAAATCGTGTACTCTTTTTCAATTTTAAAAATGACGACGTGCTGAAAGATATGGTGAAGGAGTGGAAAAAGTTACCAGTAAGTGTTCAAAATGCTGTATCTGAAATCCATTTGAAACTGACAAAAAGTGATCCTGAACACATTTTATTGTACATGAATGATGGCAACCAAGTGACGGCAACGATTCACGGGTTCGCAGATAAAATGAGTTACTATCCTTCGATTTCAGCTCAATTAAACACAGGACAAAAAGGTGTCATTGATCTTGAAGTAGGGGCCTATTTTGAAAGCTATTATAAAAAGAAACAAGAAAAGGAAAAAGCAGAATCCGAATGATTCTATAGAAAATTTGTCCAATAGGGGGTCGTTTGTTCCCCTTTTTCTATGATTTGCTTGGTAATTCTTAAAAAATGTTCAAAATTTGATCTTTGTACTTTAATTCAAAAGTTTGTTGGTGTAGACTAGAGTATAGGTAAATCTAACATAGTCTAAAAAGCGTCAACATGAAAATAAGAAATCGCATAAATAAAATGAAAGTGTACACGAATGAAAACAAAGGAGGTGCCGATCAGTGGGAGAAAGTGAAATTTATGTGAGCCTTGATATTGGCTCTTCAAAAATTAAAGTAATCATCGCGGAAATTGCAAATGACCGTTTGAATATTATAGGTGTTGGTGACGTTGAATCGGAAGGAATTAAAAAAGGCATTGTTATTGATATTGATAAAGCCGTAGATTCAATCAAACAAGCAATTCAAAAAGCTGAGCGAATGGTTGGAGTTGAAATTTCACAAGTGATTGTCGGAATCGTCTCTAATCAAATTATGCTTGAAGACAGTCGCGGCATTGTTGCGGTTAGTGGTGATAATTCTGAAATTACAGATCATGATGTATGGAACGTCCTTGATTCTGCACAAGTTGCTCCGCTTAGCCCTGAACGAGAAGTGATCAGTCTTATTCCGCATCAATTTATTGTTGATGGTTTCGATGGAATAACAGATCCGCGTGGCATGAGTGGTGTGCGTTTAGAAATGGAAGGCTCACTTGTAACAGGTTCAAAAACAATCTTACATAACATCCTCCGCTGCGTAGAACGAGCTGGACTGGAAATTACTGAAATTGTGCTACAGCCACTTGCTGAAGCTGCTATTTCGATGACAAATGACGATAAAGAATTTGGAACCGCACTTGTGAATATTGGAGCGGGAACAACGACGATCAGTCTATTTGATCAAGGAAAACTGGTGGCAACAAGTTCAATTCCTGTTGGTGGAGAAAATATCACGAAAGACTTATCACTCGGGTTAAATACTTCAACAGCAAATGCTGAAAAAGTGAAGCTTGAGCATGGTTATGCTTTTTATGATGATGCTTCACAAGATGAAGTATTTTCGGTGGATGTGATTGGCTCCGATCAGCAACAACATTTCAATCAACTTGAGATCGCGGATATCATTGAAGCGAGACTGGAAGAAATTTTTGAACTCGTTCAAGAAGAAGTTTACCGCATGGGAGCGAGAAACTTGCAAGGTGGTTACATCTTAACCGGTGGCACAATGGGAATGCCGGGTGCAATTGATCTTGCTGGGAAAACGCTTGGTAGTCATGCAAGGCTTGCAATGCCAGATTATATTGGAGTTAGAGATCCAGCTTATACAACGGCCGTTGGTTTGATCCAATATGCTTATGAATTAGAGGGGCTTGAAGGGCGAGACCTTGGAAGTGAGACTTCAGCTTATCATGAAGAAAGCGAAGGGCGAGCTGAAAAGAAAGCGAAAGCACCTAAACCTAAAAAATCTGATGATGAAAAAGTAACAACGAAAATGAAAAATTTCTTTGGCGCGTTTTTTGAATAATAGCTGCGATTAAAAAATCAAGAAAGTAGTAGGAGGAAATAGAATGTTAGAGTTTGAAACCAATTCTGAAAGCTTGGCAACGATTAAAGTAATTGGCGTCGGCGGTGGCGGAAATAACGCTGTTAATCGCATGATCGAACACGGCGTTCAAGGCGTTGAATTTATTTCTGTTAATACAGATGCCCAAGCCCTTAATTTAGCTAAATCAGAAGTAAAACTACAGATCGGTTCAAAGCTTACTCGTGGGCTTGGAGCTGGAGCTGTCCCTGAAATCGGGAAAAAAGCGGCAGAAGAAAGCCGTGAAGTTATTGAAGAAGCATTAAAAGGTGCCGACATGGTATTTGTTACTGCCGGAATGGGCGGCGGCACAGGAACTGGTGCAGCCCCAGTTATTGCACAAATTGCAAAGGAAATGGGCGCTCTAACAGTTGGCGTGATTACGCGACCATTTGGTTTCGAGGGGCCAAAACGCTCGAAACAAGCGGTTTCTGGAACAGAAGCAATGAAAGAAGCAGTGGATACACTGATTGTGATTCCAAACGATCGTTTACTTCAAATTGTGGATAAAAACACACCGATGCTTGAAGCGTTCCGTGAAGCGGATAATGTTCTTCGTCAAGGGGTTCAAGGGATTTCTGATTTGATTGCAGTACCTGGGCTTATCAACTTGGACTTTGCTGATGTGAAAACGATCATGACGAATCGTGGATCAGCTCTTATGGGAATTGGAATTGCAACGGGTGAAAACCGCGCGGCAGATGCTGCTAAAAAAGCAATTTCTTCTCCACTACTTGAAACATCGATTGATGGAGCTAAAGGTGTGCTGATGAACATTACAGGCGGATCAAATCTTAGCTTGTATGAAGTTCAAGAAGCAGCAGAAATCGTATCAAATGCTTCTGATCCAGAAGTGAATATGATTTTTGGCTCTGTTATTAACGATGATTTAAAAGATGAACTTGTTGTAACAGTGATTGCTACTGGTTTTGATGAATCGAAACAACAAACGGTTCAACCAAGACGTGCGGCAGGTCAAAAAATTGATGTGAATCGGCCAAATTATGCTAAACCTGAAGAGTCACGCAGACCGATTGAAAATGATTCAGCTGAACAACAAGCGCCTTCTTACCGTGAAGAAGAACCAGCAAGCACAGATCATGGAGATGTTGATGTTCCGGCGTTCATTCGCAATCGTAATAGACGTAAACGTTAAAAATGTTTGAAGCGTTAGAATTCGGGAATTCAAATGAACAAAGGTGACGCAGATGTCGAAACAAGATAATCTCATTCAAATAAATGCAAATATCAAAGAAGCTTGCAAAAAATCTGGGCGTTCTGAAGCAGACGTACATTTGGTTGCGGTAACGAAGACCATTGATGTTGCAGGAATGAAAGAACTTTATGATTTGGGAATTCGTGATTTTGGTGAAAACCGGGTGGATGTCTTTTTAGAGAAATATGAAGCACTTCAAGATTTCTCGGACATCCGCTGGCATTTCATCGGATCGCTCCAAACACGCAAGGTGAAGCAAATTATTGATAAAGTGGATTTTATTCATTCGCTTGATCGCGTGAGTTTGGCTGAGGAAATTGAAAAATGGGCTGTAAAGCCAGTCCGCTGTTTCTTGCAGCTGAATGTTTCTGGAGAGGAATCCAAACACGGTTTTACGAAGGAATCAGCCTTGGCATTTTTGAAACAAGCTGATTTCAAACACATTGAAATTGTCGGATTGATGACGATGGCTCCAATTACTGAAAATGAAGACGACCTTCATGAGATTTTTAATGCGTTGAAAGAAGCAGGAGCTGAAATTGCATCGCTTCAACTCAGCCAAGTGACAGCAAGCGAACTATCTATGGGAATGACAAATGACTACAGCATTGCAATTGAAGAAGGTGCCACATATATTCGTGTTGGCAGAGCGCTCGTAAATGACTAAAATTAACGGAGGTGCAAGATCATGGGACTTTCCAATAAATTCAAATCTTTCTTTTTCCTTGATGAAGATGAATACTACGAAGAAGAAACAAACCGAAAAAACAATCAGGAACCTGAGCCAATGATTCAGAAAAAAAATGAAAAACCAGCTAAAAATCGTTTTCGTGCTGTTGAAGAGGAGCCGAATGTCGTGAGCATGCAAGGTGCGCAATTTTCAAGTGAAGTAATGCTTTCTGAACCACGTGTGTACGCGGAGGCACAAGAACTCGCGGATTACTTAAAGGAATATAAAACGCTTGTTGTTAACTTACAGCGTATTAGTCACGATCAAGCTATTCGGATCGTAGATTTCCTAAGTGGAACGGTTTATGCACTGGGAGGCGACATCCAACGTATTGGGAATAATATTTTCCTTTGTACGCCAGAAAACGTTAGTGTGGATGGCTCGATTTCTGAAATGCTTGAAGAACAAAATTACATGTAAAGCTAGAGAGGTGGAACACAAGGTTGCAAACTTTTTTAATTCAAGTGGTTGATGTGATTTTGTTTATCATTCGCTACTTGCCAACACTCATGTTTGTCTACTTCTTGATGAGCTGGTTTCCCGGGGCACGTGATTCGAAGATCGGGCGCTTTTTAGGTCGAATTTTCGAACCAATTCTGGAACCGTTCAGACGGATTATCCCGCCGATTGGAATGTTCGATATTTCATCATTGGTTGCTTTTATTGCTTTCCAATTTGCGATGACTGTACTTACCAATTTGATTTATCAATACGTTGTACCGCTTTTATACGGGATTTAACGGGTCATGTCTTTCGGGCATGACTTTTTTTAAAGGAGGAAAACTTGTCCGACCCGAAAGAAGATAAAATCGGCCAAGTCTTGATGATTTGTTTTACAAAAAAATAAAGGGAGGTGAAGCAGATGGAAGGCATTTATCAACATTTTCGCAAAGAAGAATATGCTTTTATCGATCAGGTTTTAGATTTAGCGATTCAAGTGGAGAACGAGTATACCCCGAGGCTGACAGAATTTTTAGATCCACGCCAGCGTTTTATTGCTGAAACGGTTGTTGGTGGATATGAGATGATGGAAATCACCTTTTTTGGTGGATCGGAATTTACAGAACGAAAGCGAGCACTGATTTATCCCGATTATTACGTGCCAGAAGAGAAGGACTTTCAAATTAGTCTTTTTCATATTCGCTATCCTGTGAAATTCACGACGCTCACACATCAAAAAATTCTTGGAACGCTGATGTCGCTCGGTATTCGTCGCGAGGCTTTCGGGGATATTTTAAATCAAGGTGAAGAGTGGCAGTTTTTTGTAGATGCCGAAATGGCGCATTATGTAACAAGTCAACTCGAAAAAATTGGGAAAGTCAATGTAATGCTTGAAGAAGTTTCACTCAGCGAGGCTTTAATTGTGCAAGAAGAATGGGAAGAGCAAATGATTACTACTTCGAGTTTACGACTGGATGGTGTTTTAAGCAACGCGCTTCATCTTTCTAGGCAAAAAGCGAAACAAATGATTCAAGCCGGACTTGTTAAAGTGAACTGGAAAGTGGTTCAAAACCCAGATTTTGAGTGTGAAGAAGCGGATATTTTGTCGGCGCGAGGTTATGGGCGGATTAAATTGGTTCAAATTCATGGACGAACTAAAAAAGATAAAATTCGAATGGATATTGGCTTTTTAAAATAAGAAACTGGAAATGGTATGAAATCTGTTGACAGTTTCTTTTTTGTGGCAAGAAAATATGGAAAGCGATGGCAGATTGATGTTGCATAAGCGGTGCTTGTGATATAATAACCTTAATTTAAAGGGAAGAGAAGGACGTAAGGCAGGTGAAGAATTTTGAAAAAAATGCTTGGAGAAGATAGACGAGCGGCCATTTTAGACTGGCTACAACATACTTCTGAACCGATTTCTGGTGGCGAATTAGCCAAGCGGACAGATGTGAGCAGGCAAGTGATTGTGCAAGATATTTCATTGCTTCGAGCAATGGAGCAGCCGATCATTTCGACTCCACAAGGTTATATGATGACTAAGGAATCGAAAAGAATTCAACGGATCATAGCTTGTAATCACACGAAAGAAGAAGCTGAAAGTGAGTTAAATACTTTAGTGGATTATGGGGTTTCTGTCATTGATGTGATTGTGGATCATCCGATTTACGGGGAACTGACTGGGAATCTTCATTTGAATAGTCGCTTTGATGTTGAAAAATTCATCTATAAATTAAAAACGACCGATGCGCTGATGCTTTCTGGTTTAACGAATGGGCTTCATCTCCATACCATTGAAGCGGATACGGAGGAACAAATCAACAAAGCAATTGAAGTTTTAGCGGAAATTGGGATACTTGTTCGCTAAAATCGACATTGCACTAGGAAAAAATGATAGATTGTGTTAAAATAAAACTTATATTGGATTTGTTTTGTGAAAAGCAAGGCTCTTTCGAAATTTAGTGGTTGTGTATTGAAACTGCGATTTCGATAATTCGTACGGAGGTGTAGAATATGCCATTATCGCCACTGGATATACATAACAAAGAATTTACCCGTGGTTTTAGAGGTTATGATGAAGATGAAGTAAATGACTTCCTCGATCAGATTATCAAAGATTATGAACAAGTGCTAAAAGAAAAGAAACGTCTAGAAGATTCCTTAAACAACAATGAAGAACGCTTAGGACATTTTACAAATATTGAAGAAACGCTAAATAAATCATTAATTGTTGCGCAGACAGCGGCAGAGGAAGTTAAACAATCTGCTGATCAAGAAGCAAAATTAATTATTCGTGAAGCAGAAAAAAATGCGGATCGTATTTTAGCGGATTCTCTTTCAAAAGCACGTAAGATTTCAATTGAAATTGAAGACTTGAAACGTCAATCGAAAGTTTTCCGGGAACGTTTGCGCTTGCTTGTTGAAGCTCAAATGGACTTGATTAAAAGCGATGATTGGCAACAAATGATGGAATATGACGTGGATGCAACGGAACTGAAATCTATTAAAGAAGTTCAGGAAGATGCAGAAAACGAACAAGAATAGAAAAAATGTTGATCTGAGACAAGTATGTTTTTCTTAGACTTACTTAAAAGCGATCTGGTGATGGTGCGAGACCAGAAGTAAGTTGAAATTCAGAAATCACTCAAGGAGTTCTGGATCTGAATAAAGTAAGATTCAGCGCGGCCAGGCGTTAATGGAACGAGTGGATAAAAAGTTTCTTTTTATCAACAAGGGTGGTAACGCGATAATCTCGTCCCTTTTTTAAGGGAGGAGATTTTTATTTTTTGCGGAATAATAATATAAAGGAGTTTGTGAGCGATGGATTATAAAGATACGTTATTGATGCCGAAAACTGCATTTCCTATGCGAGGAAATTTGCCAAATAAAGAGCCGATTTGGCAAGAAAAATGGGAAAAAGAAAATCTCTATCAAAAAGTTCAAGAAAAAAATGCGGGGCGTCCGACTTACATTTTGCATGATGGTCCTCCATATGCAAACGGTGAGCTTCACATGGGACACGCGATGAACAAAACCATTAAGGACATTATAGTTCGCTATAAATCGATGGCAGGCTTCAGATCACCTTATGTACCTGGTTGGGATACACATGGGCTTCCAATCGAACAAGCACTAACTAAAAAAGGCGTGAAACGGAAAGAAATGTCAGTTGCTGAATTCCGTAAGCTTTGTGAAGAATATGCTTATAAGCAAATCGACTTGCAACGAACAGGTTTCAAGCGCCTTGGTGTAAATGGTGATTGGGAAAATCCTTACATTACATTAAAACCTGAATATGAAGCTGAACAAATTAAAGTGTTTGGGGAAATGGCAAAAAAAGGTTATATCTATAAAGGGAAAAAGCCTGTTTATTGGTCGCCTTCGAGTGAATCAGCATTAGCAGAAGCGGAAATCGAATATCATGATAAAAAATCTGCTTCCATTTATGTCGCTTTCGATGTGAAAGATGGCAAGGGAGTCATTGATAACGATACAAAAATTGTTATTTGGACGACAACTCCATGGACGATTCCAGCTAATATGGGGATTACTGTCAATCCTAATTTAGATTATGCAGTTGTAGAAACAGCTGGACAAAAGTATCTCGTAGCCGCTGCACTCGTTGATTCTCTGAAAGAAACGCTCGGTTGGGATGATGGAAAAGTCATTCAAACGGTTCGGGGTAGTGATTTAGACCGAGTTGTAGCGAAACATCCGTTTTATGATCGTGATTCACTTGTCATTAACGGTGAACATGCTACAGCAGACGCTGGAACAGGAGCTGTACACACGGCACCCGGTCACGGGGAAGATGACTTCATTGTCGGACAAAAATATGGTTTAAATGTGCTAGCACCAATTGATGAAAAAGGTGTCTTTACAGATGAAGCTCCAGGATTTGAAGGCTTATTCTATGACGAAGCCAATAAAGTGGCGACTGAAAAACTAAAAGAAGTGGGAGCACTTCTAAAACTTGATTTTATTACCCACAGTTATCCACATGATTGGCGTACGAAAAAACCAGTTATTTTCCGTGCGACGCCGCAATGGTTTGCTTCAATTAATAAATTCCGTGGTGAATTAATGGATGCAGTTCAAAAAGTGAACTGGACACCTGCTTGGGGAGAAACTAGACTGTATAACATGGTTCGTGATCGCGGAGATTGGGTCATTTCTCGTCAACGTGCTTGGGGAGTTCCATTACCGATTTTTTATGCGGAAAATGGCGATGCAATCATCACGGATGAAACGATTCAACATATTTCTGATTTGTTCCGTGAACATGGCTCAAATATCTGGTTTGAAAAAGAAGCGAAAGACCTCTTACCAGAAGGGTTTACACATCCATCAAGTCCAAATGGTGAGTTTACGAAAGAACAAGATATCATGGATGTTTGGTTTGACTCTGGTTCGAGTCATCAAGCTGTATTAGAAGCTAGACCAGAGCTTTCAAGACCTGCAGATCTTTACATGGAAGGTTCTGACCAGTATCGCGGTTGGTTTAACTCATCGCTTACAACGGCTGTTGCAATGACCGGAGAAGCGCCTTATCGTAATGTGCTTAGTCACGGATTTGCGCTTGACGGGGAAGGTCGCAAGATGAGTAAATCACTTGGTAACACGATTTTACCAGGAAAAGTAATTAATCAGCTAGGAGCAGACATTGTTCGCTTGTGGGTAGCTTCTGTGGATTATCAAGCGGATGTTCGTATCAGCGATGATATCTTAAAACAAGTTTCAGAAGTATATCGAAAAATCCGGAACACAATGCGTTTCTTACTAGGAAATGTGAATGACTTCCATCCAGAAAAAGATCAAGTGGCTTTTGAAGAGCTGCGAGAAGTGGATCAATATGTACTCGTTAAATTAGACCACTTGGTTAAAGCTGTATTGAATAGTTATGAAAAATTTGAGTTCTCGACGATTTATCATCAAATCAATAATTTCTGTACAGTGCTACTAAGCCAATTCTATATGGATTTTGCGAAAGATGTAGTTTATATTGAAGCGGCAGACAGCTTGAGCCGCCGTTCAATGCAAACGGTCTTCTATGAATCGGTTGTTGCCTTGACCAAATTGCTTGCACCAATTCTTCCTCATACAACAGAAGAAGTTTGGGCGAATCTAAATGGGGAAGAAACAACAAGTATTCATCTTGAAGATATGCCAGAATCGCATGATCTTCAAGTGAAAGCTGGGCTTGAAGAAAAATGGGATGAGTTCATGAAAGTGCGTGACGGCGTTCAAAAGGCGCTGGAAGAAGCTCGAAATGAAAAAATGATCGGGAAATCCATGCTAGCAAAAGTAACGCTTTATGTGGATGAAACAGGGAAAGCGCTATTTGATTCACTTGAAGGCGACTTTGCACAGCTCTTTATCGTATCTGATTTTGAACTAGTCGAAGGACTGGCAAAAGCTCCAGAGACGGCGCTCGAAATTCCGCATGTAGCGGTCCAAATTTCTGTTGCTGAAGGAGAGGTTTGTGAACGTTGCCGTGTTGTGAAAAAAGATGTGGGTACTGATGAGCATCATCCAACACTATGTGCGCGTTGTGCGGATATTGTAACTAAAAACTATGAATGAGTGAAGCTTAGAAAGGGCTGCCTCCACTGGCAGCCCTTTTCTAGTCACGTTCATTAGAATATGATACAATATAGCTAAAAATTTGGAAGGGTGAACACGTTGAAGCTGGATTTTATTAAAGTTCACGGGTCACAAAATGACTTTTTTATCTTGGATGAAAGAAAGAACGAGCTTGGCGCATGGACGGATGCCAAAAAAGCGCTTCTTGCCCAAAAGTTGTGTGATCGTTCGCATATGCTTGGCGGTGCTGATGGGATTTTGCTTGTCGGAGAAGGGGATTCTGGAACAATTGGAAAGATGCGTGTTTTCAATTCAGACGGTTCAGAAGCTTCGATGTGCGGAAATGGTCTCAGGACGGTAGCGCGTTATTTGTTAGAAGAAAACGGGTTAGAGGAAGCGAAAGTAGAAACCATGAAAGCGGATCTTCAAGTGAAGAAAAGCAATTCACTAGGATTTGGAATTCCTACTTTTGAAGTGGAAATTTCTCCGGTGCTGTTTACACCAAGCAGTTTGCCTTTTCATTATCAAGGAGACCAACTTTTTGATGAAGTGATACCAGAACTAGATCCAGAATTGCATTTTTCTGCTGTGGCTGTGCCGAATCCACATTTGATTAGTTTTGTTTCGAAAGAGACGCTTGCATCGGATAAACAAGAGAAGCTTGCAAGTTACTTAAATGGTGAAAATCCATATTTTCCAGATGGTGTCAATGTTAGCTTTGCTCATCGTCTTTCGGAAAATCAAATTTTTGTTCGAACCTTTGAACGAGGTGTTGGCTTCACGAATGCTTGTGGCACGGCGATGTCGGCCTCGAGTCTGATTAAAAAGTTGCTAGACCATGATAAACTGGAAGAAGCGCTTGAAGTGTATAACGACGGCGGTATGGTGAAAGTAACAGCGGAGAAAACAAATGGGTCTTTTTCATTACATTTGATTGGTAATGCCACTTTCACAGATAAAGGAACCATTGAAATTTCTGAAGATGGAGCAAGCGTTTCGCTACTTTCTACGGAAAAAACGAATGAACAAGAAGGTTACTTGCAACTTGTTGAACAAGTTAAAGCATTTTTGCAGCAAGTAAAGTAAGGAGAAGAGAATGAATTCAAATGGAAAAAAAGCTTTGCCGTTACTCGTTATCGGAGTGATTGCTTTGATTGCGTTTATTTTTGAGGCGGTAAGTGTGGCAAAAAGTAGTAATTGGGTGGCAAAGTTTGATTTAAGCTGGATCGCCCGGATTCGCGACGGACATATTGAAGCGGGAACGACGAAACTAGTAAAATTTTTAACGCATTTTGGATCTGCTGAATATGTGATCGTTATGACGATTATTGTTGTCATCGTCTTATTCATTTTACGGAAGTTTACTGTTGGATTATGGTTTGGGGGCACAGTTCTGTTTTGTGGCGTCGTGCTCAACTACTTACTAAAACATTTTGTTGAACGTAGTCGCCCGGATGCATCTAACTGGCTGATCTCTGAGACAGGCTTTAGTTATCCGAGTGGACATGCTACGGCAACATCTATTTTTTATGGTTTAGCCGCATTATTTTTGATTTTTACAGTTCGACAAATCTGGGCGAAAATCGTCATTGGCGCACTAGGACTCTTTGTGATTTTCTATATCTTATATTCACGAATTTATTTAGGGGTGCATTATCCAACCGATGTACTTGGCGGATTTTTGTTTGGGATGGCTTCGATTTTTATTTCAACAGGTGTTTACTTCCTTGTTCGAAAACCGCTCCATCAATTGTTAACCAAGTGGCGGCTTAAAGATCTAAGTAAAGTGGAATAAATCGACTTAGTTGCATCTTTCAAAGGAGCGTAATGGTTCTTTTGAAAGATGCTTTTTAATGTGTATTTAAAGTAAGTTCGCGAATTTTCAAAATGTAAACGCCACTATTTTTCTCTTGCAATTTCCTAGGATAAGCGTTAAGATAGAACTGTTGATAAGAAAATATGGTTTTACAAGTTGTATTTGTAGAGAACGGAAATATTCACATGTTATAAAGAGTATTCAAGCTTTTATCATATGAATACTTTTTATAATATGTGAATTTTTTTATGAAAAACACGCAAGGGCTTGTTGATTAGCTTGGCCAGTTTGTTTTTTATTTGAAAACCCATATTAAGTAAATTATTTTTTTGGAGGTCTGTGGAAACATGACAGGTAAGGTAAAATGGTTCAACAGTGAAAAAGGATTTGGATTTATCGAAGTTGAAGGCGGAGACGACGTTTTCGTACATTTCAGTGCGATCCAAGAAGAAGGTTTCAAAAGCCTAGAAGAAGGTCAAGAAGTTGAATTTGACGTTGTTGAAGGTCAGCGTGGCCCTCAAGCTGAAAACGTAACTAAACTATAATTTCAGTTTTAGGTAGAGAAACAAAAGAATGAACGAAGTATCTAGCAGCTTTTTAGAAAGTTGCTAGATTTTTTTATTTAATTGAAACACATTGTAAAACAGTTTTTCGATTCTTGTATAACAGTTTGTTGATTTTGGCTCTTGATTAAACTTAGTTTTTCTATATAATAAGAAAGTATAGTTTAAACTGTTTTAATGAAAATTTAAAACAAAGTGATACAGGAGATGAAACGAATTGGAAAAGAAGCAGGAACAATTTGATGATAAAACTGGAGCGGATCTTGTCGTTGATAGCTTAATCAACCAGGGTGTAACACACGTTTTTGGAATACCTGGAGCAAAAATTGATAAAGTATTTGACGTGATGGAAGAACGTGGCCCTGAGCTTATTGTGAGCCGTCACGAACAAAATGCTACATTTATGGCAGCGGCTGTTGGACGTCTAACTGGAAAACCAGGTGTAGTACTTGTGACAAGTGGACCCGGTGCTTCAAATCTCGCGACTGGACTTGTAACGGCTACATCTGAAGGAGATCCAGTTGTAGCGATTGCGGGAAATGTGGGCAGACAAGACCGATTAAAAAGAACGCACCAATCGATGGACAATGCGGCTCTTTTTAAATCAATTACGAAATATAGTGAAGAAGTGGTCGATGCCAAAAATATTCCTGAAGCGCTTTCGAATGCTTTTCGAGCTGCTGAAGAACCTCGGCAAGGTGGGGCGTTTATCAGTTTGCCACAGGACATTGTGACGGAAGAGCACGTTCCGGCAAAAGCGATTCGTTCGCTTGCTCGACCAAAAACGGGTCCGGCAACCAAAGAACAAGTTGCTAAACTTATCACACGGCTGAAAAAAGCCAAACTCCCGGTCCTTCTTCTTGGTATGCGTGCAAGTAGTCCAGAAGTAACTGCATCAATTCGCCGTTTGTTGCAAAAAACAAGCATTCCGGTGGTAGAGACGTTTCAGGCAGCGGGTGTCATTTCTCGTGAGTTAGAAAGCAATTTCTTCGGGCGTGTTGGGCTGTTCCGGAATCAACCGGGAGATATTCTTCTCAGCAAAGCCGATCTCGTTATTACGGTTGGCTATGACCCGATCGAATATGAACCAAAAGCTTGGAATGCATCTTCTGATCGGACGATTGTGCATATTGATGATATTATTGCCGAAATCGACCATTATTATCAACCGGTCACAGAGCTTGTAGGGAACATTTCGCTGACGCTCGACCGGATTAATGCAAAATTCGATGGGCTAGAACTTGGGGAAGCGGAGCAGGAAATTTTAAGAGGCTTGCATGAGCAGCTTGAACAACGTGATATTCCGAGTGAACCCGATGAAACCAATTTAGTTCACCCGCTTTCTGTGATTGAATCGCTACGCTCTAAAATTGACGATGATGTTACAGTAACGGTCGATGTTGGTTCCCATTATATTTGGATGGCGCGGCATTTCCGTTCTTATGAACCGCGGAGATTGCTATTCAGTAATGGCATGCAAACACTTGGTGTTGCACTTCCGTGGGGAATTGCTGCGGGATTAGTTCGCCCGGGTGAAAAAGTGGTATCTATTTCTGGTGATGGTGGCTTCTTGTTTTCTGCAATGGAGCTAGAAACAGCTGTTAGACTCAGAATCCCGCTTGTTCATTTGATTTGGAATGATGGAAGTTACGATATGGTAGCTTTCCAACAAAAAATGAAATACGGAAAAGAAGCAGCTGTTCGCTTTGGTGGAGTAGATTTCGTGAAGTATGCGGAAAGCTTTGGGGCCAAGGGACTTCGTGTTGAGCGCCCTCAAGATTTGGATGCTGTTCTTACTGAAGCTCTTCAATCTGAAGGTCCTGTGATAGTAGATATTCCAATTGACTATCGTGAAAACATCAAGTTGGGTGAATCGCTTCTCCCAGATCAATTCTATTAAGTTTAACTAAAAAGCAAGAATGGGGTTTCCTCCATTCTTGCTTTTTTGGTTGTTTACATTTGGAAATTTCCGTAAGAATCGTTGAAATTGCATGCGATCTAGAGTAAGATACAGTTAGGATAAAACAAAGGAGTTTTGAATGATGAATATTGCCAAAATGATTGATCATACTGCGCTTAAGCCAGAAACGACAAAAGAGCAAATTGAAAAGCTAACGGAAGAAGCTAAAACTTACCAATTTGCTTCGGTTTGTGTGAACCCTACTTGGGTTAAATTTGCGAGCAGCCAACTTGCAGATTCTGGTGTGGATACGTGTACAGTGATTGGTTTTCCGCTTGGAGCGAATACTTCTAGTGTGAAAGCTTTTGAAACAAAAGATGCCATTTTAAATGGAGCAACGGAAGTAGATATGGTCATTAATATCGGCGCGCTAAAAGAGGGAAATGATGCGTTTGTTGAAGAAGATATCAAGGCTGTTGTAGAAGCAGCTGATGGAACACTTGTTAAAGTGATCATCGAAACTTGCCTTTTGACGGATGAAGAGAAGGTTCGTGCTTGCAAGCTTGCGGTGAAAGCAGGAGCTGATTTTGTGAAAACATCTACTGGGTTCAGCTCTGGTGGTGCAACTGTTCATGATATCAAGCTTATGCGTGAAACGGTCGGACCGGATATTGGTGTGAAAGCTTCTGGTGGGATTCGGACAAAAGAAGATGTTTTGAAAATGATTGATGCAGGAGCAACGCGTATTGGAGCAAGTGCTGGCGTAGCGATTGTTTCAGGTGAAGCGGGCACATCAGATTATTAAGTAAATGCATCCAAATCAAGAGATTTGGATGCATTTTTGTTTTTTCTTTCCTAATGGAAGCTTTTATGTGAAAATGTAGGGAGAGCATATTGGAAAGCGAGGGATTCGGTTGAGCACGACGATTCGAGAAATTGCCGAAAAAACAGGAGTGTCGATTACGACCATTTCACAGATTTTAAATGGAAAAGGGGAACGGTTTAGCGAAGTGACAAGGAAAAAAGTCCTTCATGCAGCTGAACAGATGAAGTATAAACCGAATTTTTTCGCTAAAAATATGATCAAAAATCACACGAACACGATTGGCATGGTTGTTCCCGAAGTAACGGATGCTTTCTTTTCGCAGCTAGTAAAAGGAGCAGAAGATTATTTAAACGGGGAAGGGTATATGATCATGCTTTGCAACTCGTCGAATGACACGAAAAGAGAAGATCACTACATTGAAGAATTGCTGCATCGTGCCGTAGATGGACTGATTATCGCAAGTCCGCACATTCTCGATTCAGAAGTCTTTACGCGTCTAAAGGATAAGCGTTGTCCGTTTATTTTACTTGATCGCGAACGAAATGAGCGGCAAGAGGGAAGGATCGCCGTTGATGATTTTGCTGGAGGCTACGAGGCCACAAAACACTTGATCGATTTAGGCCACCGGGACATTGGGATTATCGTTTCAGATGCGTCCTTTTATAATGTGTTTGAACGATTTGAAGGTTACCGAAAAGCCATGAAAGAACATAGTTTGCCGGTTTTAGAAAAATGGATCGTAAGTGGCGATCAAACGATGCAAGGCGGCTTGGATGCTACAAGGAAGCTGTTTGAACAAGATGCGCAGGTGACGGCTATTTTTGCGACGAACGATTTGATGGCAACGGGAGCTTATCGTTATGCGCATGAAGAAGGGATCGCTATCCCAGAAGACCTTTCTGTCATTGGCTTTGATGATATTGAATTAGCGGCTTTTATGACGCCACCATTAACGACAATTCGGCAACCGATATATGAAATGGGAGCAATCGCGGCAAAAGCTCTTCTAGGGAAAATTGAACATCCCGAAGAAGCGATGCCAAATCATTTGCTCAAATTGAATTTGATTGAAAGAAGCAGCACGAAAAGATTTGACAGTGGAAGCTCTTCTACCGTATAGTGAAGGAGAAATGAGCTTTCCATTTTTATGGTTAGTAAAACGGTTTACTTAAGAAAGGACGTGCTTTAAGTGAGAATGGTGGATATTATTTCAAAAAAACGGGATGGCTTGCCATTAACTAAAAATGAAATCGCTTTTTTTGTGGATGGTTATACAAAAGGCGAGATTCCAGATTATCAAGCTAGCGCACTTCTGATGGCAATTTATTTTGAAGATATGACGGAGGAAGAACGGCAGGCTTTGACGATGTCCATGGTAAACTCTGGCGAAACGATCGATCTTTCAGCGATTAGTGGTATTAAAGTTGATAAGCATTCAACTGGCGGCGTTGGTGACACTACGACGCTTGTTCTTGCCCCGCTTGTTGCTGCTGTTGGTGTTCCGGTGGCTAAGATGTCTGGGCGCGGTCTTGGGCACACGGGAGGCACGATTGACAAGCTCGAGTCTGTGAAAGGGTTCCACGTGGAGCTTTCGAAAGAGGAATTCACGGAGCTTGTGAACCGCGATAAAGTAGCTGTTATGGGGCAATCGGGCAATTTGACGCCGGCGGATAAAAAGTTGTATGCGCTCCGAGACGTGACGGGGACGGTTAATTCCATTCCGCTTATTGCGAGTTCGATTATGAGCAAGAAAATTGCGGCGGGTGCTGATGCAATTTGTTTGGATGTAAAGACAGGTGCAGGTGCTTTTATGAAAACAGAAGAAGATGCAGAAAGTTTGGCACATGCCATGGTTCAAATCGGAAATGGCGTGGGACGAAATACGATGGCAGTCATTTCGGATATGTCACAACCGCTCGGCTATGCAATTGGGAATGCACTCGAAGTAAAAGAAGCGATTGCTACTTTGAAAGGAGAAGGCCCAGAAGATTTGACGGAACTTGTGCTTGTTTTAGGAAGCCAAATGGTGGTGCTCGCGGAAAAAGCAGATAGCTTAGAGGAAGCTCGCAAAATGCTTGAAGCGGTCATTCGAAGTGGGGAAGCACTTGAGAAGTTCAAAGAATTCTTGCGGAATCAAGGCGGAGATGATTCGGTGGTGGATAATCCGGATAAGCTTCCTGATGCGGCTTTTAAGCAAGAACTTCCTGCCAAACGAAGCGGTTTTGTAAGTGAGATCGTAGCTGATGAAATGGGAGTTGCCGCGATGATGCTTGGGGCAGGTCGTGCGACAAAAGAAGATGAAATTGATCTTTCTGTTGGAATTGTGCTTCGGAAAAAAGTCGGGGATGCGGTTCAAGAAGGAGAAAGTCTAGCCACGGTTTATAGCAGTCACGCGGATATTTCTGCTGTTCAAGCTAAAATTTATAAACATATTACAATTGCAGATCGAGCTGAAAAACCGAAATTGATTCATAAAATAATTACTGAATAAAAAAGTCAGCTTTCGGGAAGTTCCGAAAGCTGACTTTTTTATTTTTCAGCAGCATCAATTTGGGCAAGCATATCATCTGATACTAGATTTTTGTTTAAGAAGTCCTTCGAATGAGGGAGTTCTAAATGGACTGCAGTTTGTTCGGCAACTTCTACGGTTCCTTCAAGCAATTCATAGTCAAAAACGTGTCCGCCGACTTGCTTAGCTTGATCGATGAAATGGATGTGGTAGCCAGCAACACCAATTCCTGTAATGTAAGCCGGCATGTAGAAACCAACAATCGTTCCTTCGATTTCTTCAAAATGATAAGTTGGTTGCGTTTTAACGGCTTCGACAAGTGGCGGATAGGGTTTCGTTTGTTTTGGAGCGACTCGAGTATTCACAAAACGGAATTTACCTTTGATTTGGACCGCATAGAATAAATTAGGTCCCTTCGTCAAACTTGCTGTTCTTGCTTCGATTTGTTCACGTGTTGTGGCTTCGCTTATTTTGAAACTCGTATCGGGTACGAAATGAGTGATGCTCGCGTACGGTGTTGTTGCTTCAGGTGCGACTTCGTAAGCTTTGCCATCTTCGCGCACTTGATAAGCGACTCCATCTGCTACGACGAGCTCACCATCAAACTGGTCAAATGTGCCAATTCCGAGATCTCCGTGTTTGAGTAGCGCAGAAAAGGTCATTGTTCCGTCAAACAGTCCGCCAACAAGAGCGGCCATCGTGGAATGTTGAAAGAGTTGATTTTCAGTTTCCATTGTTATCTCTCCTTGTAGTACTAGTTTTTCATTCAAGACTAATACAGCTTTTATTCTTTTTTCATTATAGCACTAAAATAAAGTCTTGAAAATGAAGAGGATTCTTAATACAGATGTAAAAATCTGTATTAGTCTTAAGTGGCCTTTAAAGCAAAACTTGCAGAAAACAGCGGGAATTGGTACATTTAAACTATCTTGAAAAGAATGAAGGGGAAGGCATGGAATCTATTGAAACAAAGCGTTTGCTTTTGATTGAATATACCCGTGAAATGATTGAAGCGACGATCGCTGGCATTGGAAAGCTGGAAACAGTGCTTGGCTGCGAGGTTTCTGAGGACTGGCCGGGTATTGATTTCTTTTTTTATTTGCCTTATGTGCTTGATAATGTGAAAAAGAAACCAGAGATGACGAAATGGACGCGTCTTATTATTTTAAAAGAAGAAAATATTGTCATTGGTGAAATTGGTGGGCAAGGCGATCCAGATGAAACTGGTGAAATCGAGCTTGGATACAGTGTTGTTCTGGAGTTTCAACATCATGGATATATGACAGAAGCGCTTTCGGCGATGCTTGCTTGGCTAAAGGAACAAGAAGTGATTACGCGAATTTTTGCGCGTTCGTTTGAAAGTAATTTAGCTTCGATTGGAGTACTAGAGCGGACTGGCTTTGTTCATCAGGCAGATGAGGATGAAGTTCAATCTGGTGGGAAAATAACGCACTGGGAGTGGCAGAAAAAATGATGATTATTCCTTCTGGAAAACCGAAAATTTGGGATAGATCACCAGAACTCGGGGCGGTACGAGCAAGAGAAGCTTATACTGGAACTTTCCACAAACTTTGTCAGGCGTACGCTGAAAAATTTGCAGATGATTGGCTCATTCTTTCCCCACGTTATGGGTTTTTAAAGCCTGAAGATCTCGTTTTAGGGCCTTATGACGTGCGTTTCACCTTAAAAGGAACAAACGCGTCAACTATTCAAATGGAAGAGCTAAAAGCGCAGTGGCAAGAAAAAGGGGTAGCGGCTTTTGAACCAGTGACGATACTTGGAGGAAAGAAATTTACGCCACTGCTTTCTCAGGTGACGGATCAAAAAAATCCCTTGCTTACGCCCTTAAGTGGTTCAAAAGGAATTGGCGACATGCAAGGGAAATTAAAACAAGCGATTCAAAGCGGGCAATATCCCATTTTGCTGATTAAAAAAAGTGCGGCTGTAATTAATAAAAAAAGCACGCCCATGTTGAGATTTTTACGAATAAAAAAGTAAAGACTCTGCAAAAGCATTAATATGCAGAGCGAAACAACAATAATGTGTAGCATGAAGAACCTCCTGTAACGAAAACACGGACTTCGTAATCCGTGTTTTTAGTTTAGCAATTTTTTTATTTTATCAAGTAAGCTTGGCTGCGACTCAGTTTGACTTTCCTCTTTTGTAGGCGTTGCTTTTTCAAGTTTTACATCCGGTGTCGCCACTTCTTGTTTGGCCGCTAAGACAAGGAAAATATCCGTTTCATCTTCTTCGCGCTGAACGATAGAGAACTCATTTCCAGTTTTTTCAGCAAGCTGAATATAAGGCCGAAGGGACTGATAAGGAAGCGCTCCGTTTAAAAGCAGTTTCGCATCTGGATGTTCTTTCATTTTTTGTTCGAGTTCAGGAAGGAAATTAAGTGTTAATACCTGCTCTTTTGTAAGAGAAGTAATCACACGTTCCTGAAAAGTACCCAGATATTTTTTCTTTTGAAGAGGATGTAACTCTTTTCCGCCGGTAATTCCATTTTCAAGATATTGACCAACTTTATCTTCTTCCATGATTTGGATACTCCTTTAAAGCTATTTTCTCGTTTATTGTAGCATGAAGTAGAAGAAGGTGCAAAATTTCACAGGAATGATCGGGCTTTAATTCTAGAAATCTGACTGTGTAAATTTGGATATGGTATAATGAAACTGTATAAAAACTAATGAGAGCGAGCTGGAAATATGCACATTCGTGCCTTAGAAGAAAACGACTTGAACCATATCCATGAGTTAAATAACAAGTTAAATGTCATGGCATATTGGTTTGAGGAGCCTTATGAATCACTAAGTGAATTGAAAAGTTTGTATCAAAAGCACATTTATGATGAGTCCGAACGCCGTTTTGTGATTATTAAGGAAGGTCAATTTGCAGGAATCATTGAACTCGTTGAAATTGACTATATACACCGAAACTGTGAGATTCAAGTAATCGTTAAGGAAGAGTTTCAAGGTGAGGGACTTGCGCAAGGAGCAATGGAAAAAGGCATTAACTATGCGTTTCAAATTTTAAACCTGCATAAAGTCTTTTTATATGTGGATACCGAAAACGAAGGAGCTGTCCATATTTATAAAAAGTTAGGGTTTGAAATTGAAGGAACGATGGTTGAACAGTTTTATATGCGAGGCGAGTACAAAGACTGCTATTTCATGGGGCTATTTAAGCGAAACTGGAAACAAGCACAAATGTAAATAAAAAATCCCGATGGTTGTGGGGAACACAGCCATCGGGATTTTTTATTTTACTCATTTTCAACAGGAAACCAAGCGAATCCATCTTTTTGAACGAGTTCATCTGCTTCTTTAGGTCCCATTGAACCTGGTTTATAGTTCGGGAAGTGATCTTTTGTTGTTGTCCAAACTTCTGCGATGTGATCGACAAAGTTCCAAGAAAGGCTAACTTCATCCCAATGAGAGAAGTAAGTCGCATCTCCGCGCAAACAATCCAGAATTAATTTTTCATAAGCTTCTGGCGTGTTCATCCCGTCTTGTGAGGAATGAACGTAATCCAAGTTGACGGGCATCGTGACCATGCCTTGTCCCGGTTCTTTCACGTTTAAGTGAAGCGTAATCCCTTCATTCGGTTGGATATGGATTACGAGGACATTTCCACCTAGTGATTGCTGATCGCCAAATAAGTTCATTGGAACGTCTTTAAAATGGATAGCAATTTGAGTGGCCTTAGTAGCTAATCGTTTTCCAGTTCGGATGTAGAAGGGAACTCCTGCCCAGCGGAAATTGTCAATCATTAGTTTAGCAGCCACAAAAGTTTCAGTGTTGGAATTAGGATCAACATTTTCTTCTTCACGATAACTTCTTAATTCTTTTCCGTCTACTTCACCATTCCCATATTGCCCGCGGATAAAATGCTGATGCACTTCTTTTCCTTCATACACGCGTAGTGCACGTAGCGCCCGAACTTTTTCGTTACGAATTTCTTTCGTCGTTAGTTTGATCGGCGGTTCCATGGCCAGTAGAGAAACAATTTGCAAGACATGGTTTTGAACCATATCCCGCAGTGCGCCGCTTTCGTCATAGTAGCGCCCGCGATCTTCCACACCGAGTACTTCACTAAGCGTTACTTGGATGTTATCAATATAGCGATTGTTCCACAGTGACTCGATAATCGAATTTGCAAAACGAATGACGGAAATGTTTTGGATCATTTCTTTGCCAAGGTAGTGGTCAATCCGGTAAATTTCATCTTCGTGGAAAGCTTCCCTAAGCGAGTCGTTTAGCTCCTCGGCACTTTCTAAATCGTGGCCAAATGGTTTTTCGATAATTAAACGGTGAAAACCCGCAGTGTCTGTAAAGCCTTCTGATTTGATTCTTCTCGCGATTGTCCCGAAGAAATTGGGTGCCATCGCCAGATAAAACAAACGATTGCCTTCTAATTGATATTTTTCATCTAATTCGTCCGATAGATTTTTTAATGAAACGTAGGTTTCTTGATCCATTACATCATGTGATTGGTAATAGAAGTGGGAAGCGAATTCTTCAGCATGTTCCGAAGCCCCTTCGATTTCTTGAAGCGATTCCTTGACTTTCTCGCGGAAAAATTCATTGCTCCATTCTCTTCTTGCTGTTCCGATGACAGCAAAGTGATCTTTTAAATAGCCTTTCGTAAATAAATGGTATAGAGAGGGATAAAGTTTGCGATTTGCTAAATCTCCCGTTCCACCAAATATTGTGATCAAAGCTTTTTGTTCTAACTCGTCTGCCATACGTGACCTGACCCTCTTTCCTTCATTCTATCTGAAAGTTAGGTTTTACAATAAAAACTAACTTCATTTAATCTTTAACGAGCACAAAAAGCTCATTAGCTCCTTACTATTTTATCTATTTAGCAGGCACTATGCAACTGTTTGATTTACATTTTTAATTGGTCTAGGTTAAAATTTCTTTGGGTTTTCGAAAATCAGTTGATTATGCTAAAATGAAGACTAGTAAAACGAAAGCGGGGAAAGTAAAGTGGAACTCATTTTTCTTGGTACAGGAGCCGGTGTTCCGTCAAAAGGTCGAAATGTCACTTCTCTTGCGCTGATGATGCTGAATGAACGAAACGCAATTTGGCTGTTTGACTGTGGGGAAGCAACGCAGCACCAAATTCTCTATTCACAAGTCAAACTCAGCAAAGTCGAAAAAATTTTTATTACACATATGCACGGCGATCACATTTTTGGCTTGCCAGGGCTGTTATCTAGTCGTTCGTTTCAAGGCGGCGATAGCGAACTAGTCATTTATGGTCCTGAGGGCATCAAAAGTTACATTGAAACGAGTTTGGCGCTTTCTGGAACGCATTTATCCTACCCGCTTCGAATCGAAGAAATCGCTTTGAACGGGATGATTTATCAAGATGAAGCCATCAAAGTAAGCTGTATGGAACTTGATCATGGCATTTCTTCATTTGGCTTTCGGATTGAAGAAAGTGATAAACAAGGGGCGCTTGATGCTGAAAGACTTATGCAAAAGGGGATTAAACCAGGCCCGTTATTTAAGCAATTAAAAGATGGAGAAAAAGTCACGCTGCCAAATGGTGAGATCCTTAACGGGAAAGATTATATTGGGCCTACGCAAAAAGGAAAAGTGCTTGCAATTTTTGGCGATACACGTAGTTTTGCGCGTGAAGAAGAACTGGCAAGAGATGCGGATCTTGTTGTCCATGAAGCCACTTTTGAAGCGGAAAAAGGGGAAATGGCCCGAGCTTATATGCATTCTACAACGAAAGAAGCAGCCACTCTTGCAAGAAACGCCGGAGCGAAGCGACTGATTATTACGCACATTAGCTCGCGCTACGATAAAGAAACCAGTGAACAATTAGTTAGCGAAGCTAGATCGATTTTTCCGGAAACAGAGATAGCTAGTGATTTGAGAACGTTTGAAATTTAGGAGGAAAGAGACAATGAACCGATATCTTGCTGGAAAAACGGTGGTGATTACCGGGGCTTCAAGTGGACTCGGAGAGAGTTTAGCGCACCTTTGTGCACGCGAGAAGGCACATCTTGTTTTGCTTGCCCGAAGTGAAGATAAGCTTGCGGCACTTTCCGGAAAACTTGAATCAGCTTATGACATCAATGCTTCTTTCTATCCTGTTGATTTGACCGATTTTGCTGCGTTAGATGCTTGTGCGGCACGAATTTTAGATCAACACGATGTGGATGTTTTAATAAATTCTGCTGGCTTTGGCTTGTTTGAAACAGCACTAGATACGCCCTTTAAAACGGTGGAGGCGATGTTTGATACAAATGTGTTGGCGCTGATACGCTTTACTCAGCTACTTTTGCCCACTTTACTCGAAAAAAATGAGGGACATATCGTGAATGTTGCCTCGCAAGCTGGGAAAATTGCGACTCCAAAATCAAGTACATATGCGGCTACAAAGTTTGCTGTTTTAGGCTACTCGAATGCGCTTCGGATGGAGCTTAGTGAAACGCATATTCACGTGACAACGGTCAATCCGGGTCCGATGGCAACCAACTTTTTTACAATTGCCGATCAGTCGGGGGAATACTTAAATAATGTTGGCTTTTTTGCTCTTAAACCAGAAAAAGTAGCCGAGAAGACCGTTCGAATTCTTGGCAAGAAGCGGCGGGAAGTCAATTTGCCCATTTTAATGAATATCGGAACGAGACTTTACCAATTGATGCCAAGCCTCGTTGAACTTTTAGGAAAACACGCCTTCATGAAGAAGTAGGCGCGTTTTTCTTTTTTTAGGCTTGGCAAATGCTTCTTTTACTTGTATAATAAAAAGGGAACAGGTGTTCTTTTGAGAGGAGAGGAAGATCATGGATACAAGCCGAAAAATCATTCATATTGATATGGATGCGTTTTATGCATCGGTGGAGCAACGTGATCATCCAGAATTCCGAGATAAGCCGCTGATTATTGGAGGCGATCCTAAAAAACGTGGAGTTGTCTCGACTTGCTCTTATGAAGCTAGAAAGTTTGGCGTTCATTCTGCGATGCCTTCTAGTCAGGCTGTGAAACTTTGCCCACAAGGTATTTTTATTCGTGGCAACATGGAACACTATAAGGAAGTTTCGGCACAAATTCGTGAAATTTTCCATCGCTATACGGATGTGATTGAACCTTTGTCACTGGATGAAGCTTATCTTGATGTGACTGAAAATAAAGTTGGCATCAAGTCGGCGACGCTCATTGCTCGTGAAATTCAGCGGGCCATTTATCGGGAGCTGCATTTAACTTCTTCAGCGGGAGTTTCCTATAATAAATTTATCGCTAAAATCGCCTCGGATTACGAGAAACCTGCCGGGCTCACCGTTGTGCCACCTGAACAAGCGGAAACTTTTTTAGCGCAGATTCCGATTGATAAATTTTATGGTGTCGGCAAAGTGACGGCAGAAAAAATGCACCGCCTCGGGATTTATACAGGAAAAGATTTGCGGGCTTGGAGTGAATGGGATTTAATTCGTGAATTCCATAAGCACGGTTATGCGCTTTATCGGCATGTGAGAGGGCGCTCCAATAATATTGTTAATCCTAATCGCGACCGAAAGTCCGTTGGGAAAGAAACGACTTTTGCTGAAAATGTTTGGAATGAAAAAATACTCGAAGAAAATTTGATGCGTTTTGCAGGGAAAATTGAACAAGGGCTTGAAAGAATTCATAAGCACGGGAAAACCGTTGTTTTAAAATTGCGCTATAGCGACTTTACAACCATTACGAAACGAATGACTTTGACGGATTATGTCCATGAAAAGCAGTGGATTTATGAAGCGGGGCGTACCTTACTCCAAGAAGCTTATCATGGTGAAGATTCGATCCGCTTGATTGGCCTTACGGTAACAAACTTAAAGCCAATTCATTTTGAAAACTTACGCCTTGAAGGATTATAAATACATGAAGAAAAAGCGCTCCTTTCCGGTTCGGAAAGGAGCGCTTTAGTGTTATTATTTAAGTTCTAGCAAACGGTCTTTTAGTTCTTGCTCCATCGAAACGAGTTCTTGTTCAGCAGCGGCGCGTTTAGCACGACCTTCTTGCTGGATTTTAAGCGTTTCTTGTAAGGTTTCAATCAAGCTAGATTGTGTTTCTTTCAACGTTTCGATATCGACAATACCTCTTTCGTTTTCACGCGCTGTTTCGATCGCATTTGTTTTAAGCATATCCGCATTGCGTTTTAATAGTTCGTTCGTTGTTTCAGAAACTTGACGCTGCGCTTGGACAGCTTGTTGTTGGCGCAAGAGCGTGAGAGCAATTGCAACTTGGTTTTTCCAAAGTGGGATTGCCGTCATGATTGAAGACTGAATTTTTTCAGCAAGCGCTTGGTTGGTATTTTGAATCAACCGAATTTGAGGGGCTTGTTGAATTGTAATTTGACGACTTAGCCTCAAGTCGTGCACTCGTTTTTCCAGTCTATCAGCAAATTGCATCAAATCATTGTATTCTTGAAAATCCATTTGATCGCCTGTTTGCTCTGCTTTTTTCTTTAATTCTGGAAGAAGTTTGTCTTGAATATCTTCGAGTTTTAATTCCCCAGCTGCAATGTAAATATTTAAAGCTTGGAAATAATCTTTATTTTTATCATAGAGTTGCTCAAGAAAAGAGTTATCTTCGATTAGTCGTTTTTTCGAATGCTCCAATTTTAAAGCGATCCGATCAATTTGAGTTCCAATTTTTTGGTATTTAGATGTGATTTCATTGATCGACTGCTTCACACGGTGGAACATTTTTGTGAAGATGTTTTTATTGCGCGCTGCAAGTTCATCTGGATCAGCTTCTTGAAGGCGATACATCAAGTCACTGATAATGTCACCGATTGGTCCAACATCTTGCTTTTGGACGTGAGCGAGCATGGAGTGAGAAAAATCATGTAATTTAGCTTGCGCTGGCGCACCATAGCTTAAAATTGCTGCTTGGTTTCCCGGCTCGATTTGTTTACTTAGCTCAAGCGCTTGCCGCTTATTGCTTTCTGGAAGCATGTCGACAAGGCGAGGAGACGTGTTCCCATCAGTTTCACTATTTAAAAGACTTGTTTCAGTGCTATCATTTGTTCCAAATGGATTGGAAAGCAAGTCATCAAGCGTATGATTCATTTCTTTTTCAAGCATATCTGTTTGGTTCAGTTCTTTATTTTCTTTTGAGTCACTCATGATTTTGACCCCTTTCGAATTTCTTTTTTTGCTTTGAAATCGAGTTTTTAGCGACTTCAAGTTCAAAATCAAGGCTGTTTACATCTTGGTTAAGCAAGGTGAATAAATCTTTTTCAATCACGCGACTTAAATCATTTAAAAGGGAACGCGTATCAGATAAGGTTTGATAAATTTTCTTATCTTTCACCGGTTGGCTTTCTAAAAAGGCATACTTCTCTGTGAGTTCAACAAGCGAATCTAAGTGAGAGAAGAAGAAATCTTCCGCTTCATAAAAACGCTTTGGTTCTTCTTTAACGATTTGGTAAAGCCGTTTGGTTAATTGCAACGTTTTGTTGCGTTCTTGGAAGGAATAAAGAGCTTTATGTGAACTCATGATTTTTTGCAGGCGCAAGATTTTTGCACGTGCTTCTTCTAAATTAGAACGAATATAGCGATATTCTTTATTCGTTAATCCTGTTTTTTCAGCCAAGGCTTTTTCGCCAGCTTTTGATGAAAAGAAGAACAAAATACCAGCTACTGCAAGCGTTACGAGCGCGATAAGTAAGTAATGGTGTGTGAAAATCGCGGAAAGAATACCGAACAGTACGCAAACAATGATCACAGAACCTGTAAATGCCATTATTTTTTTAAATAGAGTCATGGTTTATCTTCTCCTTCAGTTCCTGATTCTAAAATGTTTAACAGAAAATCATGTTTGATTTATTTAAACTTTTTTGTGCGTTTTAGAAAGGATATTTGATTTAAATTCATCATATCATATTCCCCAGAAACATGTTATCAGTCGTGCGATGTAAATTCTTCTCGGACCGCTTAAGTATGTTACAATATAGAAAAAAAAGAAGGTGATCCAAGTGCGTAATTTAGAAGAAAAAACATTACGAGAAAAAACATGGTTTGAAGGGCGTGTCGTTAAGCTTGTGACGGCGGACGTTGAACTTCCAGATGGAACGACTGGAAGCCGTGAGATTGTGAAACACCCAGGCGCTGTCGCGATACTTCCAATTTGTGACTCTGGAAAGCTCCTTCTAGTGGAACAATACCGCAAGCCACTCGAGAAAGCAATTATTGAAATTCCGGCGGGGAAAATAGAACCAAGTGAAGACAAAGAAATAACGGCAGCACGTGAACTAGAAGAAGAAACAGGGCACGTGGCAGGAACCCTCAGTTACCTGACATCATTTTATACGGCTCCAGGTTTCTCGGATGAACTTTTACATATTTATGTGGCACGCGATTTAAAAAAATTGCAACATCACAGGCCACTTGATGAAGATGAATTTGTCAGCATCCTCGAAGTGACGCTTGATGAAGCGAAGCAATTAGTGGAACAACAAGTGATTCACGATGCCAAAACGGTTTATGCGATCCAGCATTTGGAGTTAGAAAACTTAAAAAGGCAGCTTGACGATGAGTAGCTTTTTAAAATGAAAAAGGAAAATGAGAAGAAGGGAGTCAAAATATGGTCCATTTTTTTCAGAAAAGAGCGGGTTTCATTTATCAATTGTTCATCGTGAGCTTGATCATTTTGTCGCTTTGCTTGCTAGATAATTCGTCGACTTGGGCGAATATCGTGCAGTGGTTGATTTGGCTCGTTTTTGTCATTGATTATGGCGTTCAGTTATTTCGAGCGAAGAATAAAAAGAAGTTTCTTAGAACGCATTTTTTAGAGGCACTCTCTGTTATTCCATTCCTACACGATTTTCGGGTTTTCAAACTAATCTCCGTTTTGCATTATGTCGGCTACCTTTCAAAAGGCTTGCGTCACTCATGGAATATTTATAATATGCTGCTCAAATATTTTTCAAATCGACTGGTGATTGGACTTGTGATTACGATCATCGTGGTACCGTTCATTATGTTTTTGATTGAGCCGAGTTTCACTTCTTACCGGGAAGCTGTTTGGTGGTGCATTCAGACGGTTTCAACGGTTGGATATGGGGATGTCATTCCAGATACGCAACTCGGTCGGCTAATTGCTGGATTTATGATGCTAATCGGTATTTCGATTTTAGGTGCTTTTTCAGGTGTCGTTAGTGAATATTTTCGTGGGAAAAAGAAAAATGACTTTGATGGTTTGGTGAAGTCTATTGCGAATACAGATTCCTTAACGCCTGAACAAAAGAAAGTCTTGAAAGATTTGATTGATACGAAAAAATAACTAAAAACAAGTCGCTTAATTTTCGAATTAAGCGACTTGTTTTTAGTTTGTAAAATGTTCGTGATGCGTGCTAACCATGGCTTCATTTGCAGCGCCTGGATCGAGATATTGTTTAGCGCTATTGACCGCGATGGCGCCTTCATGTAATCCGGCCGAGATGATTCGGATTTTGCGCGAGTAGGAAGCAGCATCTCCGCAGGCATAAACGCCCGGGATATTAGTTTGCATAAAGGAATTTACTTGGATGCCCCAGTCGGCGGTTTGTAGTCCCCAGTTTTTCGTGAAGCTAAAATCTACTTCCACACCGTGACTGATAAACAAGGCTTCACAGGCAAGGGTTTCTTCTTTGCCAGAGGGTTTTGCACAGATAGTGACAGTTTCTAGCTCACTTCCTTCATTTAAAGAAGTGATTTCATGTTGCAAATGAACATGGATATTCGAGAGAAGCAAATCAGCGGCTCGTTTTTCATAGCCTTTGAAGTTTTCACCTCGATAAATCAAATCTACACTTTTGGCGATGGGTTGTAAAGTGAAGGCCGCATCAATGGCCGCATCACCTCCACCTGAAATAACCACTTTTTTTCCACGGAATTGTTCGAGGTCACGCAAATGATAATGCGTTTTTGCATGATGCAAGTCAGCGTTTGTAGCAACGAGTGGATTCACTTCGTAAGTGCCACTTCCACAAGCGATAATCACCGTTTTTGAATAGTGATGTTCGCCGTCTTCTGTTTGCATGAGAAAAGTTTCATCTGGTTGTTTAGCGAGAGAAACGATGCGTTTCCCGAGTACAAATTCAGGCTCAAACGTTTCTGCTTGTTGCTTAAAGTTTTGCACTAGCTCGTAGCCCGTTGTTTCTGCGATTCCACCGACATCATGAATTTTTTTGTCTGGATAGAAATAGCGGATTTTTCCGCCCACATCCGGTTCGGCATCAATAACTTTGGTTTTTAAGGCACGCAGACCACTGTAAAAAGCTGTGTAAAGCCCAATGGGTCCAGCGCCAATAATCGTAACATCAAATAGTGAGGACATCTGGTTCAAGCTCCCTTACAACATCTTTGATTTCGCATCCGCTACACGTTTCATAAGGAATACAAATGGGGACACCGGCTCTTTTATCAAGAACGATATCGGCTTTGACATTAAATACGGCTTCAAGAGTTTCTTCGGTCATCACATCGACTGGAGCCCCGCTTGCTGCTACTTGCCCATCTTTAATGGCGATCATATGAGAAGCGTAGCGTGAGGCATGGTTCAAATCGTGCACAACCATGACGATTGTTTTGTGTTCCACTTGATTGAGTTCTTTCAAAATATTCATAACATCGAGTTGATGTGTCATATCAAGGAAAGTTGTTGGTTCATCCAAAAAGACAATCTCCGTATCTTGGGCAAGCGCCATCGCGATCCAAGCGCGCTGTCTTTGCCCGCCAGATAATTGATCGAGCGGGCGCTCTTTTAGATCAAGCAAGTTGGTCATTTTAAGAGCCCAGTGAATCATTTCGTTATCTGCTTTTGAGCGAGATTTGAAACCGGTTTGATGCGGGCTACGGCCGTAAGCAATCAACTCTTCAATTGTTAATCCGTCCGGGGCAGAAGGGTTCTGCGGAAGGATAGCGAGTTCTTTTGCAATTTGTTTAGTCGGTTCTTGATGGATTTTTTTGCCATCTAAAAACACGGCTCCTTGGCTAGGTTTAATCAAGCGAGCCATCGTTTTTAAAATGGTGGACTTGCCTGAACCGTTGGCACCAACAAGCGCAGTGATTTGCCCTTTAGGAATTTCTATGTTAAGCGAATCCACGATAATACGCTTTTCATAAGCGATTTGCAGATTCTCTGTATAAAATTGCTTCATTATATATTCCACCTTTGTAAAAAGTGATAATCATTCTCAATGTTTTAAGTATAAAAGTTTTGTGGATAAGTTTCAAGCAATTCTAGTAACAGCTTAGACGAGAATAATTCTAAAATAGATGGAAAATGTAAGTAATTGATAATCAATCTGGACAGAAGGGAGAATCTGTGGTATCTTTTTAACCATAGTAAGCAGAACGAAAATCAAGAATTTTTAATCAAGAAAATGAAATTTAGTCTTGTTTTTTATTTAGAATTATTATAATATAAAAAAGTTGATTGAGAATGAAAAAAAAGCTAGAGGGAGGTTCTGGGGAATGGAAGGACGGATTAACCGAATTAAAGCGCAGTTGCATGATGCGAGCTATAAGTTAACTCCACAGCGTGAAGCGACTGTACGTGTTCTTTTAGAAGATGAGAAGGAGCATTTGAGTGCGGAAGAGGTTTTTATGCGCGTGAAAGAGATTGCACCAGATACCGGTCTTGCAACGGTTTACCGAACTCTTGAACTTTTAACAGAACTGCGTGTGGTTGATAAAATTAATTTTGGAGATGGGGTTTCGCGTTTTGACTTACGCAAGGAAGGCGCTAAACATTTCCATCATCATTTGGTTTGCTTGGAATGTGGATCTGTTGAAGAAATTCAGGAAGATTTACTAGAAGAAGTCGAAAAAGTAGTGGAAGCCAAGTGGCATTTTCTTGTGAAGGATCACAGGTTAACCTTTCAAGGCGTGTGTTCGAAGTGCCGCGCAAATGGAAAGAGAAAAAATTGAACGAGCATCGGCGGGAGCTGATGCTCGTTTTGCTTTTTAATCGAGCAAGGGAAAACTCGGGAAAAGGGAGGAGGAATCTGGCGCTTTTTCTTGCGGGATTCGTTAGGTTTAAAGTTCAATCTTGGTTGGTTTCGTGGTAAAATGAGAAAGCGGGAGGCGAGGTTATGGAGGAATGGATTGAAGATTTTTTGCATTTTTTAACGGTCGAACGCGGATTGTCGGAGAATACGAAAAAAGCGTATGCGCGGGATTTGCATTTTTTTGCGAACTATTTAAAGGAAGAAGAAGGAATTACGCGGCCTGACGTTGTGTCACGTGCTGAAATTGTTTCATTTATGAATTTTGCTCGCGAAAATGGGAAATCTGCTCGGACGGTAGCGCGCTATATTGCTTCGCTCCGCTCATTCTTTCATTTTTTGCTTCATGATGGGAAAGTAGCGCACGATCCGATGATTCAAATCGAAACGCCTAAACAGCGCCAAAGTCTTCCTAAAGTCTTGAATTATCAAGATGTTGAAAAGTTGCTTGAAGCACCAGATACTGGAACGGTGTTTGGGCTTCGCGATCAGGCGATGCTTGAAGTGCTTTATGCGACTGGATTACGTGTTTCTGAACTAATTAATTTAAAACTAGATGATCTTCATTTACATATGGGGTTTATTCAAACGATCGGGAAGGGAAATAAAGAACGAATCATTCCGCTTGGAGGAACGGCGACAAGAGCTCTTGAAAGTTATCTGGAATCGGGGAGACCAAAGCTTTATCGCACGAAATCTCGCAATGATTTTGTATTTTTAAATCATCATGGCAAAGGAATGACGCGTCAAGGCTTTTGGAAAAATCTCAAGCAAATGGCGCTGAAAGCTGGGATAGACAAACCGATCACACCGCATACGTTACGACACTCGTTTGCAACCCATCTTCTTGAAAACGGCGCGGATTTAAGGTCTGTCCAAGAACTCCTTGGGCATGCCGATATTTCAACGACACAAATTTATACACACGTAACAAAAGCACGACTTAAGGATGTTTATAAAAAATATCATCCACGTGCTTAACCAAAAAAAAAGAACTTTTTGAGGACTTAAGAAGGGTGAGAAGTGAGCTAGTGGACAAATTTAAACGAATTCATGTGATTGTAATGGATTCAGTTGGAATCGGAGAAGCTCCTGATGCAGCTGAATTTGATGATTTTGATGTGGATACGCTTGGGCATATCGCTCTACAAAGAGAAGGACTACATTTACCTGAAATGGCTAAACTTGGTCTTTCCAATATTGAACCGGTTTTGGGGGTTCCAAAAAGCGACGCCCCACGTGCTTATTACACGAAGATGCAAGAAGCTTCACGTGGGAAGGATACGATGACAGGACACTGGGAAATCATGGGGCTTTATATTGATACTCCGTTTCGCGTTTTCCCAGACGGCTTTCCAGATGAATTGATTCACCAAATCGAAGCAAAAACTGGTCGGAAAGTGATTGGAAATAAGCCGGCGAGTGGAACGGAGATTATCGAAGAGTTTGGTGAAGAACAAATGAAAACGGGTGCGCTGATTGTCTACACATCAGCAGATTCGGTGCTACAAATCGCGGCGCACGAAGATGTTATTCCGCTTGCTGAACTTTATGAGATTTGTGAGTTTTGCCGGGAATTAACTCTGGATGATCCTTACATGCTCGGTCGGATTATTGCACGACCTTATGTTGGGGAACCAGGAGCCTTTGTGCGAACTCCAAACCGGCATGATTATGCGCTTAAACCGTTTAAGCCAACCGTTATGAATGCTCTTCAAGATGGCGGGAAAGACGTGATTGCGATTGGGAAGATTTCGGATATTTTTGACGGGGAAGGCGTCACAGAAGCGATTCGCACGAAGTCGAATATGGACGGGATGGATCAACTGAATCGTGTTTTGGAGCAAGATTTCACGGGGATGAGCTTTCTAAACTTAGTGGATTTCGATGCGCTCTTTGGGCATAGACGAGATCCGGATGGTTACGGCGATGCGCTTGAAGAGTTTGATGCTCGCTTGCCGGAAGTGTATAGCAGACTAGGTGAGGATGACCTTCTCATGATTACAGCGGATCACGGAAATGACCCCACTTACCGGGGAACAGACCACACACGAGAATTTGTGCCGCTGCTTGTTTTTTCCAAGCGATTTAAAGATGGAGGCAAGAAACTAGCGCTTCGGAAGACGTTTGCTGATCTCGGGGCAACGGTTGCAGACAACTTTGATGTCGCGATGCCCGAATACGGCGAAAGCTTTTTAAATGAATTAAACTAAAAAATGATGGGAGTTTGAAGTGAGATGAGTATGGAAAAATTGAATGAAGCTGTAAAAAAAATCCGATCACATTATACTGGGGAGCCAAAAATTGGTTTGATTTTAGGTTCTGGTTTAGGTGTGCTTGCAGATGAAATTAAAAATCCAACCAAGCTTTCTTATGAAGAGATTCCACATTTTCCAGTTTCAACGGTTTCAGGTCATGCTGGTCAATTTGTTTTCGGCGAACTTGAACAAAAAGAAGTGGTCGCGATGCAAGGAAGATTTCATTTTTATGAAGGCTATAGCATGGAAGAAGTGACTTTCCCTGTTCGTGTGATGAAAGATCTTGGCGTGACACATCTAGTTGTGACAAACGCAGCTGGCGGTGTGAATGAGCTTTATCAAGCGGGTGACTTGATGCTGATTTCTGATCATATCAATTTTATCGGGACGAATCCATTAATCGGTAAAAATAATGATCACTTTGGTCCGCGTTTCCCTGACATGTCGGAAGCGTATCAGCTAGATCTTCGTATTGCGGCTCGTAAGATCGCACAAGATCTCGGGATTGAAATTCGAGAAGGCGTTTATGCGGGTTTTAGCGGGCCAACCTATGAAACGCCAGCTGAAATTCGGATGATCCGCACGCTCGGGGCCGATGCCGTTGGGATGTCAACGGTACCTGAGGTGATTGTTGCAAACCATGCGGGGCTTAAGGTGCTTGGGATTTCTTGTATTACCAATATGGCGGCTGGCATTTTGGATCAGCCACTTTCGCACAGTGAAGTTATTGAAACGACAGATCGCGTGCAGCAAACTTTCCTCACTTATGTTCGGGCGATTTTGAAGGAGATGTAAAGCGAAACCGTTTTTTCTGCTTTTTGGCAGGGAAAACGGTTTTTTCTGCAAGAAACGTGAGGTGAGCCTGTGTGAAACGAAAAAGTCTTGAAAGGTGCCCGGTCGATTCTTGAAAGAAGAGAAGTTGGTTTTATTCTTTTCTAAAGATTGTTATTGTTTCGGGTGGGCGGTTTGTGCTACTATAAGAAGGAACTTTAACGCAAAAAGGAATGGAAGAGCGAAAGGTGGGGGACAGGTTTGACTTTTGAAAGGTATGGAACAATGAATGTAAACGAAGCTGGACATCTCGAAATTGGTGGGGTGGACACGCTAGAGCTTGCCAAAAGGTATGGGACCCCGCTTTACGTGTATGATGTTGCGTTAATCCGGGAGCGAGCACGTGGGTTTAAACAAACATTTGCGGAACTAAATGTGCAAGCTCAGGTGGCTTATGCGAGCAAGGCGTTTTCTTCTGTTGCGATGTATGAACTGATGGCAGAAGAAGGGCTTTCGTTAGATGTGGTTTCTGGCGGAGAGCTTTATACGGCGATTCAAGCAGGTTTTCCAGCGGAGCGAATTCATTTTCATGGCAATAATAAAACGCTAGATGAAATGGAAATGGCGCTCGACTATCAAATCGGCTGTATTGTGATTGATAATTTTTATGAAATTGAACTTTTAAAAGGTTTGCTTAAAGAGCGAAAAACTAAAATACAAGTATTGATTCGGGTTACGCCGGGAATTGAAGCACATACGCATGATTATATTTTGACTGGACAAGATGACTCAAAATTTGGTTTTGGTTTGACGAATGGACAAGCGGAACGTGCAATCGAGGAAGTGCTTGGGAATGCTGATGTGTTTGACTGCATCGGGCTTCATTGTCATATTGGATCGCAAATTTTTGAAACAACGGGTTTTATTATGGCGGCGCACAGAATCATGGAGCAACTGATTGTTTGGCATAACAAGCTTGGTTTTGATTCAAAAGTATTGAATCTTGGTGGCGGCTTTGGTGTTCGTTACACGGAAGAAGACGAGCCACTTGAACCAGAAGTTTACGTGCGTGAAATCGTGAAAGAAGTTAAGAAAATGGCGTTAGCAAATGGGCTTTCTATCCCAGAAATTTGGATCGAACCTGGGAGATCGCTTGTCGGAGAGGCAGGAACAACGCTTTACAAGGTAGGTTCGCGTAAAGAAGTACCGGGCATTCGAAACTACTTAGCGGTTGATGGGGGCATGAGTGATAATATTCGTCCTGCTCTTTACGAAGCACACTATGAAGCTGTTCTTGCGGCATCTCCGTTTAAAGAAGCCGAAGAAACGGTTGCGATTGCTGGAAAGTGCTGTGAATCAGGCGATATGTTGATTTGGGATTTGCCACTTCCAAAATCGAGTGCAGGCGAAGTGCTTGCTGTTTTTTGTACGGGTGCATATGGCTATTCAATGGCTAATAATTATAATCGCATTCCAAGACCCCCTGTTGTGTTTGTGGAAGATGGCGTTAGTCGGCTGGTTGTTCGAAGAGAATCTTATGAAGATTTGGTGCGAAACGATTTGCCACTTTACTGAGGTGGATGAATAACGATGGAAATGAAATTGAAAGTAGATGCGTTTGAAGGACCGCTCGATTTATTGCTGCACTTGATTGGAAAGCTTGAAGTGGATATTTATGATATTCCTGTTGCAGATATCACGGAGCAATATATGGAATACATTCACACAATGCAAATTTTAGAGCTCGATGTGGCAAGTGAATATCTAGTGATGGCGGCTACGCTTCTTGCGATCAAAAGCAAAATGCTTCTTCCTAAGCAAGAACTCGAGGAAGACTTCGACGAATTTGATCCGGAACTCGATCCACGTGATGAACTCGTGGAGCGCCTTATGGAGTATAAGCGCTACAAAGAAGCGGCTCGTGAGCTTAAGGATAAGGAAAACGAGCGCGGTTTTTATTTTAGTAAAGCACCAATGGATTTGTCGGAATATGAAGATGAGACTACGGCGCTTGATCTGGATGTGACGCTAAATGATATGCTCGGAGCGTTTAATAAATTGCTTCGTAGACAAAAACTAAGCAAGCCGCTTCATACGCGGATTACAACACAAGAAATCTCCATTGATACGCGGATGGATGATGTGATGAAGCAGCTTCAAGCGGTTTCTGGCAAAATCAAATTTGAAGATTTATTTGAAGAACAAACACGTGAGGAACTGGTTGTCACGTTTTTAGCTTTACTTGAACTGATGAAGCGTGAACTAGTGTTAGTTGAGCAAGAATCGAGTTTTTCCGATTTGTTTGTGAAAGGTAGAGATAATCAAGGTGAATAAAGAAGAACAATTAGGTATTCTTGAAAGCTTGCTTTTTGCAGCAGGCGATGAAGGGCTATCAACCAAGCAATTGACAGAAGTGATGGAAGTGACTTATATAGAAGCGCTCAATTTGCTTGAGACACTTAGCGAAAAATATGCGGAAAGTCCTGCAAGTGGGCTTGTTTTACTTGAACTTGCGGGGGCTTTTCAACTCGCAACGAAAAAAGATTATGCACCTTACTTGAAAAAATTGGTTGAATCTCCGCATGCCTCGTCACTTTCGCAGGCTTCGCTTGAAACGCTTGCGATTATTGCTTATAAGCAGCCGATTACACGGATGGAAGTGGATGAAGTCCGGGGAGTGCAAACGGACGGCCCGATACGCACGCTTGTCGCACGAGGACTTGTTACGGACGCCGGGCGCGCAGAAGGCGCCGGGCGAGCTAAATTATATGTCACGACCAATGAATTTTTAGATGCATTTGGATTGAAAAGTTTAGAAGACTTACCGAAACTTGCAGAGCAAAGTGAAGATACTGAACAAGATGAGTTAGACTTGTTCTTTGACCGGTTTAGTCAAAAGGAGGAAAAAGAATAATGGAAAGACTCCAAAAGGTCATTGCAAATGCTGGTGTGGCTTCGAGACGGAAAGCGGAGCAAATGATTCAAGATGGGAAAGTGAAAGTAAACGGAAAGCTTGTGACGGAGCTTGGTGTGAAGGTAAGTGATTCTGACCAGGTCGAGGTAGAGGGCGTGGAACTAACGAAAGAAGTGAAACGCTACTTTTTACTGTATAAACCACGTGGGGTTGTTTCGGCGGTAACGGATGATAAAGGAAGAAGCGTTGTAACGGATTACTTTGATGATATTCCTGAACGCCTTTATCCTGTGGGAAGACTGGATTATGATACATCAGGTTTATTGCTGATGACAAATGATGGCGAATTTGCTAACTTACTGATGCACCCAAAATATAATGTTGAAAAACGTTATGTGGCTCGTATAAAAGGCATTCCTGAGAAGGAAAAGTTGCAACAGTTAGCACGAGGAATTATGATTGAAGGTAAGAAAACGGCTAAAGCCAAGGTGCGCCAATTATCTTTTGACAAAGCCAAGCAAAAAGCGATCGTTGAAATTACGATTCATGAAGGCAGGAACCGGCAAGTGCGGAAGATGTTCGAAGCGATTGGGCATCCCGTACAAAAATTGACGCGTGAAGCATACGGGTTTCTGGATTTGCGTCATTTAAATGCAGGGGAAAGCCGCGAACTGAGTCATCATGAAGTGAGGCAGTTAAAATCGCTGGCCAAATTTGGTCAAAAACCACATGGCTGAATAAACTTTCAAGTGATTGACGAAGTTTCTAATAGATTGTTTGTATAAAAACATGTATAATTTAAAATGTAGTTATTTTGTTAGTTATGTTTATTCTTCAAAAAGTATGTGGGTGCTTTTGAAGAAGTAAGGGAAGAAATCGACTTTTTTTATAGTAAAGGAAGTTTTGATTTTCCCTGCCTGATGAAATAAAAAAGAGAACTTGGGGGATGAGTGCTTATGAGTGATCAAATAAAAGTGCTTGTTGTTGATGATGAAGACAGAATTCGTCGCCTTTTGAAAATGTATCTGGAGCGAGAGAATTTCCGTATCGATGAAGCAAGTGACGGAGAAGAAGCGATACAGATGGCACTCAACAACGACTATGAAGTAATACTTCTTGATTTGATGATGCCTGGCAAAGATGGAATTGAGGTTTGTAGAGAATTACGGGAATACCAATCGACGCCAGTAGTGATGCTAACTGCTAAAGGAGAAGAGGCAAACCGCGTCCAAGGATTTGAAGTTGGTGCCGATGATTACATCGTAAAACCATTTAGTCCACGTGAAGTAGTCCTTCGTGTGAAGGCTGTACTTAGACGGGCAAAAAGAAACGACACGAGTGTTGTAGCTTCTGTTCCTGGTGATATTATCAATTTTCCGCACTTAAGCATTGACAATGAAGCGCATCGCGTTATTGTTGATGGAATTGAAGTAAACTTAACACCTAAAGAATATGATTTGCTTTATTATTTGGCGAAGTCGCCGGATAAAGTTTTTGACCGTGAATCTCTCTTAAAGGAAGTATGGCGTTATGAATTTTTTGGTGATTTGCGAACGATTGATACCCATGTCAAACGGTTGAGAGAAAAGTTGCTTGATATCTCGGAAGATGCAGCCAAAATGATTGTAACTGTTTGGGGTTTAGGTTATAAATTTGAAATTCCGGAAGAATAAATCCGAATAGAAATGAGCAGGTTATGTAAAGATTGCAATTTGTCAATTTCTACAATGCGCCTGTTCATTTTTAAATGGTAAAAGGGAGGCGTGAATGAGTTGAAGTTTTGGAATAGCATAGTGGGGAAAATTTGGAGCACTACAATCCTGCTTCTCATTGGCGTGCTCGTCATTTGCGGCTTCCTTGTCGCAGTGATTTATGAAAAAAATAATTTAAATGAACTTGAAAAAGAAATGAAGGACACATCGGATAAAATTATCCAAGTGATGCAAAAAAATGATGAAGTCATTAAGCCGGGCAGTACCGCAGCTGAAACACTTGGCATGCTGGATGATTCTGTTGGCGTCATTATTGCTCAAGATGGGGCAAGTGTTTTTACGAAATCATCTAAGGATCCCATCTCGAAAAGTTCGATTGATCGCTTAACGCAAAATAAAAAATTAAATGAAGCGCTAGAAAAGTCTCCGAATTTGTTGATGAAATATGATTTTGAAGACAATCCAGAGAACATGTCAATTGAGCTTTATGCGAAAAAGTTTCAACTGGCTAATGGGGAAACAGGGGTCGTCTATTTGTACAAGTCGTTTCATGAAATTCTAAATGTTACTAAGAAAGCGACGCGGACTCTCATTCTTGCAGGAATTGGTGCGATTTTAATTACTTCTTTACTATCATTTATTTTTTCTTCTCGAATGGCGTTCCCACTTCGTGAAATGAAGAAAATTGCGGTTGCTGTTTCACGCGGAAATTTTGACAATCGGGTTCCTAGCTATACGCATGATGAAATCGGGGATCTTGGGCTTGCTTTTAATGATATGGCGCAACAGCTAAAATATAATATTAGTGCGCTTAGGCAGGAAAAAGAACAGCTTTCTAATATTCTCGTTGGTATGGCAGACGGAGTTATCAAATTTAATATCGATAAAACGATTATTTTAAGTAATCCTCCTGCTGAGGAATTTTTGCATAGTTGGTTTTTCTCTCAAGACAACGAAGAGAAAGTGTTAGTACCAGAAAAGCTAAATCAAATGTTGGATGAGATTTTAAATACTCAAGCAGAAACGGTTGGCGAGATTACTTTTGATGGTCAAACTTTTGTTGCGATCATGACGCTTCTTTATAATGGAGATAATATCCGAAGCATTGTGACGGTTATTCGGGATATGACAGAAGAAAAACGGCTAGAGAAAACCAAAAGTGATTTTGTTAGCAACATCTCGCACGAGCTTAGAACGCCGATTTCGATGCTCCAAGGCTATAGTGAAGCGATTATTGATGGGGTGGCGCAAACGGAAGAAGAGGTTCGCGAATTCGCACAAATTATTAATGAAGAGTCGCTCCGGATTGGCCGCTTGGTGAACGATATGCTTGACTTGTCACGGATGGAAGCGGGCTTTACTCAACTTGATAAGCGTGAAACAGAGCTCGTTCCATTCTTGCAAAAAATTGTTTCCAATTTCGACGTGCTTTCGAAGGAAAACAATGTGAAGTTGAAATTAGAGGCAGATGATCCCGATGTGCGATATTCGTTTGACCGAGACCGGCTAGAACAAGTTTTGATCAATTTAATTATGAACGCGATCCGGCATACTGGAAATGATGGTAAAGTCGGAACGGTTACGGTACATGAACATGTCGACCATGCCAACGAGCAATTGTTGATTTCAGTTAATGATGATGGGACAGGCATCCCGGAAGCGGATATTCCTTATTTGTTTGAACGGTTCTATAAAGCCGATAAAGCACGAAAGAGAGGGAAAGCGGGTACTGGAATTGGACTTGCGATCGTGAAAAATATCGTGGATGCGTATAATGGCCAAATTACGGTGGAAAGTACGGTGGGCAAAGGGTCTTCCTTTATTGTTAGCCTGCCATTAAATGAATTGAGGGGGAATTAAATTGACTGAACGTATTCAAAAAACTTGTAAGGAATCTTTGGTGATTAAGACAAGCCGAGTGTTCCCGCAAGATACCAATAATCATAATACGCTTTTTGGTGGGAAACTGATGACGTATATTGATGACACAGCTTCTATCAGTGCTTCAAGGCATTGCCGGGTGGGGATTGTTACAGCATCAACGGACTCGGTGGACTTTTTGAAGCCGATTAAAAATGATCATTCCGTTTGTTTGGAATCTTATGTTGCTTCTGTTGGTAGAACTTCGATGGAAATTTTTGTGAAAGTCATTTCTGAGAATTTGATGACGGGCGAGCGTTACTTAGCAGCGACTTCTTTTTTGACTTTTGTTGCGATTAATGATGACGGAAAGCCTGTTGAAGTGCCAGAAGTGATTCCTGAAAGTGAAGAAGAACAAATGATTCATAGCGGGGCAAAAGCTCGGGCGGCTGCTCGTAAAGAGCGGCTTAAAGCGAGTCGAAGTCTTGCAAGTGCGCTTAAGACAGATATCCCTTGGTAAAAAAGGGTTGCCAATTTAAACTTTCGTGGTAAAATTAATATTGTGTTCATGTTTTGTGTAACTTGACACAAATAAAATTCATATTGTTCATCTTCGGGGCAGGGTGTAATTCCCGACCGGTGGTTAAAGTCCACGATCTGCTTTTTAGCGGTTGACGCTGGTGAAATTCCAGGACCGACAGTATAGTCTGGATGGGAGAGGATGTAGACGGTCTTTTTGGCTTGTCTTCTTTAGTGATTCGTTTCTGTCTATCTTAGACAGTTTGTTTGCTGATTCACAAACCTCTCTAATCTTTGGGTTAGAGAGGTTTTTTTATGGAAGCGGCTTGATAAGGTTGTCTGACTTTCTTTTTAGATGAACCAAAAGGAGAGTTAAATTTGAAAAACTATTCGTTGAAGACTTTTGTAAGCATTGCGGTATTTGGAACCGTGGCATTTATTATTATGCAAATTGAATTTCCCATTTTGCCAACTGCGCCCTTTCTAAAACTGGATTTTAGTGAAATTCCTGTTTTGATTGGCGGACTGATGTTTGGCCCACTTTCTATTGTCTTGATTGAAGCTTTAAAATGTGTTTTGCATTTTATTATTTCAGGAAGCCCAGTTGGGATTCCTGTTGGCGAGATGACAAACTTTCTTTCGGGGATTTGTTTTACGCTACCGATCTACTATTTATTCCGCTATATTCGTGGGGTAAGAGGGATTATCATTTCAGCTTCGCTAGGAACGCTACTTATGACGTTTGCGATGGCTGTATTTAATTACTTTATATTGCTTCCTTTTTATGTAAAATTGGGTGGATTGCCTGCAAATACAGATGTTTCGGCATTGATTTTTGCCGCGGTCATTCCATTTAATTTATTAAAAGGTGTGATTGTAGGTGCTGGCTTTATGCTACTTTACGCACCAATGCGAAATTTCATTGCTAAAAATCGCTCGAAAAAAGAACAACAAAAGTATCAAAAAAAGCACCGTGAAATGGAACACCGTGCTTAAGATTAACGATGCGGATCGCCATGAAAAGGGTGATCCGCTATTTTTATGGAAAGTGAAGGACAATTAAATTCTGCTTCAAGCGCATTGTCTTCTTCCACTTCTGGGATGGGTTCTGTGCCGCTATTGTTATCTAGAATGGTGTAGGCTACACCTTCTGTATTGTAGTCGTATAGATTTGGAGCGTGGAGAGCGCAAGCCCCACAAGCGATACACGTATCTTGATCAACGATTGTAAACTTAGCCAAATCAATCGATCCTTTCCTAGTTAAGTTTCATGCAAAGTATAGCATGTTTTGGGAAATCTGCGCAATGCTTCTAAAAGAGATGTCGAACGCGTGTTTCTATGGTATGATGAATAAAGACTGAGGTGAATCGTGTGGAACTTTTAGATCAATATATCGTAGCGTTACTAACGGCTTTTAAGCGACCTAGAAAAGAAGCTTTTTTGCATGCTGTTATGACGGGGCGGCGAACTGGTCAAGCGGTAACTGATACGCATTTAGCCAAAATCAGTTCGCTATTCGGGCTTTCTCCGTTTTTAACCGAAGAGGTTTTAACTGCTAGATTAACAAAACTGAAGCAAGCAGGAACGCTTGAACTGCAGGCTGATACTAATGAATGGTGCGTGCGAAAGCCAGTTTCAGCGCCTTATTTTGAACGTGTGGGCTGGGATGGCTTTTGGATGCAGGAACGGCCGTTTTTGTTTTTTCAAAATTTGTTGCTTGCGATTCAAGTTTTGAGTAACAAGCATCATGGGAAGAAACACTACATGCCCGTTGTGCGGGATAAAAAAGCGCAGTTCTGGATCAAAAAGTGGCTGGCGAATTTCGCGAATGCGGATGATTTAAATGAACGCTTGTTTTTGGAGTTAGAAGCTTGGCTTTCGAAAGGGTATATTTCGCAACCAGAATTTTATACCGACCAGTTTTCAGGAGGGAAATTAGTCGGGGAAACGCTTGAGCAAATTGCGGATGCGCATTCGGTTTCGGCAGATGAAGTTTATTTTGAAACTTTATACGGCTTGCACCAGCTTTTTCAGGAGAAAAACCATTATCCGCTACTTCAACTTTTGATGCCACGTCCGGAAGCACTTTTGACGTTATCAGGCAAGAAGACTTACGGATTTTTGCAGAAAGGCTATGACTTTGATGAAATCGTGCAGATGCGAAATTTGCGGAAAAGTACGATTGAAGATCATTTTGTGGAAATTAAAGCGACTTTTCCGGAGCAAGCAGTGCCAGAAATGCCGGATATGGCACTTGTTGAACAAATCCGAGCTGGAGATTTTTTGACTTTGAAGGAAATTAAAGCGTCGTTTCCGAAACTGGATTATTATCAAATTCGCTTGGCTGTGGTTGCAGGAGGGAAGGCATGAATTTAGAACAGGAATTAAAACGCTATTTGGGTTTTGATACTTTTCGAATGGGGCAAAAAGAAGTTATAGAAACAGTTTTGAGCGGTGAAGATGTCTTTGCGATGCTTCCAACTGGGATGGGGAAAACGGTTTGTTATCAACTGTCGGGATACTTATTAGACGGGCTTGTGGTGATTGTTTCGCCATTACTTAGCTTGATGCAGGATCAAGTGGAACGAATGCGCGCTTACGGGGAAAAACGTGCCGTTGCGCTGAATAGTTTTTTATCGACAGCTGAAAAAAATGAGATTCTCGCTCATCTTTCTGCTTACAAATTCGTTTTCCTCTCACCAGAAATGCTCGCGAGTGAGGGGGTTCGGACAGCTTTCTTGCGGGAAAAAATAGGGCTTTTTGTGATTGATGAAGCGCATTGTATTTCGCAGTGGGGGCATGATTTTAGGCCGGATTATCTTTTTCTTGGGGAATTTCGAGAAAAAGCGGGCAAGCCGACGACGATGGTGCTCACGGCAACGGCAACAAAGCGAGTTCGAGCGGATATTTTAGAGCAGCTTGATCTTTCGGGGATCAAGGAAATAATCTATTCGGTTAATCGGCCCAATATTAGTTTTCGAGTGGAAAAATTTGCGGCAAAGCGTGAGAAAGAAGAGGCTTTGCTTGACCTCGTGGAGAAGCTTGCAACGCCTGGAATTATTTATTTTTCGAGCAAACGACTTGCGGAAGAAACTGCTCATATTCTGCGCCGAGAAAAAGGACGGCGTGCGGCTTATTATCACGGAGACATGGAACCGCTTGACCGAATTTTGATTCAAGAGCAATTTGTTTCTGGGCAGCTTGATTTGATTTGTGCGACAAGTGCGTTTGGAATGGGGATAGATAAAGCGGATATTCGTTTCGTGATCCATTATCATTTGCCAGCTGATCTTGAGGCTTATATGCAGGAAGTGGGTCGCGCGGGTCGTGATGGTTTAGCAAGTGTTGCGATCCTTCTTTACGCGAATGGTGACGAAGTTTTGAGGCGCCAACTGGCTGATCGAGACTTGCCAGATCCTAATTTGCTTCAGCTACCAGAAAACTTAAAAGAAACGTTACCTGAAGCAGAAAAAAGATTTTTGAATTATTTTTTACGTTCTGGGCTTGCAGAAGCTGAAATTAGGGAAAGAATAGAAAAAAGACGCTTGGTCAAACAAGAAAACTTAGAAGCCCTCTTAGGTTTTATTCAAACGGAGGATTGTCGTAGAGTTTACTTAATGCGCTATTTTGGAGAAAATGATTTTAGTGAGACAGGTGGTGAAGGCTGTTGCGATAATGACGCTGCATCGCTTGAACCTTTTTTACGACAAGAGGAAGAGAGAGACACGGTTTCAAGCAGTTCTTTTCGAGAAAGATTGCATGATTTACTCTTAGAATGAGTTTTTTTCAATAATTCTTGTACTAATTGTTGTTCAAGATCGGGTTTGCGGTTATAATTGTTACAGGGATATGTCAAATTTATTTTAAAATCCAGAATGAGGAAAGAGTTTTGTTTTAAGGAGGATTTATGCATGGCAAGGAAAAGGCGCAATGATGAAAAAGAATATACGCCGTCCGATGATTACGATCATGATTTTTATAATAACTCGGAGGACGAGTTTAACGACGAACCGCCGATGCTTTCACGGACAGATAGTAGAAAAGCAAAGAAAACTGGAATTTTCCGTTATCCACTTTTAAATATTTTAATTATTTTCTTTCTACTAATTCCAATTGTTGTTGTTATTGTTTTTGTAGCTGTTCAAAATTCGGGGCAGCCTGACAATGCAGTAAAAGAAGAAAGCAGCGTTTCTGTCAATAGCAACACGAAAGCCAAACAAGAAGCCAAGGAAAAAGCAGCTAAAGAAAAAGCGGCTAAAGAAAAGGCTGAAAAAGAAAAAGCAGCGAAGGAAAAAGAAGCTAAGGAACAGGAAGCAAAAGAGAAAGCTGCTGCTGATGAAAAGGCAAAACAAGATGAACAAGCACAGCAAGCCGCACAGGAAAAAGCCGCAGCAGAAAAAGCAGCGGCTGACAGACAAGCAGCAGAAAAAGCCGAGCAGGAACGTCAAGCTCAGGCAGCTGCAAAAGCTGAGCAAGATAGAAAAGCAGCAGAAGAAGCAAGAAAACAAGCAGAAGCAGCACAGGCTTCTAGTCATACGGTTCAGTCAGGCGAAACGCTTTACCGAATTGCTGTGAATGCTTATGGCGCTTCAAATGCTACGCAAGGGGTTCAAAAAATTAAGCAAGCAAACGGGCTGTCTTCAGATAGTGTACCGGTTGGAACCGTGATTAAAATTCCTAAATAAGTAAGAAAAGAATGAGCGGAAGACGGGAAGAAATTTCCGAAAAAAGCTCGTTCTTTTTGTGGAAAAGGGGAGATGAAATGACAAAAGTAGCACTGGTCACAACAGGCGGAACCATCGCAAGTCGAAAGACGGCTTCTGGGAAACTGGCTTCTGGTGAATTAACAGGTGAAGAACTAGTTCAGATTTGCGGGCTTCCAAATGAAATTGAAGTGGATATTTTTTCGACTTTCCAACTTCCATCGATGCATATTTCAAGAGAGCATCTTGTGGACCTGCAGAGGACTATTGAAGAGATTTTTACCGATCCTTCCTACGCAGGAGTTGTAGTCACCCATGGTACGGATTCACTTGAAGAGACTTCTTATTTTCTTGATTTAACGATCCGAGACGAGCGCCCTGTCGTTGTGACGGGTTCACAGAGAGCTCCTGAAGAAATGGGGACAGATGCTTTTATCAATATTCGTCACGCGATACATACTGCGTCTGAACCGCTTCTTAAAGGGGCTGGAACGGTTGTTGTGTTTAATGAGCGTATTTTTGCGGCACGCTATGTAAAAAAAGTCCATGCATCTAATATCCAAGGATTTAGTGCTTTTGGCTTTGGTTATCTTGGAATCATTGATAATGATCAAGTTTTTATTTATCAGAAACCAGTCATCCACGATTGTTTCGAACTTAAACGACCACTTCCAGATGTCGCGATCGTGAAATGCTATTTAGACGCGGATAGCTTCATGATTGATGCTTTGATTGAAAAAGGCGTGGATGGTATCATACTTGAAGGAGTTGGACGCGGACAAGTGGCTCCCAAAATGATGCCGGGGATTTTACGGGCGCTTCAACAACAAATTCCTGTGGTTATTACAACAAGTGCTGAAGAAGGGAATGTATATACAACTTATGATTATTTGGGTAGTACATTTGACCTTTTTAATCAAGGTGTTATTCTGGGAAAAGATTATGACAGTAAAAAAGCGCGCATGCGTTTAATGGTGCTTCTTGCTTCTGAAAAAGGTGCGACGCAAGCCAATTTTTATTGAACAGAAGGGAATTAAATTTGAAATGACGAAAAAAATATGTATTGCGATTGATGGCCCTGCTGCGGCTGGAAAAAGTACGGTAGCTAAAATTGTAGCAAGCAAACTTCAATTCATTTATATTGATACGGGCGCTATGTACCGGGCAGCTACGTATTTAGCTTTCCAGGCTGGTGTTTCTTACGAGGATGAAGCAGGCATTATGAAATTGTTGCAAACGAAAACCATTCGTTTTGAGCCGGGGGATATTCAACAAGTGTTCATTGATGACGAAAATGTCACAAATGTCATTCGAACGGATGAAATTACCAATCATGTTTCAGTTGTTTCTGCTCATCTACTTGTTCGCGAAGCCTTGCAGAAAAAGCAACAAGCCTTCGCTAGTGCTGGAGGTGTTGTTATGGACGGACGAGATATTGGAACAGCGGTTCTTCCAAATGCTGAACTGAAAATTTTCTTGCTTGCGAGTGTCAAGGAACGCGCAGAAAGACGATATAAAGAAAATAAAGCAAAAGGCTATGATGTGGACTTTGAACAGCTTCAAAAAGAAATCGAAGATCGTGATCATCTTGACTATACACGAAAACATTCGCCACTAAAAAAAGCAGATGATGCCATTACTGTGGACACAACAAGTATGTCTATTCAAGAAGTAGCTACTAAGATTCTTGATTTGGCAAATCAGACAATTGAACAATGAAAAAAGGGCTTGTAAACTAATTTACAAGCCTATTTCATTTGACGAAAAAACTTGACAAATCTGTTGTTTTGTAGGATGTTAGAAGAGAGATTTTTTCTAACATAGAGATCAAATCTTTTAGGATTTTCTTGCAAAAAATCAATCTGACGAATGCCTTTTAGTGAGTAGGTGGACTCCCGTAATGACGAATTTGCTACGTGCCTTGTCATGAAGATTGTTAGAAGCTGTACTTCTTTTGCGGTTACAGAAAGTCCTAATTCGAGAAACGAATTAAGGAGGGCTACGCATGTCTGATGAATTAAACGATGTGGAAGTTAGAAATTTTGAAGAAGGGGACAAAGTCACCGGCACAGTTACAAGCGTGGAAGATAAACAAGTATATGTCGGAATTCCTGATAGCAAATTGGACGGGGTTGTGCCGATTAGCGAACTATCCAATGTACATGTAGAAAAAGCTTCTGACGTAGTAAATGTCGGAGACACTCTTGATCTTGTTGTTACGAAAGTAGAAGAAGATGTTCTTGTTCTTTCTAAACGCAAAGTAGATGCGCTGAAAGCTTCTGACGAAATCAAAGAAAAATTTGAATCGGGCGAAGTTTTTGATGCTATTGTGAGTGATGTTGTTAAAGGTGGTCTTGTAGTTGACCTCGGAGTTCGAGCTTTCGTACCGGCTTCACTTGTAGAAGATCACTTTGTGGAAGATTTTTCTGATTATAAAGGAAAAACTTTGGCGTTTAAAGTTGTTGAATTTGAACCAGAAAAAAATCGTGTGATCTTGAGTCACCGAGCTGTGGCTGAAGCTGAAAAAGAAGAAAAGAAAAAAGAACTTCTTGCGACAATTAAAGAAGGAGATGTTCTAGAAGGAACAGTCGAGCGCCTTGCAAGCTTTGGTGCATTTGTTGACCTTGGTGGTGTAGACGGGTTAGTTCATATTTCGCAAATTTCTTATGAGCACATTGGAACTCCTGGCGATGTCTTAACAGAAGGCGAAAAAGTAAAAGTGAAAGTTATTGGAGTGGACCCTGAAAACGAACGGATTTCACTTTCAATTAAAGAAACACAACCAGGACCATGGGATAACATTGCTGAAAAAGCTCCTGTTAGTGCTGTGTTAAAAGGTAAAGTTATGCGCCTTGTTTCATTTGGAGCGTTTGTTGAAGTATTCCCTGGAGTAGAGGGGCTAGTTCATATTTCGCAAATTGCGCATAAGCACATCGGAACACCAAGTGAAGTTCTTGAAGAAGGTCAAGAAGTAGAAGTGAAAGTATTAGATGTGAGCGAAGATGAAAAGCGTCTATCACTAAGCATTAAAGCCCTTCAAGAAGAACCACAAGAAGAAAATGATTATGAACTTCCAGAAGAAAACACAGGTTTCCAAATGGGTGATTTAATTGGTGATAAACTGAAAAATATCAATAATGATAACGACAACGACAACGACGATAAATAAAGTTGTTTATAAGAAAGTCCTTTAAGAGATGACACTTGTTGACTCTTAAAGGGCTTTTTTTGTGCAAAAAAGTCATAATTTGGACAAAAAAGCAGTTCTAATAAGAAAAAATTTAGCATATAGACAGTTTATAGTTATTTTTACATAAGATAAAATAAAATTTATAGAAAGAACTTAAATGCAACTAGCGGATTGACACGAATAGATTTAAGTTTTTTATGGAAAAGGAGGATTTCGTTTGGGGTGTTAATTAGGATTTACCGAAAAAAGTTGTTGGAAAGTTAATTTTTATAGATTTTTATAACAAAATTTTATATTTTTTGAATGGTAATGTACAATTTTCGACACAAATTGTTCAAAAAGTGGCAGCTTTTTTGCAATAATAGTTGCAGATTTACATGTGGATTGTTATTACAATAAATGTGCATAGAAAAGGAGATGGGGAAATGGGGATGACTCAAAGAGTTTCTATACAAGAGATGATTAAAGAATTGGATGAGAATAAAGTCAGTCGGTTTCAGGTAGTTTATAAAAGATATGACAAAGATGAGTTATTGGATTTGCGGACACAAGGTTATCTGGCATTTTTTATTGAGGGATTGTGCTTTATTTATTTAAAAGCAGTGCAAGATAACAGTGAGTTTTTAGTAGATGTATTGGTGGGAAATTCTATTTTAGGACTAGAGGATAGTAATTCATCCAATCAAATGTGTGCTAAAGTTCAAAAGGGGAGTAGCATAGCATTTATTGAAGAAGAATATTTCTTTAATTATCTATCAATAAGACCTTCTTTTTCCGAATTTTTGATTAATTACACGAATATACAGGAAGAAAAATTAATGAAACGGCTTATTAGTTTGTCTTATTCAGGGAGACGAAAAAAGATTATTTCTTCGTTAATGGAATTGAGTGAAAATATTGGAATAGGAATGGGGGAGTGGCGACATTTGCCTGCTGGAATTGAAAATAAATTTTTACTCGAGTATAGCAATGTTGACCGAACTTTTTTCCAAAAAACGATGAAAGAGCTTTTTAGGAGCAAAATTGTCAAGTTTGATTCGGAAGGGCATATCCAATTAAACCATGGACAATTGCAAGATGAGTTTAGAAAAATTGAATAAAAAACTTCAAATGAATTTTGCGTAACGATTAAACAAACCTAAGTAGGCCGTTTAAGGGGGGGATGCCGTGCCATTTAGGAAATATTTGTGATTACTTTACTGTAGCTATTTCAAAAGAAAAGGAGAATTCAGACATGACCAAACAATCAAGTAAGAATTTAAAAAAAGGAGTAGTGACAGCGGTCGCTGTTGCAACTGTAGCCAGCCAATTTTTAGTGGGGACTCCGTTCCAAGCTAAGGCTGCGGAAACGAATGGATCAGAGGCTACTCAAAAACCTACACCACGTGCACTAGCAGTGTGGACAAATGCGACGCTTGAAACTGCGGCTGTAACACCACTTAATCTTGATACGCAAGTTGGTGGTAATTTGCGATTAGATTTTTGGGTCAATGCTTGGGGAGCTGGTCTAGCTGAGGAAGTTTATATGACAACAGAAATTCCAGTTGAATTTCGTCCTCTGATTGAAGCCGCATATGAAAAAGGGACACTTTTTGATGCGCTTAACCAAACAGGGAAGATTACAAGTCTTGGCATTTTTGGAGGTTCAATTTCATTTAGCAAAGAAAATCTTACTTATGATAAAGACTCCGGTGTTTTGAGTATGAAAACTGATCAAGCGTTAACAATTCCGGCTCAATCGACGGTTAGTTACCAAATGAACTTGGATTATAAATCGCTTTACAACGACTTAAAAGTAGCTATTCCAGATTCACAAACTGGGAATGGTTATCATGTTAAAGTCGGAGAGAACAGCAGTGGATATGTCAGTATCCAAATTGGTGACCGCGGTGCGGAGGCATATACTGCTGAAAAGCAAGCCATTGTTGGGACTGGTGGTCTTCCAACACTTACAGGAGTTAGCGACACCCTTGTCCAAGTGAATGAAGAATTTGATCCACTTGCTGGAGTTAAGGCAACAGATAAAGAAGATGGGGACCTCACAAACAAAATTGTGGTGGATTCAGATGTTAATATCAATAAACCAGGTGTATATACTGTAACTTATACGGTGACAGATAGCGACCGGAATGAAACAAAGGTAGAGCGTAAAATTACTGTTTCTGATGAAAATATTAAAGGAACAGTTTCTCCTAAGGCTTATCAATTAGGGCAAGAAAATGTAACAGGGTCTTATACAGGAGATGTGAAAACTGTTGCGCTTGTTGTAAATGGAGAAAAATATCCTCAAGTTGACGTTCGTGCTGATGGAAGCTTCTCCTATTATGCAGAAGATAAAATCACAAATGCTACTGACGATGTTCGTTTAGTTGGATATAGTGCATACGGTAAAGTGTTAGACGATAAACCAGTTAAAATTGGGAATCAACAAGGAACGATTACCCCAGCTGAATATACAGTTGGAAGTTCAAACATTACAGGAACATATACTGGTGATGTTGAGTTTGCAAAACTTTATGTAAATGGGGTTCTTCAGTCTCAAGGTGGTACTTTTGCGAATGGCGGATTCTCTTACTACGTCAATCCAAATGTCATTAAAGCCGGAGATATTGTCACAATTGAGGGCTATACAAAAGATGGACAAACAAGTCTAACAGAAAAAGTGCCAGTTAAAGTAAATGGAGCAGTAACAGCTGGAACGATCACTCCGAATAGCTATACTGTTGGTAATTCCACTATTACAGGAAGCTATACTGGTGACGTTGCTAATGCTCGCCTAACGGTAAATGGAAAAGTTGTGTCATGGGGCGGTACCTTTACTAATGGAAGCTTTTCATACTACACAGGTACAGGCGCTATTAAAGCAGGAGATACAGTTGTGTTAACTGCTTATGACAAAGATGAAAAACAATTGGATCAAAAAACTGTGACTGTAAATGGTGGGGCTACTCAAGGAGCCATTTCACCAAAAACTTATGCGGTCAATGATTCAAACATTACTGGAAGCTATACTGGTGATGTCGCAAAAGCTCGTCTAACAGTAAATGGAAAAGTTGTGTCATGGGGCGGCTCATTTAGTGGAGGAAGTTTCTCTTATTATGTAGGTTCTGGTGCTATTAAAGCAGGAGATACAGTTGTACTAACCGCTTATGACAAAAATGACAAACAATTGGATCAAAAAACTGTGACGGTTAGTGGTTCTGCTACGACTCAAGGAACGATTTCACCAAACACGTTTACTGTCGGTGATCTAGAAATTAATGGTACCTATACTGGTGATGTGGCAAAGGCTCGCATCTCAATTAATGGTAAAGCACAGGCGTGGGGTGGAACATTTAGTAATGGAAGCTTCTCTTATTACGTTGGAGCTGACAAAATTAAAGCAGGAGATGTAGTCACAATTTCTGCTTACGATAAAAATGATCGTTTGTTAGATGGCAATAAAACGATAACAGTCAAAAGTTCTACATCTCAAGGGACAATTTCACCTGACTCTTACTCTGTTGGAAATGTGACAATCACTGGTGCTTACACAGGAGATATTACAATGGCGCGTGTGTCTATAAATGGCGTTCAACAAGCATGGGGCGGAAGTTTTGAAAATGGAAGATTTTCGTACTATGTGGGTGCAAATAAAATCAAAGCAGGAGATGTGGTTACAATCTCCGCTTATAATGAGCTGACCACTTTGCTCGATCAAAAAAGTGTAGCTGTAATTAATTAAAAAACATTACCCACTAGAAAACACTTGTTTTCTAGTGGGTAACTAATTATCTAGTTGAGGTGTAGTATGAAAAAAATAGTAATGAGCATTTCACTTGTTTTACTTGTCTTTTTAGGAGCTTGCTCTGGGAATAATGCAGCTGAAAAAGAACAAAAAAACCAAACAGAGAAAACAAGCGAAAAAAATCCAGCAAATAAAAGTCAAGTTGTTGATGGGCTGAAAATAACGATTAAAAAACAAGAAGAAAATGAAAAAGTAGAAGGCAAGAAAAAAGAAAATCTATATACTTTCACGATTGAAGGAGAAAATGCTTCTTCCGTAAAGAAAGGACTAGGATCAATTGATTTCGTACTAAAAACGAAGGATAAAAAAGAAGTGAAGCTAGATGATTCACTTGCAACGTTTGGAAATGAACTAAAGTCTGGTGAAAAGCTGTCGGGTAAGGTCTCTTTTGCTACCAATAAGGTACCAGATAAGTTAGTTTACAAACCAAACGGAAAGGAACTTGCGGAATGGAGTGTCACCGTAAATGAGTAAGTTAATGACGATTGGGCTTGGGTATATTGGGCTTCCAACAGCGCTTAGTTTTGCAAAAAGCGGCGAAGAAGTCGTTGGGGTAGACATTTCATCTAAAATTGTGTCGCAGCTCAATCAAGGAATTGTGCATCTTGAGGAACCAGGAGTTGCCGAACTGTTAGCAGAAGTTTTAGCGGATGGAACATTCAGAGCTTCAACTACTCCGGAACAAGCAGATGTTTTTATTATTTCTGTTCCAACGCCTAATCAAAATGACAAGTATCATAGTTGTGATTTTCAGTATGTAGATCAAGCAGTTCAGTCCATCCTACCGTTTTTACAAAAGGGTAATACCGTGATTATTGAATCTACTATCCCTCCTAAAACAACAGTAAACCACATTCAGCCTATGATCGAAAGCTATGGTTTTGTGGTGGGGGAAGATATTTATTTAGTGCATTGCCCAGAACGGGTACTTCCTGGAAAGATTTTGTTGGAACTAAGAAGAAATAATCGAATCATTGGTGGCGTGACAAAGCGTTGTGCGGAAAAAGGAAAAGAAATTTATGGCAAGTTTGTCGAAGGTGAACTTATTTTGGCGGGAGCTTCTGAGGCGGAATTATCTAAGTTGATGGAAAATACGTATCGTGATATTAATATTGCGATCGCTAATGAACTTGTCAAGGTTGGAGATGATCTTGAGATCGATGTGCTAAAGGTCATCGAGATGGCAAACAAACATCCGCGTGTGCATATTCACCAACCGGGTCCGGGGGTTGGAGGACATTGCCTTGCTGTTGATCCGTATTTTGTTGTGGCTGCTTCACCAGAAAATACGGAGTTAATTCAAACGGCAAGAGCTATCAATAGGAATATGCCCACATTTATTGTGCAGAAAACTAAGCAACTCATGGATAACATTTGTGGGAAAAAAATAACGATTTTTGGATTGGCATACAAAGGAAATATTGATGATATACGGGAAAGCCCAGCAATTGAGGTTTTACGACTTTTAAAGGAAACAACAAATTATGAAATTAGCGTTTATGATCCACACGTTCAAATAGACCAGCTGACGCAAAATAAATCTGATGCACTTAGGAATAGTGATTTAGTTTTAATTTTAACGGATCACGCGGAATTTAAACAAATAACAGAAGCGGATTTTTCGCACATGAAACAACGCTATTTGTTAGATACGAAGCAAGTTTATGAACATTCAAATTCGAGCGTTCACTATTATTCGTTAGGGGACATTTCCGCGATTAAGCAAGAAAAATTGAGTGTTTAAATCATTATTTTGGGAGAATCCAATGAATGAAATAATTAATTTAAGTAAAATTATACAACTGATGAAACGCGAAAAATGGCTTCTTATTGGCGTCATTGTAGTACTGGTTGCAGGAATGTTTTCTTATTTGCAATTTATAGCTGTTCCAGTTTATCAAAAAAGCGCACAGATTTTAATTAGCCAAAATGATAATCCAAAAAATGCGAATCTTGAAGTGCAATCTGTTCAAGCCGATTTACAACTTGTAAATACGTACAGCAATATCATTTTAAGCCCGCGAATTTTAAGTGAAGTTGAAGAAAAACTAGATGGAACTTATTCTAGTGAAGCTTTGATGGAAGCGATGACGGCTACGAGTAAAGATAATTCTCAAGTGATTGAAATTAATGTTCAAAATAAAGATGTAGCAAAGGCAACAGAAATAGCAAACTTAACTGCTCAAACTTTTCAAAAAGAAATACCAAAAATCATGAATGTCAATAATGTCACCATTTTATCGCAAGCGGATGAAACCAGTAGTGATCAACCAATAAAACCGAATAAAACTTTATTACTTATTTTAACACTACTATGCGGGATGGTTGTGGATCTTTTGATTATGTTTATGAAGCTGTTTTTTAACCGCAAATTTACTGACACTGAGGAAATTGAAAGTTTACTTGGAATTCATGTTTTAGGGGTAGTAAGCGAATTTAATGATCGGGCAGTGAAACACAGTGCGGAAAAAGGTAGAAAGCGAGGTCAAAAATATGGGAACGAAAACGATTCTCACACAGATTGATTCACATTCACCGCTTTATGAGCAATTTCGAATGATTCGAACCGGAATCGATTTCACTAGTATTGATAAAGAAAATAATGTTGTGATGGTCACATCATCGGAAAGCGGAACAGGAAAATCAACAATTGCTTCTAACATTGCCATTGTAACCGCACAATCTGGGAAAAAGACACTGTTAATTGATACGGATTTGCGCAAACCAACGATCCACAAAATTTTTTCGAAAAATATGTATAGCGGGCTTTCGAATTTGATTACAGGAGACCTAGAACTTGAAGAGGTGCTTCAAAAAACAACGGTTAACAATCTAACTATTATGACAAGTGGCATTATTCCGCCGAATCCAACAGACTTACTGGCTTCTAGCCGGATGAAAAAAATTTTGGCTGAACTAAGAACAAAGTTCGATTTTATTATCATAGATACGCCACCAGCGACGATTGTTCCTGATGCGTTAGTCTTGGCTGATGAGGTAGATGGAGCTATTCTCGTAATTCGCTATCATAAAACACTCAAAGAAGAAGCCAAAAAAGCTCTTGATAAGTTGAAATTTACTAGAGTGAATTTATTAGGTGCTATTTTAAATGGCACAAAAGACTTGAATAAAAACTATTACTATTACTAAAAAGGGTGAGAATAATGGAAAACGATAAAGTGATTTTCCAAATAGCGGCAGAAGAAAGAGGCCTTTATTTGCGCTTTAAAAGACTGTGGGATTTTGTTTTTGCACTTCTAGCGCTACTGTTTCTTTTTCCGCTGTTTATTTTAGTAGCGTTAGTAATTAAGATGACAGACCTAAAAGCACCGATAATTTTTAAACAAGTCCGAGTTGGGCGAAACGGTTCGAATTTTCAGATGTATAAATTTAGAACAATGCGACCAAATGCAGAAACAGAACTTGCGAAGTATTTAGAACTAAATGAAATAAAAGGCGCGATGTTTAAGATGAAAAGAGATCCGCGGGTAACGCCGATTGGACGTTTTTTAAGAAAAACAAGTATTGATGAATTTCCGCAACTATGGAATGTTATCCGAGGAGAAATGTCGTTAGTGGGACCGCGTCCACCGCTTCCACGAGAAGTTGAGATGTATTCGGCATATGACAAGATGCGTCTGACAGTTACACCAGGTTGTACAGGTCTTTGGCAGGTTAGCGGGCGAAATCAAATTGGGTTTGCTGAAATGGTAGAACTAGATCTTGCCTATATTCAGCATATGTCGTTTTTGAATGATTTAAAAATTCTTGCTCGGACTATTTTAGTTGTGATTGCTCCGAAAGGGGCTTACTGAAACGTGACTTCTGAACAAAATAAACGGTTTTCTTTACTTGGAACACAGCTAGACCTTCTCACGATGGAAGAAACACTTGCACGAGTAGAGCAAATTATCTTAGCACGTCAACCAGAGCAACATGTGGTTGTGAATGCTAGCAAAGTTAATTTAATAGCTAAAAACAAAGCATTGCAAGAAATTGTGAATAGCTGTTCGTTGATTAATGTAGACGGGCAGTCAATTGTTTGGGCTGGTCGCTTTCTTGGTTTTCCGGTTCAAGAAAGAGTGACAGGGATTGATTTGTTTTCGAATCTTGTAAAACTAGCGGCAAAAAAAGGTTACCGAGTTTACTACTTTGGTGCGGAAGAAGAAGTGGTAGAAAAGGTGATACAGATTCATCAGGAAACCTTTCCAGCATTAAGGATTGCGGGCTACCGGAATGGTTATTTTGAAGAAGGGGAATCTCTTTCTATTGCAGAAGAAATCCGAGATAGCAACGTGGATATCTTGTTTGTTGCATTTTCGAGTCCCAAAAAAGAATTTTGGATTCACACGTATAAAGAGATTATGAATGTTCCTTTTTCTATGGGCGTTGGCGGGAGTTTTGATATTATTGCTGGCAAAACAAAGCGTGCACCTAGTTGGATGCAAAAGATCGGCTTGGAATGGTTTTATCGCTTTCTTCAAGAACCACGGCGAATGTTTCGGCGCTATTTGCTAGGAAATCTGACTTTTTTAAAGCTGGTATGGAAGGAGAAACGGCGTGGAAAATAGACAATTGCAACGTATACCTTGGAATATCTATTTGTTTTTGGCACTTGTTGCTGTTTTTCCTTTGATTGATAGTGTAAATGGCTTTTTTTTGACAACAGGTAAGACTTTTCCAATTGGTATTTTGTATCGCTTTGTCTTCTTTTTCTTTTTACTTTTTGCCATTTTTAGCAAAGTAATGCCTAAGAGTCGCTACACCTTCCTCACTTTCATGTTCATCTTAGGAAGCTTCTTGCTTTTTCTCCTTCAAAGTATTGTCCTACAGAATCCAATTTCTTGGTTAACTAGCGATTTAGGTGTTTTAGTGAAGTACTTTTTATGGACACTTATTCCGTATTATATGTACCAACGGAGAGAGACTTTTCAGATTTTGTGGTTAAATCGAATGTTTACAGTGATTAATTTGTTTTTTACAGCAGGCCTCATTATTCCCTATTTACTCGGTATAGGAACCTATACTTATGCAGCTTCTGAGGCGGGTTATAAGGGCTTCTTCTATGCACAGAACGATCTTTCTTGTGCGTTCATTATTTTAATTACATTATCCGGCTGGGAACTACATAAAAAATTAAAAGGAAAATGGGGCATGGGTTTAATTTTAAGCATTTTGCTTTATGTGGGCAATTTCTTTTGCTTAATTTTAATTGGAATGAAAACGGGAATTCTTTACGGTGCTTTTGTCAGCTTGATACTACTCGTCACTGTTTTATTTGGCTCGCTGTATCGATCGTTACTTCATCGCTTAACAATCTGGATCATTTGTTTAGGGATTTTACTCTGGGGCGCTATAAAAGGTGCACGAGATATTGTTTCAATGCTGAGCGGAACTTTCGAACGGCTAAGTTACTTTTATCAACTTTATGATGGTGACTTAGTTCGACTTTTGTCTAGCTCACGTAGCACCTTTCTGGAAGGCGGAATGACTGCTTTTTTGAGTGATCCTCATTTTAATTTCACTTTTTTTGGTGGACAGGGCTTTCAGTACCGGCTAGAACAATTTGGTCGCATGGGCCTAATTGAAATGGATTTTTTTGATGCTTTTTTCGGTTTTGGCTTGATTGGAATGATTCTCTTGCTCGTTTTGCTAGGGTATTTTTTGAAGCTAGCTTTAGAAAAAGAAGGACGTTCTGTTTATAGCTTTATTCTGATTGTCATCATTTTTTACGGCTTTTTTGCGGGACATGTTTTATTTTCAGCATTGTCCTCAACTTTTTTAGGGCTCATTTGTGGAGCTGTTCTTATCACGCGCAAGACTTAAAAATGATTGATTTTGATAGAAGGGAAGAAAGATGCTATGCCTGGATTTTATGGCTTTGTTTCAGACAGGCCTGACGTACTTGAAAAAAAACTAAAATGGAGCGATTTTGTAACACACGAATCAGGATTTATAGATGAAGAGGCTGTGATTCAGGTTGCAGGACTTTACGGTCGCTTTTTTCGACACGCTACAAAAAAATTTATTTATGACAAAACGTTTTCTGAGGATGCAGAACACTTTTTTATTCTTGATGGCGTTGTCTTAAATAAGCAGAAACTACTAAAACATTACAGAATGAATGCTGAAACAAAGATGGTTTCATTACTTCAGAAAATGAAACAAACGGCCGCTACCCCTTTCTTTAAAAACTTGCGGGGCAGTTTTGCAGGAGTAGTACTTGAAAAGGAAACCGCAAGAATTGCGATTTATACAAATCATATGGGTGATAAAGAAGTTTTTTACTATATGGATCAAGAAACGAATACACTTTATTTTGCAACAGACTTTGATCTGCTAATAAAACTCGTTCATGTTCATTCCGAGAAGACATTTAGGCTTAATAAAAATGCTAGTTATAGTTTAATGACTCATGGGCACACGCTTTGTAATGAAACTTTGTTCGACGAAGTGAGACGTCTTACACCAGGAAGCTTTTTAATGTTTTCCTCTAAGGGATTGATGCAAAAAAGTTATTATGAGATTCAAACTAAAGTACAGCCGATTGAAGAAGAACAAGCGCTTGAAAAATTAGATACATTATTTCGCAATGCTGTTCGTCTTTCTTTTGAAAAGGATTTGGAATATGGCTATAAACATTTAGTAGCACTTAGTGGCGGACTCGATTCACGAATGACAACTTGGGTAGCACACGAAATGGGCTATACGGATATGTTAAATTACACGTTTTCCCAATCTAATTATCTGGATGAGACTGTGGCGAATGAAATTGCGAATAAGTTGCATCACGAGTGGTTGTTTAAAAGTTTAGATAACGGACTATATTTATACAAGTATTTTGATGAAGCCGTCAGGATATCGGGAGCAAGAGCCCAAAGTTCAACGGTTTCGCACACACTCAGTCTATTGAAAAATGTCAACTTGGATAGGTTTGGGTTGGTTCATACCGGTCAGCTTGGGGATGTCATCATTGGGACTTATTATGATGATGGAAAGCAGCAAGGCTTTAAGCGAGGAGATGGAGCTGTTTCGACGAAGCTGCTCGACCGGGTTTGTTATACAGAAGAGCAAGCAGTTAACTTATCGGATCAAGAGTTGTTTAAGTTTTACAATCGTGGATTCACAGGGATAAATATTGGCTTAAAGCCAATGTATCAATTTACAGAAACCATTTCTCCGTTTCTTGATGTCGAGTTTTTAGATTTTTGTTTGTCACTTCCGTTTGAATATCGTAGTGGACATGCGCTTTATTTGAAGTGGATCAATCACTATTACCCAGAAGCAGCTAATTTTGTCTATGAAAAGGTGCAGGGAAAGATCAATCGCAAAGTCTGGACTGTGAAGGGGGTTCCTATTCCGTGGACAAGTCTTCCAAAAGCGGTAGGAAAGTATCTTAAGAAAAAGCTTGGGCTGCGATTAAACACAAAGAAACATATGAATCCGGTGGACTACTGGTATAAACAGAATCCAGAGCTACAAGCTTTCTATGAAGAGCGTTTTGAGCGAGGGTTAGAGGTGTTAAAAGATAAGCAGTTAAAGCAGGATTGTATGTTTCTTTTTGAAAATGGGACGGCGCAGGAAAAAGATCAAGTTGTAACATTTTTAGCTTTTGTAGAACAAATGCAGCAGTTTATGAAAAAAAGTGACGGGTGCTAAGTAGGAGGCGAAAACTTTCGTGAGTCAAACAAGCAATATTTTAAATAAGTTTTTATCAATTTCGATTGGAAGCTGGATTGCCATGTTGATCGGTTTTGTGAGCACGCCGATTACAACAAGGCTGCTTTCACCTGATCAATTTGGACAAGCCTCCATTTTTTTGCTCGTTGTGGATGTTTTGACAGCGATCACACTTCTCGGATCGGATCAAAGTTTTATTCGTTTTTTTTATGAAGAAGAGACGTCGAATCGTAAGTTTTTGTTGCGTAGCAGTTTAAGGATCTCACTTGCGACTTTTGGATTAGCAGCTCTTTTAATTTTGGTTTTTTATCAAAGCTTTTCCGCATTCATATTTTCAAAAATCAGTTTGTGGCTTGTTTTTTTACTGCTGCTTTATGTTTTTTTGCGCATTGTGAGCACATTTGCGTCACTTGTTATCCGCATGCAACAAAAGGGAAAGATTTTCTCGTTGATTCAAGTCTTAAATAAATCACTTGAATTTCTAGGTATTCTTTTTTTCGCGTATCTAATGGGCAATCACTATGAAGTTATTATTTATGCACATATTTCATTTATGATTTTAGTCACCGTGATTGCTATTGGTGTAGAGTATAAATTTTGGCATTTTTTTGGTGGCCAAGTTGCTCCTCTAAAGAGTGGTACGAGCGAAAGACTACATTATGGTATGCCACTTATGGTCACGCTCCTAATGACGCTAGCTTTTCAGTCTGTGGATCGACTCGCTATTAAAGAGTGGTCAAACTATAGCGAATTAGGGTTATACTATGCAGCATTTAAAATTATTGCTGTCCTTAATATGTTACAGATCAATTTTACGGCTTTTTGGACACCGCTTAGTTATGAAAAATTCAAAGAAAACCCTGATAATACCGTGTTTTTCCAAAAAATGGCTCAAACGGTTATTTTTGTAATGTTTATTATTGCAACGGGTGTTTTACTTTTTAAAGAAGTTATTGTTTATCTTTTAGGTTCAGAATACCGGGATGCTGCTTCGATCATGCCATTTTTAGTATTTATCCCTGTGATGTATACCATTTCAGAAGTGACTGTGGTTGGAATTAACTTTTATAAAAAAACAAAGTGGCATCTTCTGATCGCTTGCTGTGTCTTTTTTATTAATGTGCTTGGAAATATCTTCCTTGTTCCGTTAATTGGGGCTGCAGGGGCTGCAATTTCTACTGGAATTTCTTATATTGCTTTTTTTGCGATGAGAACTTATTTTTCCACTCGTTTATTTCAGGTTGATTATAAATTGAAGCGATTTTATGTGGGAACTTTGTTTTTAGTCTCATATGCGCTTTATACAACTTTTTGCGAACAGTCTATGTGGAGTTTTGGTTTTGGTTTTTTGGTGCTCTTAGTGATTTCTTGGTTATACAACGAAACGCTGATGGCACTCATTAATAAATGTCGGGAATTTATGGGTTCTTATAGAAAGAAAGGAGGCAAAAGATGAATATCTTGATGGTTGGACCAAGTTCTAAAGCAAAAGGTGGCATAGCGACAGTTATTGCCAATTTCCGGAAATATTACCGCAGTAATAAAATAGTTTACTTGGAAACTTGGCAGGAAAAGCATAGATATTTTGCTGGAATTCGGACTTTATTTTTGATCCGTAAGAAAATTCGACAAGAAAAAATTGATATCGTTCACTTTCACGTAGCACAAAAAGGAAGTTTTTATCGAAAAGCTTTGCTTAGCTACTTAGTTCCTAGGTATACGCATTATATTTTCCATATGCATGCTTCACAATTTGATTTGTTCTACGAAAAAAGTCCACGATTCTTAAAAAAACGAATTCGAGACGTATTAAATCGTGCTGATCACATTGTTGTTTTAAGTGAAAGTTGGGCGAGCTTTTACAGAGGCCTTACAAAAACCCCCATTTCTGTGATTCCTAATGCAGTAGAAGTGCCAAAAGAAGCAAACTACGATTCAGATGCCAAAAAAATTATTATGTTAGGGCGTCAAGGGGAGCGAAAAGGAAGCTATGATGTGCTACAAATTGCCCCACTCTTTCCAGATTACCAATTTGTTTTATATGGAGATGGGGAAATCGAACGACTTACAAAAGAAATCAAGCGAAGAAACATTCAAAATGTGACACTTCCTGGCTGGCTAGATGTTTCAAAACGTGATGAGGTGCTTTCGGATGCAGTGTTGCACTTGTTAATCTCTTATAATGAAGGTTTGCCGATGTCTATTCTTGAGACGATGGCGTGGGGGATTCCCAATCTTGCAACGAGTATTGGAGGAATACCGGAAGCCATTCGAGATGGTGAAAATGGTTTTTTAGTAGCACCGGGAGATTTGCAGCAAATTCAAATTTATTTGAAATTGTTTTTAAATGAGCGCGAGTTGAGACTTTCACTTTCTAAACAGGCTAGACTTACGGTGGAAAATCGTTTTTCGATAGAATCTTATTTTAGTCAATGGAATGCTCTTTATGATGCCTCAATTTATAAAAAGAAAAGGATTGAAATAGACTCAGAATCTCGTCATTTATAGACGAGATTCTTTTAATTTTTAATTTGGATAGATGTCAATAAAGTAGACACAAAAAGAGTAAATACTTAAAAATTTTCAAAATAAAGAGCCTCCTTTT